>NZ_CAMCVG010000001.1 GCF_945881795.1 Rhodoferax sp. OV413
GTTTTTGATGCAACACAGCTGCCACTGGTTTTGCCGCTCCCGGGCGGTGGCCTCGGCGCGTCTGATGGCGCGCCACAAAACCTCGTACGCGCAGGTGCTCAAAAGCGTCTCGGGCCAGACCCGCGAGGCTTACGTACGGCTGGTGGGGCGCAAGGCCTGAAGAGCGTGGTGATGCTGCGCCATCTATGCATTCCGCGCATAATTTGCGCCCATGGAAACCAAATGGCTTGAAGACTTTGTGTCGCTGGCGGAAACGCGCAGTTTCAGCCGCTCCGCGCAGCTGCGCCATGTGACCCAGCCGGCGTTTTCGCGGCGCATTCAGTCGCTCGAGGCCTGGGCCGGCACTGATCTGGTGGACCGCAGCAGCTACCCGACCCGCCTCACCCCCGCCGGCGAAACGCTTTACGACCAATCCATCGAAGTGCTGCAGGCCCTGCAAAGCACCCGCGCCATGCTGCGCGGCCATGCCACCTCCGCGCAGGACGTGGTGGAGTTCGCGGTGCCGCACACGCTGGCCTTTACCTTTTTTCCGGCCTGGGTGTCGGCGCTGCGCGACACCTTCGGCCCCTTCAAGAGCCGGCTCATCGCCCTCAATGTGCACGACGCCGTCACCCGCCTGGTCGAGGGCAGCTGCGACCTGCTGATTGCGTACCACCACGCCTCGCAGCCCTATCAGGTCGACGCCGAACGCTATGAAATGGTGAGCCTGGGCGAGGAGGTTGTGGCCCCCTATTCCAAGCCCGACGCCGACGGCAAGCCCCTGTTTTGCCTGCCTGGCGCCGGCGCCCGGCCGCTGCCTTATTTGGGCTATGCGCCCGGCGCCTATCTGGCCCAGATGGTGGAGCTGATCCTCAAGCAATCCGAGGTGCCTATTCATGTGGACCGGGTGTACGAGACCGACATGGCCGAGGGACTCAAGGCCATGGCGCTCGAAGGCCACGGTCTTGCCTTCCTGCCCCACAGTGCGGTCAAGAACGATGTGGCCGCCGGCAAGCTGGTCAGCGCGGTGCCGCCAAGGCGATCCGCGCAGCCGGCCTTTCAAATCACCATGGAGGTGCGGGCCTACCGCGAGCGCCTGCTGGTTCGGGAGTCGGCCCGCAGCCTGAGCCCCGCCCAGCGCGCGCTCAGCCGCACGCCCAAGGGCGCCGCGCAAGCCCTGTGGGACTACCTCCAGTCACACGCCACGCTTTTGGGACAATCCGCACCATGAACGCTAGCCCGACCTTGCAAAACAGCATCACCATCACCCGCCCCGACGACTGGCACCTGCATGTGCGCGACGGTACGGCCCTGCAGACCGTGGTGCCCCATACCGCAGCCCAATTCGGCCGCGCGGTCATCATGCCCAACCTCAGGCCGCCGGTCACCACTGCCGCGCAGGCGCTGGCTTACAAGGCCCGCATTCAGGCGGCGGTGCCGGCGGGTGTTTCGTTTGAGCCGCTGATGACGCTCTACCTCACCGACAACCTGCCCGCGGACGAAATTGCCCGCGCCAAAGATGCCGGCGTAGTGGCTGCCAAGCTCTACCCCGCAGGCGCCACCACCAACAGCGACGCCGGCGTGACCGACATCCGCAAGACCTACAAGACGCTCGAAGCCATGCAAAAAGCGGGGATGCTGCTGCTGGTGCACGGCGAGGTGACCAGCGCAGACATTGATCTGTTTGATCGCGAGGCGGTTTTCATCGACCAGCAGCTCATCCCGCTGCGGCGGGATTTTCCCGAGCTCAAGATCGTGTTTGAGCACATCACCACACGGGAGGCCGCGCAATACGTCGCCGAGGCCGACGGCTTCACCGCCGCCAGCATCACCGCCCACCACCTGCTCTACAACCGCAACGCCATCTTCATGGGCGGCATTCGGCCCCACTACTACTGCCTGCCGGTGCTCAAGCGCGAAACCCACCGCCTGGCTCTGGTGCAGGCGGCCACCGGCGGCTCGCGCAAATTCTTTCTGGGAACCGACAGCGCGCCGCACCCCGCGCAACTCAAAGAACACGCCAGCGGCTGCGCCGGCTGCTACACCGCGCACGCCGCCATGGAGCTGTACGCCCAGGCCTTTGATACCGCCGGCGCTCTGACGCAGCTCGAAGGCTTTGCCAGCTTTCATGGGGCCGACTTCTACGGCCTGCCTCGCAACGCCGGCACCATCACCCTGCGGCGCGAGACCTGGATACCGCCCGAGAGCTTTGCCTTCGGCGAGGCGAGCTTGAAGCCCTTGGCCGCCGGCGAAGCATTGCAGTGGCGCATGGTCTAGAGGCCATTGACTGGGCGGCGCCCTGGCTGAGGCCGTGGCGCGTTCTGGGCGCTGAAATTGCCGCGCGGGCCGATGCCGGCATCTCAGTGGCCCAGGCCCTGAACGACGCCGGCTTGGCGCCGGTGCGCTTCGTGCCGCAGGCCGAACTGCCGGCGGGCGTGGCCTACGAGCGGCATATTTTTGACACCGACTGCGTGCCCACCCGCGACGGGCTGCACGATTTTTTCAATGGCCTGTGCTGGATGCATTTCCCGCAGTCCAAACGCCGCCTCAACCAGCTGCAGGCTGAACACACCGCGCAAACCGGCATCCAGCCCGTTCGTGGCCCGGCGCGGGATGCGCTGACCGTGTTCGATGAAAACGCCGCCCTGTTCGTCGCGCCGGACGACCTGTGGGACGCGCTGGCCGCCAAAGACTGGGCGCGCCTGTTCGGTCCCTTGCGGCCGCTGTGGCAGGAGGCGACTCTGGTTCTGTTCGGCCACGCCTTGCTGGAGAAGCTGGTTTACCCACGAAAACCCATTACAGCCCATGTATTCCGTGCGCAAGCAGCTACTAATTCGATAGCAGACGTAGATGCCTGGCTCGCCGGCACGCTGAGCGCCCCGATGCTGGCGGCCAAGCCCTTTGCGCACCTGCCGGTGCTGGGCGTGCCGGGCTGGTGGCCGGACAACGCGCAGCCGGACTTCTATGCCGATGTCAGCGTCTTTCGCACGCCGCAAAGGCCATAAACTCCGTGGGCTCAAGCCGGTGGATGCTTGAATTCCGCCACTGCATCCCTACTATGGGTGACACGGGCCCTGGTCGGGCGCTTTTAGGAAGAGAGACTATGAAACGCATTTTTCTGTTTATCGTGACCAACCTGCTGGTCGTGGTGGTGCTGGGCATTGTTGCCAGCCTGCTGGGGGTGAACCAGTTCCTCACCTCCAACGGCCTGAATCTGGGCATGTTGCTGGGATTTGCACTCGTCATGGGTTTTGGCGGCGCCATCATCTCTTTGCTCATTAGCAAGCCACTGGCCAAGTGGTCTTCGGGCGTAAAGGTCATCGAGCAGCCGCAAAACGCGGACGAGGCCTGGATTGTCGAGACGGTGCGCAAGTTCGCCGACAAGGCCGGCATCGGCATGCCAGAGGTGGGTATTTTTGAGGGCGAGCCCAACGCCTTTGCCACCGGCGCTTTCAAGAACAGCGCGCTGGTCGCCGTGTCTACCGGCCTGCTGCGCGGCATGACCCGCGAGGAAATTGAGGCGGTTATCGGCCACGAGGTCGCCCACATTGCCAACGGCGACATGGTCACCATGACCCTGATTCAGGGCGTGATGAATACTTTTGTGGTGTTTATCAGCCGCGTGGTGGGTTATGCGGTCGACAGCTTCCTGCGCAAGAACGACGAAGAAAACACAGGCCCCGGCATCGGCTACTTTGTGACCACCATCGTGATGGACATCGTGCTCGGCTTCGCGGCGGCGATAGTGGTGGCCTGGTTCAGCCGCCAGCGCGAGTTCCGTGCGGATGCCGGCGCCGCCCAGCTCATGGGCCGCAAGCAGCCCATGGTGAACGCCCTGGCCCGCCTGGGTGGAATGACCCCCGGCGAGCTGCCCAAGACCGTGGCCGCCATGGGCATTGCCGGCGGCATCGGTCAGCTCTTCAGCACTCACCCGCCGATCGAAGATCGCATTGCCGCGCTGCAAAACGCGAAGCTGTAAACCCGGGAGCCGGCGCACGGTGCGACGCGCTGTGATGCGCCGGTCGGATCCGCTTCGAAGCCCCGCAACGCCAACGGTGTTGCGGGGCTTCTTTTTGCGGATTCAGTGCCGGGCGACCATGTCCAAGGCCAGCGCCTCGGCCACCTTGATGCCGTCCACCGCGGCGGACAAGATGCCGCCGGCGTAGGAGGCGCCTTCGCCGGCGGGGTAGAGGCCGCGCACGTTGCTGCACTGCAGGTCGGCGCCGCGGGGGATTTTGATGGGGCTGGAGGTACGGGTTTCTACGCCGGTCAGCACGGCATCAGCCATGTCAAAGCCTTTGATCTTGCGGCCGAACACCGGCAGCGCCTCGCGCATGGCCTCGATGGCATAGGCGGGCAGGGCGGAGCTGAGGTCGCCCAGCGCCACGCCGGGCTGGTACGACGGCGTGACGCTGCCCAAAGCGCTTGACGGCCTGTCGGCAATAAAGTCCCCCACCAGCTGGCCGGGTGCCTCGTAGGTGCTGCCGCCCAGAGTGTAGGCGCCGCTCTCGAGCTGGCGCTGCAGCGCAATGCCCGACATCGGGTGCGCTTCGCGCGGGTTGAGGGCCTTCAGGGCGGCGGCCTCGGCGGCATAACGCGGGCCGCGCTCGGGGCCGAAGGCGTGGGTGAAGGCGGCCTCGTCGTCGGGGTAGTCGGGTGGGTCAATGCCCACCACCATGCCGGCGTTGGCATTGCGCTCGGCGCGGGAATACTGGCTCATGCCGTTGGTCACCACCCGCCCGGGTTCGCTGGTAGCGGCCACCACTGTGCCGCCCGGGCACATGCAAAAGCTGTACACCGCACGGCCGTTCTGCGCGTGGTGAACCAGCTTGTAGTCGGCGGCCCCCAAGAGCGGATGGCCGGCATGGCGGCCCCAGCGGGCGCGGTCAATCACGCCTTGCGGGTGTTCGATGCGAAAGCCCACCGAGAACGGCTTGGCCTGCATGGCCACGCCGCTCTCGTACAACATGGCGAAGGTGTCGCGCGCGCTGTGGCCAAGGGCAATCACCACATGGCTGGCCGGCAACTCGTAACGGCTTCCCGTGGCAAGGTTTTCGACCTCCAGCGCCCGTACAGACTGCGCAGGCTGCTCTGAATTCAGGAGCAAGTTGCTGACGCGCTGCTCGAACCGGATCTCACCGCCCAAGGCAATGATTTGCTCGCGCAGCCCCTCCACCACCTTGACCAGCTTGAAGGTGCCGATGTGCGGGTGCGCCTCGTACAGGATTTCGGCGGGGGCACCGTGCTGCACAAACTCCTCCATCACCTTGCGGCCCAGAAAGCGCGGGTCCTTGATCTGGCTGTAGAGCTTGCCGTCTGAAAACGTGCCGGCGCCGCCCTCGCCGAACTGCACGTTGCTCTCCGCATTCAAATTCTTTTTGCGCCACAGGCCCCAGGTGTCCTTGGTGCGCTGGCGAACCGGTTTGCCGCGCTCCAGCACGATGGGCCGGAAGCCCATTTGCGCCAGCACCAGCGCCGCAAACATGCCGCACGGGCCAAATCCCACCACCACGGGGCGAGTTCGCAACCCAGCCGGCGCCTGCGCCACCATGCGGTAAGCCGTGTCGGGGGTTGCGCCAATGTGGGGGTGGCCGGCGTGTTGGTCCAACAAGCGGGCCTCCAGCGACGCGTCTGCCAGGGTGAGGTCTACGATGTAGACCGCCAGCAAATCCACCTTGCGGGCATCGAAGCTGCGCTTGAATACCTGCATATGGGCAATGGCTGACGGGTCTACGCCCAGGGCCTGGGCGCTCAGGCGGGTGAGGGCGTCCAGCGGGTGGGCCACCGGCGCGCGGTCTGCCTCGGTCTCAGACGGCGCGTCGGAGGCGCGGCGCGTCTCGACGGGCAGCGCCGAAAGCGGGAGTTTGAGTTCAGTAATGCGGATCATGGGGGGCTCGTGGTTATCAAGCAGCCCCGATTTTAGGTTCCGCTTATGCCAGCAGGTAGCCCTCGACCGACAGGTAGCGCTCGCCGGTGTCGTAGTTAAAGCCCAGCACCGTGCTGCCGGCGGCAATCTCGGGCAATTTTTGGGCAATGGCGGCCAGCGTGGCGCCGCTGGAGATACCTACCAGCAGACCCTCTTCGCGGGCGGAGCGGCGGCCGTACTCACGGGCGATTTCGGCTTCCACCTGAATCACGCCGTCCAGCAGCTCGGTCTTCAAGTTCTTGGGGATAAAGCCCGCGCCGATGCCCTGAATCGGGTGGGGCGCAGGCGCGCCGCCGCTGATGACCGGCGAGGCGCTGGGTTCCACTGCAAACACCTTGAGCTGCGGCCATTGGGCCTTGAGCACCTGCGCCACTCCGCTGATGTGGCCGCCGGTGCCCACGCCGGTGATGATGTAGTCCACACCGCCGGGGAAGTCGTTGGCAATTTCCAGCGCGGTGGTGCGCACATGGATGTCGATGTTCGACGGATTCTCGAACTGCTGCGGAATCCAGGCGCCGGGCGTTTGGGCCTTGAGTTCTTCGGCGCGGGCGATGGCGCCTTTCATGCCTTTTTCGCGCGGAGTCAGATCGAAGCTGGCGCCATAGGCCAGCATCAGGCGGCGGCGCTCGATGGACATGCTGTCGGGCATGACCAGAACGAGTTTGTAGCCCTTGACCGCGGCAACCAGCGCCAGACCCACGCCGGTGTTGCCCGAGGTGGGCTCGATGATGGTCGCGCCGGGCTGCAGTGCGCCGCTGCGTTCGGCGTCTTCAATCATTGCCAACGCAATCCGGTCCTTGATGGAGCCGCCGGGGTTGGCGCGCTCGTTCTTGACGTACACCTTGTGGCTGTCGCCGAAGAGTTTGTTGATGCGGATGTGGGGCGTGTTGCCGATGGTTTGCAGGACGTTATCAAATGGCATGGGTGTCTCCTGGGTGGTGGGTGTGGGCAATGCATTTTGAGGCAAAGCCCACTGTATGGGAGCTGCACCACTGATAATGCGTCTGTGAAGCCTGCCAGACCACCGCTGGTGCAATTCTGGAAACAGAGCACTGGAGGAACGTCCGGACTGCATAGGGCGGCGTAGCAGCTAACGGCTGTCCACCGACAAGCCGGCCACGCAAGTGGCAGGCCCTAAGGTGAGGATCAGAGCAACAGAGACGAGCCGATTCAGTTCGGGTGAAACGGGCAATCTCTACGCGCAGCAATACCAAGTAGGCACACGTTGACGGGGCCCCCGGAGTGTGCGGGTAGGTAGCATCGAGCCGCTCGGGCGACCGGCGGCCCAGAGTAATGGTGGTCACATGGGGGAAACCCCATGCACAGAATCCGGCTTATCGGTGGGCTTCACACTTTATTTGATGTATGGTGAGTTCCTCACACGTTTGGCGGAGGCACTATGCGACCGATTCTTGAACTGTTGGAAAAACACGGCGGCTCCATCTGGAGCCTGAGCCCTGAGGACAGCGTTTACCAGGCCCTTGAAATGCTGGCCGATTGCGACGTAGGCGCGCTGCTGGTGATGGAGGGCGACAGATTGGTTGGTGTGTTCTCCGAGCGGGACTACACCCGCAAAATCGCCCTTGCCGGCCGGTCTTCCAAAGACACCAAGGTCAAGGACATCATGACCGCCAAGGTGATGGTGGTCTCCCCCCAAACCCGCACGCAAGAATGCATGGCACTGATGAGCCAAAAGCGCATCCGCCACCTGCCGGTTGTCGATGGCGATAAAGTGCTGGGCATGGTCTCCATCAGCGACCTGATGGACGACATCATCAAAGACCACGAACAAACCATCAGCCAGCTGCAGAGCTACATCTCCGGCTGATGGGGCGGTGTTGGCCCGGGTGCCGCAGGCGCGCCCCGCTGCTGGCACCAATCTTGCCATCTCGTAGAAGGGTGTTGCGTTTTGCAACGCCCGCCGGTCCACAGCCCTGATCTTTCCCCATGAGGAGCAGACTACTTTGACATCCCTGCGTCTGGCGCCTTGGCGCGCTCTATTCCTCACTACCGGTCTTGCGACGTGCCTCGCTATATGCCTAGCCCTTGCACACCCCGGGGCTGCCGCTGCCACCATCACCGTGGGGGTGCTGGGACTTGATGACGATTCGCGGTACCAACCCCGCGTGCTGGAAAAGCAGTACCCCGGGCACCCTCAAGGCCGTCAGATGGCAGGCGCTTCGCTGGCTGCAAACGAGTCTGCGCCTGAGATGGAAGCCCTGGGCCACAAGCTGGTGATCAAGAGCTTTTCGGCGGCCAGCGCTGCCGACCTTCCCAAGGCATTGGCCCAGATCAAGGCGGCCAAGGTGCAATACGTATTGCTCGACCTGCCTGAGGCCGAGATCAAAAGCGTGCTCGCTGCGGGCCCCGCGGCAGGGGCGGCGGTGTATTTCAATACCGGCTCGGCGTCCGACGAGCTGCGTGGTGCAGGCTGCAACGCAAACCTGTTGCACACCTACCCCAGCGAGGCCATGCGCAGTGACGCCGTGGCCCAATTTCTCGCAGCGCGCTCCTGGACGCAGGCCTTGGTGCTGCACGGTCCGCGGCCGCAGGATAAGCGGCAGCTGGATGCCTTCAGCCGCTCGGCCAAGCGCTATGGCGTCAAGCTCAGCAAAACCACCCAGTTCAAGCTCTCAACCGACCCGCGCGAGCGCGAGCTGGGCAATGTCCGCCTGCTGACCAAAGAAAAGGGCTACGACGTGGTGGTGGTGGTGGACAGCGACGGCGAGTTTGCCCGCGGCCTCCCCTACAACATCCAGTGGCCACGTCCGGTTGTGGGCGCCAACGGGCTAACCCCCCTGGCGTGGCATCCGCAGTGGGACTTAAATGGCGGGCCCCAGCTCTCGCGCCGTTTCATGCGCTCCGCCGGGCGGCCCATGGCCGAGCACGACTGGGCGTCATGGATTGCTGTCAAGGCAGTCGTGGGGGCATTGGCCGAGCAGCCAAAGGGCAGCGCTGCAGACCACCTCAAGGCCTTGCGGGGTGGGCAGGTGTTTTTGGATGGTTTCAAAGGACCGCGATTGTCGTTCCGCACCTGGGACGGGCAGTTGCGCCAACCGATTTTTCTGGGCCATGCCGATGGCGTGGCCGCTGCGGCTCCATTTGACGGCGTGATGCATCCCACCGATGTGCTGGACACCCTGGGTGTGGACGAGAAGGAGAGCGCATGTCGCAACCGTCCCTGATGCATCTCGCCCGCGCAGTGCGCGCAGTGGTGGGGCGTGAGCTGCTGAAGTTCATGCGCCAGCCCTCCCGGCTGGCCTCAAGCCTGGTGCGGCCTCTGCTGTGGTTTGTGGTTTTCTCTGCGGGTTTTCATAACGTGTTTGGCGTGGCCATCATTCCGCCGTATGAGACCTATGTCGAATACAAGGTCTACATGCTGCCCGGACTGCTGGGGATGATTGCGCTGTTTAACGGCATGCAAAGCTCGCTCTCCATGGTCTACGACCGCGAGATGGGTGTCATGCGCCTGCTGCTGACCGCACCCCTGCCGCGCGGCTGGCTGCTGGGCTTCAAGCTACTGGCCTCCACCGTGTTGTCGTTGTTGCAGATGGTGGTCTTCCTGCTGATTGCGGTGGTGTTCGGGGTGGACTTGGAGCTGGCCAGCTGCCTGCTGGCGCTGCCCTTCATGGCCGTAGGCGCGACCATGCTGGCCGCCATGGGCCTGATGCTGTCGGTCTACATCAAGCAGCTGGAGAACTTTGCCGGCACCATGAACTTTGTCATATTCCCGATGTTCTTCATCAGCACCGCGCTCTATCCGCTGTGGAAGGTGGAGGAGTCCGGCGCACTGTGGTTGTCGCAGCTCGCGCAACTCAACCCGTTCACTTATGTGGTGGAACTGTTGCGATTTGCTCTGGAGGGGCAGTTCAACCCCACTGCGCTGGCCGTGGTGCTGGTGGGCGGCGCAGTGTGTTTTGGCCTCGCTTTGCGGGGTTACGACCCGCAGCGGGGCTGGGTGCGGCAGCGGGCCTGAGGGGGTGCTGTGTGTAAAGCGGCGGTGAGCTTAAAGAGTCATTGGCGCGCAGGCTGGGCTGCTGTGTTCCTCGGGCTGTTTGCGCTGCTGGTGGACGGCCCCTTTGCGCACGCCGGCGTCATGGACCGCGCGGCCATGGAGAAAGCCTTTCCTTCGCCGCTTATCGTCGGTGAGAAAGATCGCGACCTTCCGGTCTGGCCGATCTTCAAGCAAGAGGCCACCGCGACACCCATCGTGGCTTATGCGTTTGAGTCCATCGACTTTGCGGCCATCCCCGGCTTCTCCGGCACACCCATGAACCTGTTGGTGGCGCTGGACAAGGACGGCAAGTTCATGGAAGTCAAAGTGCTGAACCACCACGAGCCGGTGTTTCTGGAAGGGCTGGGAGAGCAGCCTTTGTTCAAGTTTGTGGAGCAATACCAAAATCTCTCGCTCAAGCAGAGCATCAAGATCGGGCTCAACAACGCCAGTGACAACAAGGCCAACAGTGCCAACGTCTACATCGACGGGGTCGCAAAGGCCACCGCCTCGGTGCGCATCTTGAACCAGAGCCTGCTGGCCGCTTCGCTGAAGGTGGCACGCGCCAAGATGGGTTACGGCGCAGGGCGTGACCCCGATATGGTGGGTCGCATCAAGCCCGATGTACTGGACGCGCTGGACTGGCAAGGCCTGGAGCGCAAGGGGCTGATTACCCGCAAAGTGTTTAGCAACGCCGAGGTGGAGGCGGCTTTCAAAGGCACCGCCGCCGAGGGGATGGATGACGGGGGCGGCGCTGCGAACGCTCCCTTCGTAGAGCTGGTATTCGCGCCGCTCACCGTGCCCTCGGTTGGAAGCAGCCTGCTGCCGCCAGCCACCTGGGATTACCTCCAAAAGCGACTGGAGCCCGGCGACCATGCCTTGCTGGTGGCGAGCAAGGGCCGCTACGGCATCGTCGGCGAGGACTTCCAGCGCGGCACCCTGCCGGACCGGCTCAGCCTGACCCAAGGCGGACTGCCGCTGGAAATGCGCGACCTCGATTTGGACACCACTATTGGTTTTCCCGAGGACCTGAAGGATGCGCAATGGCGCGTCTTCCGGGTTATTTCGGCCGCGGGGCTGGACCCTTCTTTGCCCCTGAATTTTGCGCTGCTGGTCTCGCGCAGCAAGGGGCAGTTTATGCCCGAGGTGGTTAACAAGCCTTTTGCGTTTTCTGCAGCCATCCCGGAGCGCTATGTCGAAGCCGCCAGCTCCGACAGCAAGACCTGGGTATTGAGCTGGACCTCACGGGTGTGGGAGTTGGCGTTGTTGGTGGCCGGTCTGGCACTGCTGGCATGGGCGCTGAGCCGGCCGCGCTGGCTGACCGCCAGCGTCTCGCGCTTGCATAGGTTCCGCCTGGGCTATTTGATCTTCACTCTGTTCTTCATAGGCTGGTATGCGCAGGGGCAGTTGTCCATCGTGAATATCACCGCCGTCATTCAGGCGTTGATGGCTGGCCGCAGCCTGGGCTTCCTGCTTTATGACCCGATGACCGTGCTGCTGTGGGCCTTTGTGGCGCTGACCTTTTTTGTCTGGGGACGCGGCACCTTCTGCGGCTGGCTTTGCCCTTTCGGCGCGCTGCAGGACTTGGTAAGTCAGATCACCCGCAAGCTGGGCATTCGGCCGGTGCGGGTATCCGGCGATGTCGACCGGCAGCTCAAGCGGGTGAAATATGCGGTTCTGGGGCTGATCGTGGTGTCGGCCTGTCTGTCGGTGACGTGGACGGACCGGCTGGTGGAGGTGGAGCCCTTCAAGACCAGTATCACGCTGAACTTTGTGCGTGCCTGGCCCTTTGTGTTGTGGGCGGTCGCCATGGTGGCCCTCAGTGCGTTTGTCTACAAGGGCTACTGCAGGTACCTGTGCCCGCTGGGAGCCGGCATGGGCGTGCTGGGACGCTTGCGCCGTTGGGACTGGATCGCCCGCCGCTCGGAGTGCGGGCAGCCCTGCCAGCGCTGCCGCAGCGATTGCGCCTACCAAGCAATCG
The DNA here is from genome assembly GCF_945881795.1 of Rhodoferax sp. OV413. GTDB lineage: Bacteria > Pseudomonadota > Gammaproteobacteria > Burkholderiales > Burkholderiaceae_C > Allorhodoferax. Next base: position 11,881 of record NZ_CAMCVG010000001.1, read on the forward strand.
AGAAGTCCGGCAAGGTGGACTACAACGAATGCTTCCAGTGCATGGACTGCGTGGTGATTTATGAGAGCGCGACCCTCTGCGTTCCTGTGTACAACAGCGCCCGCAAGGGTGGTGCGGCGGCGTCGGGTGCCACTGTGATTCCCATCGTTCCGGAAAGAAGCCCCTCATGAAGCGGCGCAATCTGATTGCCTTTGCAATGGGCGCGGCGGCGGGCTTGGGCAACGGGCCGGCCGCGGCCCGCCCCCACACGGCTGCCATGCAGTGGCAAAGCCGCACGCTGCAGGCCATGGGCACCGCCATGACTGTGCGTGCGGCGCACGCTGAGGGCGCGGTGCTTGCGCGCGCGCTGGACGCGGCGGTGGACGATATTCGAACCCTAGAAGACCAGATGAGTCTGTATCGCGAAGGCAGCGCCATTACCCGGCTCAACCAGGCCGGCCGGCTGGAGCGGGCACCGAACCATCTTCTGCAAGTGCTGCGGGTGGCGCAGGACGTGTCGCGCCGCAGCGGCGGCGCTTTTGATGTGACGGTGCAGCCGCTCTGGGCCGCCTATGCCACAGCGCAGTCGCAGGGGCGGCTGCCGACACCGGCAGAGATTCATGCCGCGCGGCGGCCGGTGGATTGGCGCCAACTGCATGTGGGGGCGCACACCGTGAGCCTGGCGCAGACCGGCATGGCCATTACGCTCAACGGCATTGCCCAAGGCTACTGTGCCGATGTAGTGCGCCTTCGCCTGCAGTCCTTGGGTGTTGCTGATGCGCTGGTGGATACCGGTGAATGGGCGGCGCTGGGCGAGTCGGCGCATGGCACCGACTGGTCGCTGGGGCTGGCAGACCCGCGCGCTCCGGGTGAATTGCTGGCCACGGTGGCCCTTCGGGGGCGCTGCATCGCTTCGTCCGCCGACGACCAGTGCCGCTTCAGCCCCGATGGCCGCGACCATCACATTTTCGATCCAATGGCCGGACGCTCGCCGCCGGAGTTGGCAGCGGTGACCGTGGCTGCCCGCAGCTGCGTGATGGCAGACGCCCTTACCAAGGTGTTTTTTGTGGCGGGCTACGACCGGGCGTTGCCCCTTGCGCGGGCTTGGGGCGTGGATGTGCTGGTGGTGGACAAAAAAGGCCGCTGGCAAGCCAGCGAAGGCTTCGGCGCACGCGTCCTGTAGCGCCATGCGGGCTGTTGCGCCAATTTGGAACAGTGTCGCAGGTCGTCACGCAACAATAGCCCTCACCCGGTGCCGGGAGCCTCGGAAAAACCCTGATGGTGCGGCCTGCTTTTGGCCCTAAAAATGGACTTCTGAGTTGGCACAGTCCTTGCAAAAACCTTCTACGGACTGGTCACTCTGTAAAAAGCGGGACAGTCCGAACCCGCCGGCCGCTGGCCTGTGGATAACGCAACCATTAGCCAGGAGACAACACAGTGAAAAAGAAACTCTTCGCCTTGCTCATGTCGGCAGCTGCCGCGCATGTGTCGGCACAAGTAACAGACGCCATGATTGCAAACGACGCTGCCGATGAAAGCTCGGTTTTGTCGTGGGGCATGGGCACACAAGGCCAGCGCTACTCCGCACTCGATAGCGTCAACACCAAAACCGTGAAGAACCTGGTGCCCGTGTGGTCCATGTCCTTCGGCGGCGAAAAACAACGCGGCCAGGAGTCGCAGCCTTTGGTCTACAAGGGCAAGATGTTCGTGACCGCCTCTTACTCCCGCATTTTTGCGGTGGACGTCAAGACCGGCGAAAAAATCTGGAAGTACGAGCACCGTCTGCCCGAAGGCATCATGCCTTGCTGCGACGTGGTGAACCGTGGCGCTGCCCTGTATGACAACCTGGTGATCTTCGGCACATTGGACGCCCAAATCGTGGCCCTCGACCAAGACACCGGCAAGGTGGTGTGGCGCGAAAAGATTGACGATTACGCAGCCGGCTACAGCTACACCGCAGCCCCTCTGATCGCTGACGGGTTGCTGATGACCGGCCTGTCCGGCGGCGAATTCGGTGTGGTGGGTCGTGTCGAAGCGCGTGACCCCAAGACCGGCAAGCTGGTCTGGACACGCCCCGTAGTCGAAGGCCACATGGGCTACAAAGACGGCAAGGAAAACGGTATTTCCGGCACCACCAACGCCACCTGGCCTGGTGAAATGTGGAAAACCGGTGGTGCATCCCCATGGTTGGGCGGCACTTACGACGCCAAGACCGGCCTCGCCTACTTCGGTACCGGCAACCCCGGCCCATGGAACGCCCACGTGCGCAAGGGTGACAACCTGTACTCCGCTGCCACCGTTGCGATCGATCCAAAGACCGGCAAGATCGTCTGGCACTATCAAAACACCCCCAACGACGCTTGGGACTTTGACGGCGTCAACGAGTTCATCACATTCGACATGGACGGCAAGCGCGTGGGCGGCAAGGCCGACCGTAACGGCTTCTTCTATGTGAACGATGCCGCCACCGGCAAGCTGATCAATGCCTTCCCGTTCGTGAAGGGCAACACATGGGCCAAGAGCATCGACATTGCAACCGGACGTCCGAACTTCGTTCCTGAAAACCGCCCCGGCGACCCTAACGCGTCGGCTGACGGCAAGAAGGGCTCTGCAGTGTTCGCGGCTCCAGGCTTCCTGGGTGGCAAGAACCAACAGCCTATGGCCTACAGCCCCAAGAGCAAGATGTTCTATGTGCCCACCAACGAATGGGGCATGGACATCTGGAACGAGCCCATCACCTACAAGAAGGGCGGCGCTTACCTGGGTGCGGGCTTCACCATCAAGCCTTTGAACAACGACTACATCGGCAGCCTGCGCGCTTTTGATCCCAAGACCGGCAAGATGGCATGGGAGATCAAGAACAACGCGCCTCTGTGGGGTGGTGTTCTGGCAACCGCTGGCGACCTGGTCTTCTGGGGTACGCCTGAAGGCTACCTGAAGGCCGCTGATGCCAAGACCGGCAAGGTGCTGTGGCAATTCCAAACCGGCTCCGGCGTGGTGGCTCCTCCCATCACCTGGAAGCAAGACGGCGAGCAGTACATCAGCGTTGTGTCCGGCTGGGGCGGTGCGGTGCCGCTGTGGGGCGGCGAAGTGGCCAAGAAGGTCAACTTCCTCGAGCAAGGCGGTTCCGTGTGGACATTCAAGTTGCCCAAGAGCTAATCAGCTAGTGTTTTGATGAAACGTGGGGTGTTGGGCGCAAGTTCAGCACCCCTCATTTATTGCCTCAAGTAGCATGAAAAAATTCCTAATTCCTTTGCTTCTGTTGTCCGGCGCTTGCCACGCGACCGGGTTGAGCGCAGCCGATCAGGCCGCCGCCATGGCGATGGCCAAAGACAATGGCTGCTTCTCCTGCCATGCCATGAATGAGAAAGTGGTGGGCCCCTCGTTTTCTGCCATCGCAGAGCGATACCGGGGCGAGGCCGGAGCCGCTGCATCCTTGGTGCAAGCCATACAAAACGGCTCTAAAGGCAAGTGGGGTCGTATTCCCATGCCACCGCACTCTTCCATAGGCCAGGCGGATCTCGCCAAGCTGGCCAACTGGGTGCTGTCAGTTCCCAAGCAATAAAAGCGGGCTACGCGTTCCATGTTCACTTCCCGGGGCGCGGCCTCTCTGGCACTCTCGGGCGCCCTGCTGATCAGTGGCGGCTCCTTGGCGCAAGACAGCACGCGCGCCGATTGGTTGCGCAACCCCGCGATGGGCAACTACAAGGCTTATGCCGAATTCAAGATGGCCCGTTATGACTTCGCCCGGGAAGTCTGGCAAACCCTTGCAGAAGTAGGCAACGGGGATGCCTTGTTCAATTTGGGCATCCTGGCGGAAGACGGGCTGGGTGAGCCGCGCAATATGGGCAAAGCCGAGGCGCTGTACGCAAGCGCTGCATCGACCAACAACTTCAAGGCGCAGTACCGTCTGGGCCTGCTCTATTTCGCGGGCACCCTGCTGCCTCGCAACCCCGACAAAGCGCGCCTGTACCTCTCTCAGGCAGCTTCACACGGGGACCGAGATGCAAAAGCCATGCTGGCTACCTTGGGCCAGGATGCCAGTGCCCTGACGCCCTTGCAACAGGCCGAGCTGCTCAGTGGCGGCGGGCAGCACGAGCGCGCGGCGATCCTGTACCGTGAACTGGCGGAAGCAGGCGACTCCACTGCCCAGGCGCGCCTGGCTTGGGCCTACGAGGCGGGACGCGGTGTACCCATGGACTTGCAAGAGGCGGCTCGCAGGTTTGAGTTGGGTGCGCAGGCCGGCAATCCGGAAGCACAGTACGCTCTGGCCGTGATGTTGCGCACCGGGCGGGGCCGCACGTTAGACCTGCAGAAAAGCCTGGACTGGCTGCAAAAAGCGGCCTCCCAAAATCACCCCGCCGCCATGGCGGCGCTGGTTGCCAGCACTGCTGCCCCGCAATAGGCCTGAAGGCTCAGCAGTCAGCCCCAGACATCGGAAGGCAACTGGTCTTTCTTGCGGTAAATGGTGTTGCGCGAGACGCCCAGCATTTTTGCAGCGACCGAGACATTGCCACCGGTGCTGCGCAAAGCCTGCGCCATGGCGTCCAGGGCTACGTTCTCCAGCCTGGCCGGCTCTGTGCGCAGCGGCATAGCTTGTGGGGGCACAGGGGGCGCTGATACATCGATGCTGATGTCTGTGCGCGCCTGGAGGGCGGTGGCAGGGTAGGGCATGTGCCGCACGATAGAGGGCGGCAACATGCGGTCAGCCAGGTTGGCTTCCTCCAGAAAGTCCTGCGGCAGGTGGTGCAGTTGAACCTCAGAGCTGTCGCCTGCCATCACCACGGTGGTCCGGAGCAGATTAAAAAGCTGGCGGAAATTGCCCGGCCAGGGGAACTGGTGGAAGATGTCCATCACCTCGGCCGAAATGCCCATGGGGGTGGCTGTCCTGCAGACGCTGGCCAGAATTTTGCGGGTTACCACCTCCAGGTCCTGACGCTCGCGTAGCGCGGGAAGGCGCACCACCAAACCGTTCAGCCGGTAGTACAGGTCTTCCCGAAACTCGCCGCGGGCGATCATGTCTTTGAGGTTCTTGTTGGTGGCACAAATTACGGCAACGTCCACCTCCACCTCTTTCCCGGCGCCCAGCGGGCTGACTTTTCGCTCTTGCAGCACACGCAGCAAACGGGCCTGCAGGTGCTTGGGCATATCGCCAATTTCGTCGAGGAACAAGGTTCCACCGTTGGCGTACAAGACCTTGCCCACCGACCCCTTGCGCTTGGCACCGGTGAAGGCGCCCTCTTCGTAGCCGAACAACTCGGACTCAATCAGCGTCTCGGGAATGGACGCACAGTTCACCGATACGAAGTTGTGCCGGGCCCGTGGCGAATCGTTGTGAATGGCCTGCGCCAAAAGGTCTTTGCCGGTGCCGGTTTCGCCCAGGATCATGATCGGAATATCGCAGCCGCGCACCTTGCTGAGGTTTTGAATTACGCGGGCGAGCTGCGGGTCCCCGGTGTCAAGGTAGCGCAGGCTGGAGAGAGACTCCATGCGCGCTTGCTGTTTTTCAACCACCGGTGCGGCGGCGGGCGGCGCTTCAAAGCCCTGCGCCTCAAAGGTGTTGCGCGGCTTTTGTTCGCTGAGACAACACACGCTTACCCCGTTGTGCATGCACAGAGTGACGGGTTGGCTGCCTGCCGTCCGGATGCGGTCGATGAATTGCGAAATCGAGGTACCGAACAAGGATGAAAAAGTATGTGCGCCCAAGGCGTTGCACGAAAGACCCAGCTGAAACTGCGCGCTGCGGTTGGCGGTAACAAACCGGCCCTCCTGGGTGAGAACAACAATGCCCTCCATCAGCGTGCCCAGAAATTCCGCCCGTGAGTGAAAGCGCACGATCACATCTTTCGGGAAGACCGCCGCGAACATGTGGTTTTCAATCATTTGGGCGGACATGCGGACCAGCGCCATGGTGTGCTGGTGGTAGCTGCGGTGGTCGCCGGTTACGTCCAGCGCACCAATGACTTTGCCGTAGGGGTCAAAAATGGGGGTGCACGAGCAGGTAAGAAAGCGATTGACCTGCAGGTAGTGCTGCGCGCCGTGCACCACCACCGGATGTTCTTCGGCCAATGCGGTGCCAATCGCATTGGTGCCCTTGCTCTTTTCGGACCAGTCCACCCCCGGGGCCAGTGCCACACGAGAGGCTTTTTCCAGAAAGTCGGCATCACCCAGCGAGTGCAACACCATGCCGCTGCGCGCGGTGAGCAGCACCATGCTTTGCGTGGTTGCGATCTGGTGGTAGAGCGTCTCCATGATGGGCGCGGCATGCCGGTACAAAAACCGGTTGGCCTCCAAGGCTTCGTTCATCTCACCGCGGGCGGCAGAGGTGTAGTCGGGCAGGTCTATCTCGCGCAGGCCGAAGCCGTTCGACCGCCCGTGGGAGGTGTGTATGAGCGTGGTGTGCTCAGGACTGTCCAAGGGCGGGCAGATTAACGGGGCAAAGCCCTTCCCGCCGGCGTCGGCAATGCTAACTGCGGTCATTGTGTCTCCAGCAATCGCTTCCGGCCAGCCCATGGCGCTTGACTCAAAAGGACTTGTCGGGTCCGCTTCGAGTTCGCCAAGAAAATGATCCGTGCGATATGTTGTTGTGTAGCTCTTTGACATTCATTCTGCTCTGTTTTGAAACAATGTTCAACACGGCGCAATATGCAGGCCAAGCAGTGTCAGGGCGGTGTGTCAAGTTGGCACACCCGAGTGGAGCAGAGCCAAAATTGATTGGCGCGATATTTGCAGGCCTCTGCTGGTTGCAACACTAACTATTTACCTGGAAGGCAGACCTTTTCATGACAACCAATATCCTCAAACAGGGCGCACTGGCTGCGCTGGCACTGGCCGCCTGCATGGCCTGGACCTCCCAGAGCGCCTGGGCCCACGGCGATGTAGTCCCCCAGTCGGTAGACACAACGACATTGCCGCAACTCGGCCCCAAGTGGCTGGACAACAACCCCTATTCCGCAGGCCCCGCCAACAAGGAAGCACTGCGCATCGGCTCCTCTGCCTACAACCAGAATTGCGCACGTTGCCACGGCCTGGAGGCAATCTCCGGCGGCATATCGCCCGACTTGCGCAAGCTCGATGCCGACTGCATGGGCCTGGCCGATATGGCCAAAAAGCAGGCTTGTTTCGCGGAAATCAACGAATACTATGTGTCCACAACGCGCCGTGGGCGCACCCGCGACGGCCGCGTTTACATGCCTCCGTTTGAAGGTATCCTGACGCAGGAAGCCATCTGGGCGATCAAGACTTACCTCGAAACCCGCCGCGAGCCTTGATCCCAAGAGTGACCGGCAAGTAAAAAAATACATGGAGACACGATGAGTCAATCACGCAATGTGAACCCCGGCGCATTCCCTCGCCGAATTCTGCTGGCAGCCGCTGCGCCCTTGGCTTTAGGGCTGGGCGGTGTGGCGCAGGCCCAGGAGAGAACCGCGGTCGAGAAAATCCGCGCCAATGGCGCCCTCAAGGTTGCGCTCTATAAAGACAACGTCCCTTTCTCGGACGGCACTGCCTCCGCGATGACGGGTCTGGATGTGAGCCTGGCTGAGGCTTTGGCCCGGGAGCTGCAGCTCAAGACGTCGTTCCTCCCGTTCGATGCGGGCGAAAACATGGCGGATGACCTGCGCAACATGGTCTGGCGCGGGCACTACCTTGGCTACGGACCTGCCGACGTGATGTTGCACGTGCCGGTGGACAAATACTTCATGAGCCAGAACAGCCAGGCTTTCATCTTTGCCCCCTATACCCGCGAGTATCTGGTGTTGTTTTACAAGCGCGCAAACCTCGGCCTGGTGTCGCGTGTGGACGATCTGGTGGGCCGCAACATTGCGGTGGAGCGCGGTACCGGCGCTGCGAGCGCCATGTTGGGTTACCGTGGGGGCTTGGTGCGGGACCGGGTGATGCTGTTCAAGAGCGGCATGGATGCGGCCTCCAAGGTGCTCAGCGGTGAAGTCGATGCAGCGTTTGTCACTTTGGCGCAGGCTGAGGCCGCAGTGTTTGCCCGCAAGCTCGACCGCAAGGACTGGGAGTTCACCCAGCTCTCCATGCCAGCGGTCCCGCCCAACGGCTGGGCGCTGGGCATGGCCGTCAAGGCAGACAGCAAAGAGTTGGCCACCTTGCTCGACGCAGCGCTCGATCGTCTGCGCTCGTCGGGCGAACTGCTGCGAATCTTTCAGTCGCACGGCCTGACTCTGGCCGCGCCCTGACGATTTAGTTGGCCAGTATCGAGTGGGGTTCGCGCCCCACCGGTACGGTCTTGAGAGGTTTGCGGCTGGCGGTGTCGATGATGGTCATGTCGTCAGACATGCCATTGGCTGCATAGAGCTTGCTACCGTCCTTCGACAGTGCTACGCCCCACGCACGCTTGCCCACCAGTGCGACGCCCTTTACCGCGCGGCTGGCTGTATCGACCTCTGCAACATGGTTGGCGCGGCCCAGTGCGACCCACACGGTCTTGCCATCGGCACTCATGGTCATGCCCACAGGGGTGATGTCGGAGGCGCGCATGCCCTTCACCTCAAACTTCAGGGTGTGGCGCACTTTCATGGTTTGGGTGTCAATGATGCTGACGCTGGCACCCAGCTCGTTGGTTACCCAGAGCTCCGACGCATCGGGCGCAATCACAAAGCGGCGTGGGCGCAGCCCCACTTTGACCTGGCCCGTGGTTTTGCGCTTGTCCACATCAATGCGGTAGACGCTGCTGGCAACCTCGGAGGTTGCGAACAAGGTTTTGCCATCGGCAGTGACCAGCACGCCCTCGGGCTCGGCACCGGTCTTGACCGAGAACAATGGCTTCTTGGTCGCCAGGTCGTAGGCGGTCACGTTGTTCTCATCTTCGATCGACACATAGGCGACCTTGCCGTCCGGTGAGAGCGAAATGATTTCCGGGCTCTCGCCGGTGGGCACGGTGCCCACCATCTTGCCGGCCTTCACGTCAATGACGCCGAGCTGGTCGCTGTCGCCGCAAACAACCAAGATTTGCTGTCCGCTCTGGGCCCATTCCATATGGCGAGGGCGTTTGCAGACTTCGATGGAGCGCAGGACTTTTCCTTCGTCATCGAGCTGGACCACCGTATTGTCTTTCTCGCTGCTCACAAAGATGTCGGCCATGCTGGCAGTGCATGCCAACAAGGCAGCGCAGGCCAGCGAAACTGTGCGCAAAACGGGGGCGGTTTTAGGGGTTTTCATGGGGTGTCTCCTGTAGGTTTGGAAGCGAACACTGAGCAATACTCATGCCAGCTGGGGGCCAGGTCGCATCGCTGAAGATGCGGCACACATTGTGCTCAATGTGCTCACACCCCGCTGACTCACGTAGACTCAAACTGCCATGACAAACCCTGACCGCTCTCCCCAAAATTGCCAGCCTGTGCTGGTAACCCACGCGCTGCAAAAGTCTTACGGCGCCAAGAAGGTGTTGAAGTCGGTCTCACTCTCGGTGCGCTTGGGTGAGTTCGTCGCCTTGCTCGGTCCTAACGGTGCGGGCAAGTCCACCCTGATTCAGATTTTGAGTGGCCTTTTTGTGGCCGAGCAGGGCGACCTCAGCCTGCTGGGCTTTGATATCCGCAAGGACGCGTCCAAGGCCCTGGCAGGGTTGGGCGTGGTGTTTCAGCAGGCTTCCCTGGACCTGGATTTGAGTGTGCGGGCCAACCTGCTGTTTCACACCGACCTGCACGGCCTGCCACGGTCTGTAGCGCAAGAGCGTATTTCTGCGGGTCTGGAGCAGCATGGGCTGCAGGCCCAGGCCGAAGTGGCAGTGCGCGCGCTCTCAGGCGGCAACCGGCGCAAGGTGGAATTGATCCGCGCGCTGCTGCACAAGCCGAAGTTCTTGCTGATGGACGAGGCGACCGTGGGCCTCGATCCCGCCTCGCGCCACGACCTGATGCGCTCCGTCGAGGCGCTGGCCCGCAGCGGCGAGGTGGCGGTGCTCTGGACCACGCATTTGGTCGATGAAGTGGTGAACGCCGACCGCGTAGTGGTGCTGCACCAGGGGCAGATTGCTTTTGACGGCCTGCCCGCGCAGCTGATTGCCCAGTCAGGCGAGGCCACACTGGAGCAGGCATTTTTCAAGATCTGTGAGGCAGCGTCGTCGGCTACAGCGCGCCCTTGAGTAAATCCGGATGCTTTGTCAGTAGCTCGTGCCGCAGGGCCTGAACGGCCGGGTCGTGTTGGCTGCGCGGCCGCGGCAGAGTGACCGGCAGCTCCAGGAGCACGCGAGAAGGACCCGCGGTCAAAAACAGCACCCGGTCTGCCAAGGCCAGCGCCTCAGAGAGGTTGTGGGTGACGAACAGGACGGTGGGTTGGGTGGCCCGACAGAGCGACTGCAGGTGGCCGCGCAGCTGCTCCGCATTGGGCGCATCCAGCGACTGAAAAGGTTCATCCATCAACAGCAGCTGCGGCGCAACGCTGAAGGCGCGCAACAGGGCTACGCGACGCTGCATGCCGCCCGAGAGTTGGCCGGGAAATAGCATGGCGCAGTCATTCAAGCCCACGCTATGCAGGGCCTCAGCCAGCCGCTCCCCGGCCATAGACGCGTCAACCAGCTGCAGGTTTTGCGCGACGGTGAGCCAGGGCATGAGGCGTGGTTCTTGGAACATGAAACCCAGACGCGCTTGCGCATGCTGCTGCACCGTGCCTTGAAAATCGGTGTCCAGCCCGCTGATGATTTTGAGCAGGGTGCTCTTGCCTGCACCACTGGGCCCGACGATGGCGAGAAACTCGCCCGCGCGGGCGGTAAAGGCCAGATCGCGCAGGGCGCAATGCCCGTTGGTAAACGCTTTGGCCTGAATGTTTACCGACAACATGTTCAACCCCGCCACCGGTTAAGCCGGTTTTCCAGGGGGCGCAGCAGCATCGCCTCCAGCAAAAAAATCACGCCCGCAAAGGCCAAGGTGTAGGCCAGGATGCTCGTGATGTCGAAGAAGTGGAAAAAGCTGCCGATCTGAAAGCCCACGCCATCGCTGCGGCCCAGCAGCTCCACCACCAGCACAATCTTCCAAATCAGTGCCAGGCCATTGCGCGCGGAACTAAACAGGTAGGGGTAGAGTTGCGGCAGATAGACCTTAGTAAAGCGTTGGAAGCGGGTCAGCCGGTACACATCGGCGACCTCCAGCAGACTGGTGTCGACCGCGCGGGCACCTTCGCGCAGGCTCACCGCCACCATCGGAATTTTGTTGACGACCACCGCCGCAATTGCGGCTGCCTCCGTCAGGCCGAACCAGATGTAGCAGAGGATGGTGGTGACCAGCGCTGGGATGTTGAGCCCGAGCACCAGGAAGCTGTCGAGCAGCCGGTCCCAGCGGCGGGAGCGGCCCATGAGGATGCCGAGTGCCACCCCCAGCACCATGGCCAGCACAAAGCTGAGCCCGACCCGGGTAAGGGTGCTGCCCAAATGAAACAGCAGGCTGCCGGAGGTGATTTCGGCCCACAGCGCCCCCCAGACAGCCACCGGCGTGGGTAAAACACGGCTTTGCGCTTGCATGGCCACCAACTGCCACAGCGCGACCAGCACAAGCAGCGGCCAGACGCGCGACCAACCCGCGTCTTGCGTGGGTGCGGGGGGCTTTAGTTCTTCGGGCATACCGGAAGTTTGAACCCGCTCCAGAAAGTGCCATCGCTCAGCGTGCGCGATTTACCGACCAGCTTTTCGCCTCCGCTCTCGGCGAGTACCTTGAAAACCTGGCCGACGTTGCTCAGGTAGTCAGCCTCTAAGCACTGGGGAATGCCGCTGCGGTAACCGTTGCGCAGCGCTCCAAAGGTGGCGTTGTCCTCGGCGCGCATGAGGGGTTTGAGTCGCTCCCACTCGGAGTCATTCGTGGCCATCAGGCTCTTGGCCTCCATGGAGGCCTGGAAAAACTTCTCCATGACGTCGGGGTTCTTGGCAGCAAAGTCTTCACGGAAGACCCAGCCCACCAACGGGATGGGCTTATCGATGCCCAGGCCGGCCAAAATCTCAGGAAGACGGATCAGGGGGCCCATGCCTTTGGCTTCGAGGCGCGAATCGAAGTGCCACACGTTAAGCACGGCATCCACCTGCCCTGACAAGGCCAGCTCATTTAAAAGGGGTGGTGCCGCAAACACGGGCCGGGCGGAGGTGGAGAGATCGATGCCGTGTTTTTTGATCGCATAGGCGCGCAATAACAGCCAACCCTTGTCCGAGGCGCCGCCGCTGATGCCGATTCTCTTGCCCTTGAGGTCCGGCACTCCGCGAATCGCGCTGTCGCCTTTGACCGTGAGGTTGCCCACTGCGTTGGAGTAAGGCACCAGGGTGAAGTTATTGCCCTCGGCGCGCTGGCGGGTTACCCAAATCCAATCGGAAACGACCATGTCGACCGCGCCCCCCTGCAGGGCGACGGTAGAGGCATCGCCCGATGCCAACGGCACGACCTTGAACTTGAGTCCACGTTTTTGCGCCAGATTCCGGGCCTTAATGACATCCAGCTCCCAGTTGACTGTTCCAAATTGAAGCACTCCAACCCGCAATGTGACATCGCTGTTGGCGGCCGCGTGGCATGAAAAAGCCCACCATATCAAGAGCAAGCCGGTAAAACGGCCCAGTAGAAGGCGCGGGTTCATGTGCTGTTGGTTGCTCCTGCGAGGGAACTTTGTCTCACCGTTGTAATGCTAAACACGGCGCAAGTGCCATGCCAAGTGCGCCACACATTTCCCCCGGCTTCGTAGGTGCCCTGATAACTACCTAGATATTACCGGGGCTGAAGCTGCTAGATTCGCGCGCTCCTACCCCGAAAATTATCCAGAGCGAGACACACCATCATGCGGGCCCATCCGAAACTCCGACCTATCGTTATTGCCACCATTACCGCCTGCTGCAGCGCTGGCGTTATGGCCCAGACCCTGCAGGAAGTCGTCGTATCAGCCTCACGCAGTGAGCAAAAAAGTTTTGACGCGCCCGCTGCGGTGCAAAGCGTGGGGCGCGAAGTCATTCAAGACGCCGGTCCGCAGGTCAACCTGTCCGAGTCTCTGGTGCGAGTGCCTGGCCTGACCATTTTGGACCGCCAGAACTACGCGCAGGACTTACAGCTCTCGATCCGCGGCTTCGGCGCCCGCGCGACTTTTGGCATTCGCGGTATCCGCTTGTTGATTGACGGGATTCCGGCCAGCACCCCCGACGGTCAGGGCCAGGGCTCCAGCATCAGCCTGCCGTCTACCGAGCGCATTGAGGTGTTGCGCGGACCGCTGGCTCTGCTGTATGGCAATTCCTCGGGCGGCGTGATTCAAGCATTCACCAAGCCCGCACCCGACGCCCCCACGGTGGACTACCAGTACTACGTGGGCTCCTATGGATTGCACCGCGCGGACTACCAGTTTGGCGACACGGTGGGCAAAGTGGGCATCGTGGCCGACTACAGCACCATGAGCATTGACGGTTACCGCGCCAACAGCACGACCGAGCGCAAGCAGTTCAACGGCAAGCTCGCCATGGACCTGAACGATGACCTCAAGGTCAATCTGGTGTTCAACCAGTTTGATATGCCGCTGGCCCGCGACCCGCTGGGTTTGACCCGGGCCCAGCTTCAGCAAGATCCGTCTGCCGCGGGAACCAATGCCACTAGCACCCTGACACGCAAAATCGTGGCGCAAAACCAGGTCGGTAGTTCGGCTACCTATGCGCTGGACAAAGACCAGTCGCTGACCGGCCGCGTGTATTACGGCAACCGCGAGAACACCCAGTACCTGTCGTCAAGTCGATGGGTGGGCTTGACCCGCGACTACTACGGCGTGGGCCTGCAGTACAACGCCCGCACCAAGGTGGCCGACACGCCAGTGGAGTGGGTCACTGGGTACGAGTTCGACCGCTCACGGGAATACCGGGTGGGTGGTCTTTCGCCGGCGGGCCAAAAAACCGGCGCCAACACCCGCAGCGAGGACAACCAGTCCGAGAACAGCGATTTGTTTGTGCAAGGCACGGCCGCGCTGTCCGAGAAGGTGTCGGTCGCGGCGGGCCTGCGCAACAGCACGGTGCGTTTCATCAGCGATGACTATTACACCAGCGGCGGCGACCCTAATGGCTCGGGTAATGTGTCGTACCAGGCTACCAGCCCAGTGGTGGGCGTCACCTTCCATGCCTCCGACAGCCTGAACCTGTATGCTAACTATGGCAAGGGTTTTGAGACGCCTACGCTGGCCGAAATGGCGTATGTGCCTACGGCTGGAAGCACGACATTGCTGTCGGGCCAGTTCAACACGGCGCTCAACGCATCCACCAGCCGGCATTACGAGCTGGGCACCAAGTGGGCGCCGACCGAGACCTCGCGGGTTGATTTCGCTTACTACCAAATCGACACTACCGACGAAATCGTCATTGAGCGCAGCAGCCAGGGGCAGAATTCCTTCAAAAATGCACCGGGTACCAGCCGCAGTGGCTGGGAGCTGTCTGCGAGCAGCCAGTGGACCCCGCATATCGCCTTGACTGCGTCGGCCGCGATGATTGACGCGCAGTATTCACAGACCTTTACCACCGGCACGACGACCGTGGCTTCCGGCAGCAAGATGCCTGGCATTCCGCAAACCTCGGTGTACTCGGAACTGGCCTGGACCAGCCAGCCGGCCGGTGCAAGCCGCACGCCCAATGGGCTGCGCTTGGCGGTGGAGATGGTGCAGTCGGGCCGTATTTATGCCAATGACAGCAATACCGAGTCAGCCGATGGCCGCACCGTGTTCAACCTGAGCGCCAGCCAGCGCTGGGGCGTGGGCAAGGGGTCCTTGACCGCTTACGCGCGGCTCAACAACCTGAGCGACGAGCGCTATGTCGGCTCGGTCATCGTGAACCAATCGGCCTTGCAGTTCTACGAGCCGGGTCTGCCGCAGAACTGGACGGTGGGCCTGAGCCTGCGCGTTCCGCTGTAAGGCTAAAACTTCTCCCACGGCGCCAGATAGCGCCACTGGCCGGCCGGCAGGTCGGCCAGGGAGACGCGCCCGAGGCGCACGCGTTTGATTCCCAGCATCTGCAGTTGCGCGGTCTCGCACAAGTAGGCGATCAGGCCGGGGTGTGAGCCTTTCACGGCGAAGCGCAGGCGGCTCATCTCGGGCGTGCTGCTGCTCACACTCACCTTCACCGCAGGCAGCGTGAGCCGCGGATCTTTCAGGGCGTAGCCTATGGGCTTGAGCGCTTCGGGCGCGACCTCGCCCTGCACCTCGACCAGATATTCGTGCTCCATGGTGGCCATGTCTTCGCTGAGCTTGCGGGTGGTGCGCCAGTCCTGGGTGAAGACGACCAATCCGCTGGCACCGGTTTCCAGCTCCACGTCTGCCTCTAAATGCTGAAAGTGCCGCTTGAGCACGCGCTGGCCGCTGGGGTCGGTGCTCCAGTGGTGGGCGGCCGTGAGCAGTTGGCGGGCATCCGGGGGCGCTTTTTTGCGGCCGGGTTCATCCAGCCCGTCGGTGTGGCCGGCGGGCTTGTTCACCACCAAAGTGACGGCGGTGAGCTCCATCAGGCTGGCCTCGGGGTCTAGCGTGACGGTCTGGTGGTCTACGCGGTGCTGGGGCTCTTCCACCAATGCCCCATCAACGCGCACCCAACCGCCTTCGATGTATTGCTCGGCCTCTTTGCGCGAGCAGCCTTTGAGTTGCATCACTCTTTTGGACAGTCGCTCGCCGGTGTCCGGCAGTGTCGGGGCGGCGGCTTGCGGGTGTGGCGCTTTACGCGGGGGGCTAGTGCGAGGAGGGCTAGTGCGAGCGGGGCTGGTCCGAGGGCCTGGGGGGCCCGGGCGTTTGTCAGCTTGTGGCGGCCCTGCATTTTTCTGCGCTGCTTTTGGGGGAGCCATTGCTTGCGCCGCCACCGGTTTGGGCTGGAGCTTGAGGGTGCTTCGGCTCATGGGCGGCCTGTTTGGTTGGCGAGGGCGTAAATGCGTTCCACGTGCGCGAGCAGCGAGCGTTTGGCCACCGGCCAGAGCCGCGGCTCGACGTCGTCGTAGGCCAGGGGCAGCCAATCGTCCAGTCCGGCAAGCGGCAGGGCTTGCATGGCGGCGGCCACTTTGGCCTCGCGGCGCAGGCGGTGTGACTTGAGTGTGGCGATGGCTTCCAGAGCGCCGTCCATCACATGGCCGTGGGCCGGCAGGATGTAGCGAATCGCCTGGTCGGAGCAGGCGGCGCTGAGCGCGTCGAGCGAGTTCAGGTAGTCGTGCATGTTGCCGTCGGGCGGGTCGATGACGGTGGTACTGCCGTTGAGGATGTGGTCGCCGCTGAACAGCAGGCCCTCGTCCTCCAGCAGCAGGCACAGATGGTTGGCGGCATGTCCGGGGGTGAACAGGACCCTCAGGGTGTGCGCCGGATTGAGGGTGTTTTCGGCGTCTGAGGCAGGCAGGATATGCGTGAGCAGCTCATGATTTGATAGCACTCTGTCTGGGCTGAACTCGCTGGCGGCCCGCGCTGTTGGCGCTGAGGGCAGGCCCAGAATCGGTGGGCCACCCTGGCACAGGGCCTTCAGGGGCGCGGCGCCGGGCGCATGGTCTGGGTGGGAGTGGGTGCAGACGATGCGCAGAATGTTTCCGCCGGAGCCGTCTTCGAACAGCGCTGCCTGCCAGAGGCGCCGCAGGTGGTCCAGGTCAGCGGGGCCGGGGTCGATGACGGTGTAACCGGTGGCGGGCTCGCCGACCAGATAGCTGTTGGTGCCCGGGCCGGTCATCACGCCGGGGTTGGGGGCGGTCAGGCGCTGCACATGGCGCGTCAGGGGAACAGGACGATCGGTCTGCCAGGCGCCGACCAGCGAGGCATCGGCCGGCGACACATTGCCGGGCAGGAGGTGGTGAGGGCTGACCATGCGGCGGATTGTGCAACCAAACGCGGATAATGATTGCATGCGAATCCAGTTCACCAAAATGCAGGGCGCGGGCAACGACTTTGTGGTGCTTGACGAGACCCAAGGCCCGCTGGGCCTGACGCCGGCGCACTACCGTTTGCTGGGCGACCGCCACTTTGGTGTGGGCGCGGATCAGATTCTCACGGTGCGGCCGTCGCCCGGCGAGGGCATCGATTTCGAATACATCATCCACAACGCCGATGGCAACGAGGTCGAGCAGTGCGGTAACGGAGCGCGCTGCTTCGCCCGCTTTGTGCGCGAGCGCGGCCTCACCAGCAAAGACCGCATCCGTGTGAAAACCATGAAGGCCGTGATCGAGCCGCAGCTGACGGCGGATGGCCGCGTTACGGTGGACATGGGGCCGCCGGTGTTTGCGCCGCCCGGGATTCCGTTTGATGACAGCGGCCTCACTCTTCAGCCCATGGGAACATGGGGAAATTGGCCTCTGGCCCTCGATACCACTGCGTCACCAGCTACGCTTTTAGTAGCAACTGTGTCGATGGGAAACCCGCACGCGGTCACCCTGGTGGACGATGTGGATGCCGCGCCGATGGCCCTGTGGGGCCCGCAGGTGCAGGCCAGCCCGCGTTTCCCCCAAGGGGTGAATGTGGGCTTTATGCAGGTGACGGGTCGGGACAGCGTGCGCCTGCGGGTGTACGAGCGCGGCGTGGGCGAGACCCTGGCCTGCGGTACCGGGGCCTGCGCGGCGGCGGTGGCCGGCATTCGCCTGGGCTTGCTCGATGGGCGTGTCGATGTCCACACCCGCGGCGGCGCGCTCACCATTGCCTGGGCGGGCGAGGGTCAGCCGGTGTTCATGACCGGCCCTGCGACTACCGTGTTCCACGGCGAAATCGAACTGCCGGATGCGCCTCTGTAACCTATCAACCCAGCCACACCTTCACCATGACCGACGCAATGAACCCCGCACTGAACCCCGCATTAGGCAATCCCATCACCGAAGACGACATCGCCAATTACCTGGCCAACAACCCTGACTTCTTCCAACGGCATGCCGAGCTCTTGGCCACGGTGCAATTCACCAGCCCGCACAGCCACCGCACGGTGAGCCTGCAGGAGCGTCAGGCTGAAATGCTGCGCGACAAAATCAAGCTGCTGGAGCAGCGCATCATGGAAATGATTCGCCACGGTAACGAAAACGTCATGCTCTCCGACAAGATCCTGCGCTGGGCGAGGTCCTTGTTTCTCACGATCAACCCGGCCGAGCTGCCGCTCGAGGTGGAGCGCGAAATCAAGGAGCAGTTCGCCGTGCCACAGGTGGCTTTGCGCCTGTGGGGTTTGGCCGAGAGTTACGCCGCCCTGCCTGCCGCGCAGGCGGTGACCGATGATGCAAAGGTGTTTGCCTCCTCGCTTGCCGAGCCCTTTTGCGGCCTGAACACCGGCTTTGAGGCGGTGGGCTGGCTCGAAGCCCCCGCCGAAGTGCGCTCTCTTGCGCTGCTGCCCCTGCGCAGTGGTGTGGCGGGCAGCCAGGCGCCGGCCTTTGGCATGCTGGTGCTGGCTTCCAGCGACGCGCAACGCTTTCAGGCGGGCATGGGCACCGACTTTCTGGCCCGCATCGGCGAGATTGCCAGCGCGGCGCTCTCCCGCCTGCGTTAGAGCGCAGTTCTGGCCGGAAAGCCGTCGCCAGCGCGCGTAAATCACCCGTCACGCATCCATGGATCAGACTGCCGGCGACCTCGCACTGGTTGAAAAATACCTCGAGTTTGTTCGCGTCGAAAAGCGCCTGGCCCAACGCACGGTAGAGCTCTACGCGCTGGACCTCGCCAAGCTCGCAGAGCAGGCCTCGCGCACCGGAGTTGCCCTCCTGGACGTCAAAAACCACCACATCCGACGCTGGGTCGCACAGATGCATGGCGCCGGGCGCAGCGGGCGCGGCATTGCGCTCATCCTGTCGGGCTGGCGCGGGTTCTACGCCTGGCTAGGGCGTGAGGGGCGGGTCCCGAGCAATCCGGTGCTGGATGTGCGCTCGCCCAAGGCGCCCAAGCCGTTGCCCAAGGCGCTGGCGGTGGACGACGCGGTGCAGTTTGCCGACTTTGAGAGTGACGACAACGCCTGGCTGGAAGCCCGTGACGCCGCCATGGTGGAGCTGCTCTACGGCAGCGGCCTGCGGGTGGGTGAGCTCGTCGGGCTCGATGTGAGGCCCGGCAAGCACGCCAAAGGCTGGGTTGACCTGCAAGCCGCCGAGGCCCATGTGCTGGGCAAAGGCTCCAAGCGCCGCAGCGTGCCGGTGGGCGCTGCTGCCTTGAGGGCCCTGCAGCGTTGGCTTGCATTGCGAATCCCTGAGGGCGCCGGCAATCCCGGCGAGGGCAAGACAGACGCTGGTGATGTGGGCGGCGCAGCGAGAGGCGGTGAAGGTGCGGGCGGTGGAGGTGCCGGGGCAGCCTTGTTCACCGGCCTGCGCGGCACGCGGCTTACCGCCCAAAGCGTGTGGCAGCGGCTCAGGCGCCGCAGCCGGTTGGCCGGGCTGAACGTGCCGGTACATCCGCACATGCTGCGCCACTCGTTTGCCAGCCATGTGCTGCAAAGCAGCGGCGACCTGCGCGCCGTGCAGGAGCTGCTGGGGCATGCCAACATCAGCACCACGCAGGTCTATACCCGTCTGGATTTTCAGCACCTCGCCAAAGCCTACGACGCGGCCCATCCGCGCGCCAAGCTCAAGCCGAAGCCCTGAAGGCAAAGTGTTGACAGGTGAGTGTTCATGAGGCGCTCCGCCGAAAGGAGCCGTTCGCCGGTATATAATCGCTCCTTTGAAACGCGGGAATAGCTCAGTTGGTAGAGCGCAACCTTGCCAAGGTTGAGGTCGAGAGTTCGAGACTCTTTTCCCGCTCCAGATTTTCCCATTCGGGTCTCTCAAAAAAGGTCAGCAACACGCTGGCCTTTTTTGTTTTCGGCCCTCTGCGCCTGTGCTGCTGATCCCGCGCAGATTGGCTGACAGCGACAATACCCCCATGAAAATTATTCGACTCCGGGCCGGCAAAGAGCGCTCTTTGCTGCGACGCCACCCTTGGATTTTTGAGTCCGCCATCGCCAAAGGCGGCGGAGACAGCGGCGAGACGGTGCGGGTCGAGTCGGCGGAGGGCGGCTTTTTGGGCTGGGCGGCGTTCAGCCCTGCCTCCAAAATCCGCGCGCGGGTCTGGAGTTTTGATGAGGCGCAGCGCATCGACGCTAGCTTTTTCATAGCTGCTTGCGCAAGCGCCATAAGGGCAAGAGCCCGTTTTGATATCCAAAGTGACGGTGTGCGGCTGATTCACGGCGAGTCAGACGGCTTGCCCGGCCTGATTGTGGACCGCTACGGCGACACGCTGGTCGCGCAGTTCACCTCGGCCGGCGTAGAAAAGTGGAAGCCGGTCATTGCGGATGCGCTCCTGGCGGCCACCGGCCTTGCCAAACTCTACGAGCGCTCGGACGCTAGCAGCCGGGCCTTGGAAGGCCTGTCCGAGGCCACCGGCTGGCTGCGCGGCGATGGCCCCACCGACCTGGTGCTGCGCGAGCACGACTGGCAGCTGGCCTTGAGCATCGCCGAGGGCCACAAGACCGGCTTTTACCTCGACCAGCGCGACAGCCGCCAGAAATTTGCCCAGACCACCCGCCGCCTGGGCCTGCAGCGGGTGCTCAACTGCTACTGCTACACCGGCGGGTTTACCGTGGCGGCTCTCTCCGGCGGCGCAGCTCAGGTGACCTCCATCGACTCCAGCGGCCCGGCCATCGCCAAAGCGCGTGCCAATGTGGCGCTCAACGGCTTTGATGCCGGTCGCGCAACGTTCATGGACGCCGACGTCAACGCGTCGCTGCGCGCCTTTGCGGCTGAAGGGCGCAGCTTTGACGCCATCATTCTCGACCCGCCTAAATTTGCGCCAACGGTGGCGCATGCGGAGCGGGCGGCACGGGCCTATAAGGACATCAACCGCCTGGCCTTCAAGCTCCTGGAGCCCGGCGGCGTGCTGTTTACCTACAGCTGCTCGGGCGGCATCAGCGCCGACTTGTTCCACAAGATCGTGGCTGGCGCCGGTTCAGACGCCGGGGTCGACGGATTTATCACCGACCGCATGGGCGGAGCGCCCGACCATCCCATGACCATCGCCTTCCCCGAGGGGGAGTACCTCAAGGGTCTGGTAGTGATGCGCCGCTAGGTAGCCAACGGACGAGTTCGCAATTCCTGACTACACTGCGCACTTCGCAAATTTTGCAGTGCACCATTTTTTGGAGCTAGATCGATGAGTTTGATTCCCGCCACCATCCTGACCGGCTTTCTCGGTTCCGGCAAAACCACGCTTCTGAAGCGGGTGCTGGCCGAGGCCCACGGGCAGAAGATTGCCGTGATCGAGAACGAGTTCGGCGAAGAAAACATCGACAGCGACATTCTGGTGAGCGACACCAACGAGCAGATCATCCAGATGAGCAACGGCTGCGTCTGCTGCACCATCCGGGAAGACCTGCGCACCACGCTCAAGGACCTGGCTGAGAAAAAGCGCAAAGGCGAGCTGGACTTTGAGCGCGTGGTGATTGAGACCACCGGCGTGGCCGACCCCGGCCCCGTGGCCCAAACCTTCTTTATGGACGACGAGATCGCAGAGACCTACCTGCTGGACTCCATACTGACCCTGGTAGACGCCAAACACGCCGCCCAGCAACTCAACGACCGGCAGGAAGCACGCCGCCAGATTGGCTTTGCCGACCAGATTTTTATCAGCAAGTCCGACCTGGTGAGCCCGCAAGAGCTCGACGCCCTGATGCACCGCATCAAGCACATGAACCCGCGCGCCCCGCAAAAAGCGGTGCATTTTGGCGATGTGGCGCTGAAAGAAGTGTTCGACCTGCGTGGATTCAACCTGAATGCCAAGCTCGATATCGATCCGGACTTCTTGAAGAGCGATGACCACGACCACGACCACGCGCATGGCGAGCACTGTGATCACCCCTCACACGCGCATGAAAAAGCGCATGGGCATGACCACGCCCACGGAGATGACCACGGTCATGGGCACCACCATCACCGCGATGACGATGTGAAGAGCTTTGTCTTCAAGTCCGAGCGCGCTTTCGACCCCGCCAAGCTGGAAGACTTTCTGGGCGCCATCGTCAATATCTACGGCCCGCGCATGCTGCGCTACAAAGGCGTTCTCTATATGAAGGGCACCGAGCGCAAGGTGATCTTCCAGGGCGTGCACCAACTCATGGGCAGCGACCTCGGGCCGGCCTGGGCGCCGGGTGAGGTGCGAATGAGCAAGATGGTGTTCATCGGCATCGATTTGCCAAAGGACATTTTTCTGCAGGGCATGGAGCAGTCGCTGGTCTGAGCCGGCCGGCAGTTGCGAATGGCGCGAAAGAACACTGTCAAGAACTTACCGCATACTCGCGCCACTAAAAAAGTCTGGGAGTGATATGTTTGTCTCGCTTTTGCAACTCATGGGATTTCCCGCAGCGAAGCCTGTACACTCGCGCGCCGAAGAAACCCGCTCTGACGGAGCCTCGGAATCCGTCACGGCGACAGCTGCCCCCAGCGATGATGCGCAGGATCTACCTGCCGGGAGACCCACAGTGAAATCGAAATCCTCAAAAAAAGTCACGGTGAAAAAAGACTCGGGTAAAGCCGCTTCGAAAGCCAAAAAAGGCGCGGTCTCCGAGGGTATTGCTAAAGCGGACTCCCCGAAAAAACTCGCCAAGACAGCTGATAAAGCAGCGGAGAAAGCAGTTGCGAAAGCCATTGATAGAGTGGCTGAGAAAGCTGTGAAGTCTTCCAAGGCCCCCAAACCCGTTGCAAAGCCTGTCGCAAAGCCCGCTGCAAAAGCTGTTGTTGCCAAACCCGTTGCCAAGGCCGCTGTCAAAGCGGCCGTGAAGGCCCCTGTCAAAGCGCCCTCGAAAGCGCCTGTCGCCACCAAACCGAGCGGCAAAGTCGCTGTGAAACCTGTGCCATCCACTTCCAGCAAAACCGTGGCTAAGCCTGTAGCTAAGCCCACCCCCAAAGTAACAGCCAAGCCGGTCGCCAAGCCTGTAGCAAAAACTGTGGCCCAACCTGCGGTCAAGACACCGGTGAAGGTACCGGTGAAGGCTGCAGCCAAGGCCTCGCCCCAAGCGCCTGCAAAGAGTGCCGCCCCCGAGCCCAAGGCCAAGGCAGCGGTCCCAGCGCAAAAACCAATCCCTGTGGCCAAGGTCGTGGCAGCACCCGTTGCCGCCGCGGCAGTGCGTGCGGCGCCCGTGGCGGGCACGCCCGTGCCGGCCAAGGCCGGTCGCCCTTCATCGCGCCTGGCGCAGTTGACCGTACCTTCCATGGCCCAGTCGGTTGCCTCCACGGCTGCCAAGGCCAGCTACAACCAGACCGAGTCCGCTCCGCGCATCGTTCCCGTGATTCCTGCTATCGTGAAAAAAGACGCCAAACTCGCTAACAACTGGAAGAGCAAGCCGGTCGCCGAACTGACGGACGCTGAAGTCCTGGCCATGCCGGATGCCGAGTACATGAATGAAGTCCAGATGGCCTTCTTCCGGCTTAAGCTCACCGCCCTGAAGCGCGACATCCTGGCCAATGCCGGCGAAACCACCGAACACCTGCGCGAAGACTCCTCCGTGGTTCCCGATCCCGCTGACCGCGCCACCATCGAAGAAGAGCATGCCCTCGAACTGCGCACCCGCGACCGCGAGCGCAAGCTGCTCAAGAAAATCGAGCAATCTATTTCCCGCATCGACGCCGGCGACTACGGCTACTGCGACGAGACCGGCGAAGCCATCGGCGTGGGCCGCCTGCTGGCCCGCCCGACGGCCACCCTGTCGCTGGAGGCGCAGCAGCGCCGCGAGCTCAAGCAAAAAATGTTCGGAGACTGAGTGCCGGCCAGACGCTAACGGTCCGGTTCTTCCATGGCACACAAAGACGAACGCCCCGGCCTGCTCTCCAAGGTCGCGATGTTCGTCCGCAACCCGACCAAAGACTGGTCGGAGTTGAACCCTCCGGATTCCCGGCCCGATAGCGCGCACGACAAGCTGGCCCTCAAGGCCATGATCGAGCGCAAGCGCCAGAACGACTTTGTGCGCAAGCGGGAGTTCGACCATCTGCGCAAACTCCGCAATCGCGACCCCGCCGCTACCGCCAGCCAAAGCCGGCCCTCTTTTTTCCAGAGCAGCATCGCGTCCGACCCTGACGGGCGGGCCACCACGCTCAAGAAGATTGATGAAATCGAGGCCCAGATGTCACGCCAATGGTGGCGTGCCAAGCTGGACGGCGGCACTGTGCAAGGGCCGCTGCCCTCCGCCGTGCCCGACGCGGCGGCTCCCGAGACCCGTCCGGCGGTGCGCGCGTTTGAGACCGCGCCGCTTGCGCTGCCCTCCGCGTTCAAGACCACGGTGCCCCTCGGGCTGGGTAAACGGCCCGCGCCGTCCGGCTCCCCGGTTGACGAGCCTCCCACCGAATATGCAGCCACCGGCTTGGGGCCGGACATGCTGGACCTCGAGCTCGGGCCGCGCCCGCCGCACAGCGGGCCGGTAACCCACATCAGCGATGCGGGGGAGTTGCGATTTTCCACCTCCGACCTGTTCGCGATCGACATCGAGGATGTAGAAACCGATCCCGACTTGGAGGAAGCCGCCATCCGGTTTGCCAATGGCAATGACGCAGGGGCAGAAGCCGGGCTGGTTCAGGCGCTGGCCTCCGCGAAGACCCCCGGTGGCATGGCCGCCAACTGGGCTGCCGCGCTGCTCGACCTCTACCGTGCCACCGGCGACCAGGCCAAGTTTGACCGCGCCATCGTGGACTACGCCCCATGGTGGCAGGGCCGCCTGCCCGTGTGGGATGCAGACCTGCAGGGCCGCGCGGCCTGCGGCAGCGCCGCAGCGCCAGATCCCCTGGAGGGCGCTGCGATACCGGTGCTGTGGTCCAGCCCTGCGGTGCTCGATGCGCACAGCATGGAGTCCTTGCGCGCGACATGGTCCGGGCAGCCCGCGCCCTGGGCGCTGGACTGGCGGCAGCTCGAGGCGATTGCGCCCGAGGCCATGTCTCACTTGGGCGAATTTCTGCGCCGCGTCTGCGATGAGCCGGTCGGACTGCGATGTGCCGGAGGGTCCGCGCTGCTGGATGCGCTGCGCACCGTTGCCCCCGCGGGCGACCGGTCGGTCGATCCGGCCTGGTGGCATGCGCGGCTCAATGCCTTGCGCGCCATGGGCGATCTCGATGCATTTGAGCTGGTGGCCCTGGACTATTGCGTCACCTACGAGGTGTCGCCACCCGCTTGGGAATTGCCGCGCTGTGATTACGCAGCCCTCTCCGATGCGCCCTCCCACGCGATGGAGCTGGTTGGCAATATCAGCGGCATTGTCAGCGGCAATATCAGCGGTGATGTGGCCGGCATTCTGTCTGCCATCGACGCTGCGCCGCGTGGGGCCGGCCCAATAGTCGTGCCATGCCGCCGTCTGGTGCGGATTGATTTTGCTGCCGCCGGCAGCATCCTGAACTGGGTTGCAGCCCGCCAGTCCGAGGGGCGCATCGTGCAGTTTCAGGACGTGAACCGGCTGGTCGCGGCATTTTTCAATGTCGTCGGCATCCACGAGCACGCGCGGGTCATGCTCCGTCCCTTGTAGCCCCTGGCCATCCCGCAGCCCGGACCCTGGCCGCCACTCGGCGACCCGATAAACGGCAACTCCCTTCAAGCATCACTTTCAGAGCCTCTGCTAAGTGCTTAATTTAGAACGATTTTTGGGTCTTTGCGGCCTTCTAAAACGCTTCTAAGTCCTTGATTTCATTGAAAATTTTTCGCAAAAGGCCTTTTGCAAAGCGCGCATTTGCTGATACAGTGCAAAAAAGTGCAATTAAGTGGTGAAAAGTGCCGCTCGGTTGCTGTTTTCTGGGCTTCGCAGCAAAAAGGTGTTAATTCGTGTTCCAAGGGGCTTCGTCAATCAGTCTGGATGCAAAGGGTCGCCTCTCGGTGCCGACCCGGCATCGCGACGTCCTGAGTGCGACCGCCGCCGGGCAGTTGACGATGACCAAGCACCCCCACGGCTGCCTGATGGTGTTTCCCCGCCCCGAATGGGAAAAGTTCCGCGAACGCATTGCGGCCCTGCCGATGTCGGCGCAGTGGTGGAAGCGCATATTTCTGGGTAACGCCATGGATGTGGAGATGGACGGCACCGGCCGTGTGCTGATTTCGCCCGAGCTGCGCGAGTCGGCGGGTATCGCCAAGGACACCATCCTGCTGGGCATGGGCAACCACTTTGAGTTGTGGGACAAAGCCACCTACGACGCCCAGGAAGCCAAAGCCATGCAGGGCGACATGCCCGATGTCTTCAAGGACTTCTCTTTTTAAGGTCTGACGGTGGAAGCTCTTCGGAACCATACCACCGTGATGTTGAGCGAGGCGGTGGAGGCCCTGTTCAGCGTGGGTGGTGTCGCGTTTAACGGCGCGGCGGAGGCTACCTATGTGGATGCCACCTTCGGCCGCGGAGGGCACTCCCGCAGCATCCTGTCCCGCCTCGACGATTCCGGCCGGTTGATCGCCTTTGACCGCGACCCCGAAGCGGTGGCCGAGGCCGCGAACATTACCGACCCCCGTTTTTCCATCCGCCATGAGGGCTTTTCCCAGCTCGGTGAGTTGCCGGCTGCCAGTATCGGCGGCTTGCTGATGGACCTGGGCGTGAGCTCCCCCCAGATTGACAGCCCGCAGCGGGGCTTCAGCTTCCGCTTCGACGGGCCCTTGGACATGCGCATGGACACAACGCGCGGTGAGAGTGTGGCCCAGTGGCTGGAGACGGCCGAAATCAATCAGATTGCGGAGGTGATACGTGACTATGGTGAAGAACGGTTTGCTGGCCCCATTGCAAAGGCGATTGTTGCTCGCCGACAGGAACGGGGCCCAATTTCATCCACCGCCGAGCTGGCCCAGCTCGTGGCTGACACGGTCAAAACCCGCGAGCAGGGCCAGAACCCTGCAACGCGCACATTTCAGGCTTTTCGGATTTTCATCAACGCCGAGCTTGAAGAGCTGCAACAGGCGCTAGCCGCCAGTCTGGACGTTTTGCAGGCGGGCGGGCGCCTGGCGGTCATCAGCTTTCACTCTTTGGAAGACCGCATCGTCAAGCAGTTCATCGCCAAGCATTCGAAAGAAGAGTACGACCGTCGCAACCCGTTTGCCGCCCCGAAGGACATGAAACTCAAGGCCCTGGGTCGCCTCAAGCCCAGTGACGAAGAGGTGGCGGCAAACCCCCGCTCGCGCAGCGCCATACTGCGCGTGGCGCAAAGGATGCCGGCATGATCCGGCTGAGCCTCTTGCTGCTGGTGGCCCTGGTGGGTAGCGCACTCTTTCTGGTCAGCGTGCAGTACGACTCCCGCCGTCTTTTTACCGAGCTGGACAAGGCCCGTGCAGACGCCCGCCGCCTCGAGACGGAGCACGGTCGCCTGCAGGTCGCCAAGCGGGAGCAGGCCACCTCGGCCCGCGTCGAGCAACTCGCGCGCGAGAAACTGCAAATGCACCAGGTCACCCCGGCCATTACCAATTACGTCACTTACGCCGCGCCTGTTGCGTCGGCAGCTACTAATTCTGTAGCGCCGGGCGGAAAGGGTGCGCCATGACGCGCCGCGGCATCCAGTACACCTCCAGCCCTCTGCTGGCCAGCCGCACGCCGGTGTGGCGCGGCAAATTTGTGGTGGGCGTCATTGCGCTGGGCTTTGCAGGGCTGGTAGCGCGCTCGGCCTACATCCAGGTCTACAAAAACGATTTCTTCCAGAAGCAGGGCGAGATCCGGTTTGCCCGCACGATTGACCTGCCGGCCGACCGCGGCCGCATTCTGGACCGCAATGGACTGATTTTGGGCTCAAGCGTGCCCGCGCCCAGCATCTGGGCTATCCCTGAAGACGTTGAGCTCGAAAAAGGCCAGCTGGCAGACCTGGCCAGGCTGCTGGGCATGCCCGCGGCCGACATTGCCAAGAAGCTCAAGGACGAAGACAAGACCTTTGTCTGGATCAAGCGCCAGGTGGACGCGGACGTCGCGAAAAAGATCGCCGAGCTCAATATCAAGGGCATTTACCAGCGCAAGGAATACAAGCGCCAGTACCCTGAGGGCGAGGCTGCGGCGCACATCGTGGGCTTCACCAATGTAGAAGACAACGGCCAGGAGGGCGTGGAGCTGATGTTCAATAAGCAGCTGCTCGGCCGCCCCGGCATGCACAACGTGATCAAGGACCGGTTTGGCCGCGCGGTCGAGGGTGTGGGAGACATCGTGCAGCCGGTGCGCGGCCGCGATGTGCAGCTGAGCATCGACAGCAAAGTGCAGTTTTTTGCCTACCAGAAACTGCGCGAAGCGGTGCAGGCGCAAAAGGCCAAAGCGGGCAGCGTGGTGGTGCTCGACGCGGTGACCGGTGAAGTGCTGGCGCTGGCCAATTACCCCAGCTATACCCCCGACAAGCGCCAAAATCTGACCGGCGCCCAGCTGCGCAATCGCGCCCTGACCGACACCTTTGAGCCCGGCTCGGTGATGAAGCCCTTCACCGTGGGGCTGGCGCTGGAGACCGGCCGCGTCAAATCCAGCACCTTGATTGACACTGCCCCGGGCTCGATGACTATCACCGGCGCCACTATTCGCGATTCGCGCCCCCACGGCGCCCTCACGGTGGAGCAGATCATCCAGGTCTCCAGCAACGTCGGCACCACCAAGCTGGCGATGCAAATGCCCGCCAGTGAAATGTGGCAGACCTTCTCGCAGGTGGGCTTCGGCCAGAAGCCGCAAATCGAATTCCCCGGCGTGGTTTCGGGCCGCCTGCGCCCCGCCAAGTCGTGGCGCCCGATTGAGCAGGCCACCATTTCGTACGGCTACGGCATGTCGGCCTCGCTGTTCCAGATGGTGCGCTCGTATACCGTGTTCTCTCACGGCGGGCAGATCATTCCAGCCACCCTGCTCAAGACCAGCGAACCGGCGGTGGGCGTGCAGGTCTTCTCGGAGCAAACCGCCACCAAGGTCCGTCACATGCTGAAGATGGCGGCCGGCCCCGGCGGCACCGCGCCCAAGGCGCAGACCATCGGCTACTCGGTAGGCGGCAAGTCGGGCACGGCCTACAAGCAAATCGGCAAGGGCTACGGAACGGACGGCAACCGCAAATACCGCAGCTGGTTTGTGGGCATGGCGCCGATTGACCAGCCGCGCATCATTGTGGGCGTGATGCTCGACGAGCCGAGCAACGGCAAGTACTACGGTGGCGAGATTGCAGCCCCGGTGTTCAGTGAAACCGTGCAGCAAACCCTGCGCATGATGGGCGTGCAGCCCGACATGGCGGTGCGCCCCAACATCGTGGCCGATGCGGTGGAGGAGAGCTTCTGATGCCCGCCTTCCACACGCCCGCCCATGCCGTGCAATGGCTGCGCTCCCTCGGGGTGCAGGGCCTGAGCACCGACACCCGCGAGCTACAGGCCGCCGACGCATTCATTGCCTGGCCGGGCTTGGCCACCGACCCGCGCCGGTTTGTTGAACCGGCGCTGGCGCAGGGCGCGGTGGCCTGTCTGGTGGAGCAGGCCGGCGCGCACGCCTTCGCATGGGACGCCGGGCGGGTGGGTCTGGTGGAGGGCCTCAAGGCGGCCGCCGGCCCCCTGGCCGCGGAGTTTTATGGACAACCTTCGGACGAGCTCTCAGTAATTGCGGTCACCGGTACCAACGGAAAAACCAGTACCGCCTGGTGGCTGGCGCAGGCGCTGGGCCGGCTCGCGCGCGATGTGGAAGGCAACGAGTCACCGGCCACAGCGGCATGGGCTTGTGGCGTCATTGGCACCCTCGGAGTGGGCGTGCCGCCCGCGCTGTCTGCCACCGGCTTCACCACGCCCGACCCGGTCATGCTGCAAAAGACCTTGCGCAAATTCGTGGCGCAGGGGCTACGGGCCTGTGCGGTGGAGGCTTCGTCCATCGGCATCGAAGAAATGCGCCTCACCGGCACGGCCATCCACACCGCCATCTTCACCAACTGGACGCAAGACCACCTGGATTACCACGGCAGCATGGCCGCTTACTGGGCAGCCAAGCGCGCGCTCTTTGACTGGCCCGGCCTGAGGGCGGCGGTGGTGAATCTGGATGATGCCAAGGGCGTGGAGCTGGCGGCCGAGCTGGCCGGTGCGCCGCTGGACCTGTGGACTGTCGGCATCCAGCGCGAGGCCCGCGTGATGGCCCGTGCGGTGACGCACTCCGCGATGGGTTTGGCCTTTGACGTGGTGGAGGCGGGGCAGTCAGTGCGGCTGCAGTCGCAGGCCGTGGGTAGCTACAACGTGTCCAACCTGCTCGGTGTGGTCGCTGCCATGCGCGCATTGGGCATCGATCTGGCGTCGGCAGTGCGGGCCTGTGAGGAATTGCTGCCGGTACCCGGTCGTATGGAATGTGTGGGCGGGTTGGCAGAACCTTTGGTGGTGGTGGACTATGCCCATACGCCGGACGCGCTCGCCCAGGCCCTCGGCGCCCTGCAGCCGATCGCGCGCGAGCGCGGGGGGCAGCTGTGGTGTGTGTTCGGCTGCGGCGGCGACCGCGATGCCACCAAGCGCCCGCTCATGGGGGCAGTGGCTGCTGCCCACGCCGACCGCGCGGTGGTCACCAGCGACAACCCCCGCAGCGAAAAACCTGAGTCCATCGTCGCGCAAATCCTGCTGGGAATGGTGGAGTGTCCGCGTGTGGAGGTGCAGGTCGACCGCGCACTCGCTGTGGTGGACACTATTGGCAAAGCGGCCGTGGCCGATGTCATTCTGCTGGCCGGCAAGGGCCACGAAGCCACACAAGAGACCGCCGGCGTCAAGCTGCCGTTCTCCGACCTGGCGCACGCCCGTGCGGGCCTGGAGCGTCGCGCCCGAAGGCTGGAGGTGACCGCATGAGCGCGATGATGACGCTGGCCCGGGCCGCAGGCTGGATCCCCGGCGCGGTGCTGGCAGGCGACGTCGCCACCAGCGTGCTGCGCGTGCACACCGACACCCGCAGCATCGAGGCGGGAGACCTGTTCGTTGCCCTGCAGGGCGAGCGATTTGACGCCAACACCATGCTGCACCAGGCCCGGGCCTTAGGCGCCGCAGCGGTGGTGTGCCACGCCGGCCTGCCACCGGAGGCCTACCCCGCGGGCCTGCCGCGCATCGAGGTGGCAGACACCAGGCGCGCACTGGCCGACCTGGCAAGCGGCTGGCGCGCACAGTTCGACCTGCCCCTGATTGCCGTGACCGGCAGCAACGGCAAGACCACCGTCACCCAGATGATTGCCAGCATCCTGCACGCCCACGCGCCCGATGGCGCGGCGCTGGCAACGCTTGGCAACTTCAACAACGACATCGGCGTGCCGCTGACCCTGCTGCGCCTGCGCACGCAGCACCGTATTGCGGTGGTGGAACTCGGCATGAACCACCCCGGCGAAATTGCGGTGCTCG
The DNA here is from genome assembly GCF_945881795.1 of Rhodoferax sp. OV413. Taxonomy (GTDB): domain Bacteria; phylum Pseudomonadota; class Gammaproteobacteria; order Burkholderiales; family Burkholderiaceae_C; genus Allorhodoferax. The sequence continues at coordinate 43,042 of NZ_CAMCVG010000001.1, forward strand.
CCGCCATCGCCCGTCCCACGGTGGCGCTGGTGAACAACGCACAGCGCGAGCACCTGGAATTCATGCGCACCATCGAGGCGGTGGCGCGCGAAAACGGCAGCGTGCTGGCTGCCCTGCCGGCCACAGGTCGCGCCGTTTTTCCGGGCGACGATGCCTATGCCGAGCTTTGGAGCGCCCTGTGCCCCGGCCGCCCGGTGATGCGATTTGCCGCGAATCCCGCGGGCGCTGACGTGACACTGCAAAGCGCGCAGTGGGCGGATGGCGCCTGGCAAGTGCATGCGTCTACCCCGCTGGGGGCCCTGCGTTACCGATTGGCAATTGCCGGGCGCCACAACGTCAAGAACTCGCTGGCCGCGGCTGCCTGCGCGCTGGCCGCCGGCGTGCCGCCCGACACCGTGATTCAGGGGTTGGAGGCGTTTGAGCCGGTCAAGGGCCGTTGCCGCGCGCTGCAAGTGCGCCACGGCGCGCTCGACTTCACCCTGGTGGACGATACCTACAACGCCAACCCCGACTCCATGCGCGCGGCCATCGATGTGCTGGCCGACCTGCCTGCGCCGCGCATGCTGATTCTGGGCGACATGGGCGAGGTGGGCGAGCAAGGCCCGGCCTTTCATGCTGAGGCCGGCTGCTATGCCTTGCAGGCCGGCATCGACCACTTGCTGGCGCTGGGCGAAGCCAGTGCCCACGCGGTGCAGCAGCTGCCCGGAGCGCGGCACTTTGCCGATGTGCAGTCCCTCATCGACGCCGCCCGGGAATTGGCCCCGTCGGTGGCCAGTGTGCTGGTCAAGGGTTCGCGCTTCATGCGCATGGAGCGGGTGGTGGAGGCCTTGTCGGCTGCGCCCGCGGCGGGAGAAAAAACATGATGACTGATCGTTCTGGAGAATCCGCATGCTGCTGAGCCTGGCCCAATGGTTGCAAGGTCTGTCGCCGGATTTCGGCGTGTTCCGCGTGTTCCAGTACCTCACCTTCCGTGCGGTCATGGCCGCGCTGACCGCGCTGCTCATCGGCCTGCTGGCCGGGCCCGCCGTCATCCGCCGGCTGCGCGCGCTCAAGATCGGCCAGCCGATTCGCGGCTACGGCATGGAAACCCACCTCGCTAAGAGCGGCACGCCCACCATGGGCGGGGTGCTGATTTTGTTGTGCATCGCCATCTCGACGCTGCTCTGGGCCGATCTGTCCAACCGCTTTGTGTGGATCGTGCTGGTGGTCACGCTGGGCTTTGGCGCGATCGGCTGGGCCGACGACTGGCGCAAGGTGGTGCGCAAAGACCCCGAGGGCATGCCTTCTCGCGAGAAATACCTCTGGCAAAGCGCCATCGGCCTGGTGGCCGCGCTCTATCTGGTGTTCAGCATCTCCGAGAACTCCAACCTGCGGGTGCTGGAGCTGTTCTTTAACTGGGTGCGCTCCGGGTTTGATGTCAACCTGCCGCCCAAAGCCGGCCTGCTGCTGCCCTTCTTCAAGGAGGTGAGCTATCCGCTGGGCGTGCTGGGCTTCGTGGTGATGACCTACCTGGTCATTGTGGGCTCGAGCAATGCGGTCAACCTCACCGACGGCCTGGACGGGCTGGCCATCATGCCGGTGGTGATGGTGGGCTCGGCGCTGGGCGTGTTTGCCTATGTGACCGGAAGCTCCATCTTCTCTAAATACCTGCTGATTCCCCATATCCCGGGCGCGGGCGAGTTGCTGATTTTCTGCTCGGCGATTGCCGGGGCGGGGCTGGCATTTTTGTGGTTCAACACCCACCCCGCGCAGGTATTCATGGGTGATGTGGGCGCGCTGGCGCTGGGTGCCGCGCTCGGCACGGTGGCGGTGATCGTGCGCCAGGAAATCGTGCTGGCCATCATGGGCGGCATCTTTGTTGCCGAGGCGCTGTCGGTGATGCTGCAGGTGAGCTACTTCAAGTTCACCAAGAGAAGGTTCGGCGAGGGCCGGCGCCTCTTCAAGATGGCGCCGCTGCACCACCACTTTGAAAAATCCGGCTGGAAGGAGACCCAGGTGGTCGTGCGCTTCTGGATCATCACCATGCTGCTGTGCCTGGTCGGCCTGTCCACCCTCAAGCTGCGATGACCACTCCCGTGCAGCATTCCCCCCTTGAGCCCATGCTCACACCGGCGCCTGACGCCGGCGGGATGCTGCACGCGCCTGCGCGGCCTTTGCCCACCACCCTGAACGCCGCCCAGGAGGCGGCCGAATTCGTGGCCCGCATTTTTGCGGACCCGCAGAGCGATAAAGAGGGCGACAAGTACAGCGAAAAGGGCGAACAAGTCACAGAACCGGCGGCTGGCGGGCAAGAGCGTCCTGCGCCGCATCCAGCAGGAGACAGTGACGTCCAAGCCACCGCGCCCGCAGGCCCTGCGACGGAATCAGCCGTGTTCGCCCCGCTGGCCGGCCAGCAGGTGCTGATTTTGGGGCTGGGTGTCTCGGGTCTGGCCATGGCGCGCTGGTGCGTTCTGGGTGGCGCTGCCCGCGTCACGGTTGCTGACACACGCCCCGCCCCGCCGCAGCTGACCGCGCTGCGCGAGGAGCTGCCAGAGGTGCATTTTGTGGCCGGCCCGTTTGCGGCTTCGCTGGTCGAGGGCAAGGGTTTGCAGGCGCTTTACCGCTCGCCGGGCCTGAGTCCCGACGAAATTGCTCCTGTTTTAGGAGCTGCTAACGCAGAATTGATAAGCGTTGGTGGCGAATTAAGCCTGTTTTCTGCGGCCCTGGACTTGCTGCGCGCCCAACGCGGCTACCAGCCCGCCGTGTTGGCCATTACCGGCACCAACGGCAAAACCACGGTCACCTCGCTCACCGGGCAGCTCATGGCCCATGCCGGCAAGACGGTGGCGGTGGCGGGGAACATTGGCCCCACGCTGCTCGACACCCTGACGCTGCATCTGCAGTCCGGCAGCCTGCCCGAGGCCTGGGTGCTGGAACTCTCGAGCTTCCAGCTCGATGCGGCGGGCCGCTTTGAGCCCACGGCGGCTGTGGTGCTCAACGTCACCCAGGACCACCTCGACTGGCACGGCAGCATGACGGCCTATGCCGCAGCCAAGGCCCGCATCTTCGGCGAGCGCGCCCTGATGGTGCTCAACCGCGACGATGAGACCGTCATGGCGATGCTCCACAAGGCCCCGGCGGACGACGCCCAAGGCAAGCCCCCCGCAAATCTCGCCACCCGCGCTCGCACGCAACGCGCCCAAGACAAGATACCGGAGCGCGCTCACACCACCTACGGCGCGGACCTGCCCCGGCGCCCCGGCGACTTCGGCATGGAAGAGGTGGGCGGCATGGTCTGGCTGGTGCGCGCGCTGGAAGCCGATGAAACCCGCAAGCGCCGCAAGGATGAGGAAGAGGAAATCCACATCCAGCGCCTGATGCCGGCCGATGCCCTGCGCATCCGCGGCCGTCACAACGCCGGCAATGCTCTGGCAGCGCTGGCCCTGTGCGCCTCAGCGGGATGCGCTCTGGGCCCGATCTTGTACGGCCTGCGCGAATACCGCGGCGAGTCCCACCGGGTGGAGCCTATCGGCATGCTCGGAGATGTGGAGTTCTTTGACGACAGCAAAGGCACCAACGTGGGCGCCACCGTGGCAGCCCTGCAGGGCCTGGGCGCAGAGCGGCGTGTGGTCGTCATTCTGGGCGGCGAGGGCAAGGGCCAGGATTTCGGGCCACTGGCCGCGCCGCTGGCCCGCTATGCCCGCGCAGCGGTGCTGATAGGGCGCGATGCCGCGCGGATTCGCAGTGCGCTGGAGGGAGCAGGCGTGGCTCTCTTGGACGCCGCCAGCATGGAAGAGGCCGTCGCGCTGGCCCACGGCAAGGCCCACGCTGGTGATGCGGTGCTGATGTCGCCCGCCTGCGCCAGCTTTGACATGTTTGACAACTATGAGCACCGCGCCCGGGTGTTCTGCGAGGCCGTGCGTGCGCTGGCCTTGGAGCGGGGCACCGATCTGGAGCAGCAAGCATGAAGCTCCTGCCCCGCGCTTGGTTAGACCGCTTCGCGCCCCGGGAGGCCGGGGCCGGCGCCGCGCTGCCGGTGCGTCTGGGCGGGCGCGGTTCCTTCGCGGCCAGCACCGCGCCGGCGCAGGTCAAGGGCTTCGACCAGCCGCTGGCCATGGTGACGGCAGCGCTGTTGCTTTGGGGCCTGGTGATGGTGTATTCCGCCTCCATTGCGATGCCGGACAACCCCAGGTTCACCAACTACACCCACACATACTTCTTGATCCGCCACTCGGTGTCGCTGGTCATGGCCTTTGTGGCGGCGCTGATTGCCTTTCAGGTGCCGATCCAGACCTGGGAGCGGATGGCTCCGTGGATCTTGATTGCGGCGCTGCTCCTCCTGATTCTGGTGCTGGGTGTGGGCCGTGAAGTGAACGGCGCCAAGCGCTGGATGTCACTGGGCGTGGTGAACTTCCAGCCTTCTGAGCTGGCCAAACTGGCGGTGGTGCTGTATGCCGCCGGCTACATGGTCCGCAAGATGGACGTGAAAGAGCACTTCTTCCGCGCGGTGGCGCCAATGGCGGCGGCGGTCGCGGTGATCGGCCTGCTGCTGCTGGCCGAGCCGGACATGGGCGCCTTCATGGTGATCGCGGTGATTGCCATGGGCATCCTGTTCCTCGGCGGAGTGAATGCCCGCATGTTCTTCCTGATTGCGGCGGTCATTGTGGTGGCCTTCGCCCTGATGATTGCTTTCTCGGAGTGGCGGCGGGAGCGCATTTTTGCCTACCTCGACCCGTGGAACGCGAAGTACGCCCTAGGCAAAGGCTACCAGCTGACGCATGCGCTGATTGCCATCGGTCGCGGCGAGATATTCGGCGTGGGCCTGGGCGGCAGCGTAGAAAAACTGCACTACCTCACCGAAGCGCATACCGACTTTCTGCTGGCCATCCTTGGCGAGGAATTCGGTCTGGTCGGCGTTGTCACCGTCATCGCGCTGTTCTTCTGGATGACACGCCGCATCATGCACATCGGCCGCCAGGCCATCGCGCTGGACCGGGTGTTTGCCGGCCTGCTGGCGCAGGGCGTGGGTGTGTGGATAGGCTTTCAGGCCTTCATCAATATCGGCGTGAACCTCGGCGCCCTGCCCACCAAGGGCCTGACCCTCCCTCTGATGAGCTATGGCGGCTCGGCCATCCTGCTCAACCTTGTCGCCATCGCCATGGTGTTGCGGGTGGACTATGAAAACAGGCAACTGATGCACGGGGGGCGGGTATGACGCAGAAGCAGACCCTGGGGGCGCAGCGCGTCGCGCTCATCATGGCCGGCGGCACCGGCGGCCACATTTTCCCGGGCCTGGCGGTGGCGCAGGCGCTTCTGGACAAGGGCTGGCGCGTGCACTGGCTGGGCGCGCCGGGCAGCATGGAGAGCCGCCTGGTTCCGCAGCGTGGCATACCGCTGGAGCTTGTGGCGTTCGGCGGCCTGCGGGGCAAGGGTGTGGTGACGATTGCGCTGCTGCCGCTCATGCTGCTGCGCGCCTTCTGGCAGAGCCTGCGGGTGGTGCTGCGGGTGAAGCCCGATGTGCTGGTGGGACTGGGCGGATACATCACCTTCCCCGGCGGCATGATGGGCGTGCTGTGCGGCAAGCCGCTGGTCTTGCACGAACAAAATTCGGTGGCCGGCCTGGCCAATAAAGTGCTCGCCGGCGTGGCGGACCGGGTGTTCAGCGCCTTCCCCGGCGTATTGCCCAAGGCCCAGTGGGTGGGCAACCCCCTGCGCGCCGAGTTTTTGAATCATCCCGCGCCCGAAGCCCGCTTTGCTGGCCGCAGCGGTGCGCTCAGGGTGCTGGTGGTGGGGGGAAGTTTGGGAGCCCGCGCGCTCAATACCGTGGTGCCGCAGGCCCTGGCCCTCATCCCCGCACCGCAGCGCCCGGTGCTTACCCACCAGGCGGGCGAGAAGCAGATTGACGAACTGCGCGCCAATTACGCGGCCGCTGGAATTGACGCGGTGGAGGGCTACACCCATGCCGATCCCAACGTCGACGCAGCCAGCGACGCGCAGCCCGCGGTCACCATCACCCCCTTCATCGCCGACACCGCGCAGGCCTTCGCCGATGCCGACCTGGTCATCTGCCGCGCCGGCGCCAGCACGGTGACCGAGATAGCCGCCATCGGCGCGGCGGCGGCCTTCGTGCCTTTCCCCTCGGCGGTCGACGACCACCAGACCGGCAACGCGCGCTTCCTGGTCGATCAGGGCGGCGGCTGGCTGCTTCCCCAGAGCGAACTCACCCCCCGAGGGTTGGCCGATATGCTATTGAAAACAGAGCGCTCTGCGCTTATGCAGCGGGCGCTAGAGGCCAAAAAGATGCAAAAACTACACGCCACCGAAGCCGTGGTGGCAGCGTGCGAGGAGCTTGCCGCATGAAGCACGCCATCAAACACATTCACTTCGTCGGCATCGGCGGGTCGGGCATGTCGGGCATTGCCGAAGTGCTCGGCAACCTGGGTTACGTGATCTCCGGCTCCGACCTGGCCGATAGCGCCACCACCCGCCGCCTAAGTGCTCTTGGCATTCAAACCTTCCTCGGCCACGATGCCGCCCATGTCGATGGCGCAGATGCGGTAGTCACCTCCACCGCGGTGCAGGCCGACAACCCCGAAGTGGTGCGCGCCCGCGAGCGCAAGATTCCGGTCGTACCGCGCGCCCTGATGCTCGCCGAGCTGATGCGCCTGAAGCAGGGTATCGCGATTGCCGGCACCCACGGCAAAACAACCACCACCAGCCTGGTGGCCAGCGTGCTGGCGGAGGCCGGGCTGGACCCGACCTTCGTGATCGGCGGGCGCCTCAACAGCGCCGGCGCCAACGCGCGCCTGGGCAGCGGCGAGCACATCGTCGTCGAGGCCGACGAGTCGGATGCGTCATTCCTGAACCTGTTGCCGGTGATGGCGGTGGTGACCAACATCGACGCCGACCACATGGAAACCTACGGCCACGATTTCGGCCGGCTGAAAAAGGCGTTTGTCGACTTCCTGCACCGCATGCCGTTTTATGGCACGGCCATCCTATGTACCGACGACCCCGCGGTGCGTGACATCAGCCAGCAGGTCACCTGCCCGATCACCAGCTACGGCTTCAACGAGGACGCCGAGGTCCGCGCGCTGAACGTACGCGCTGTGGGCGGCCAGATGCACTTCACCGTGCAGCGCCGCAACGGCGTGGTGCTGCCCGATCTGGAGGTGGTACTCAACCTGCCGGGGCGCCACAACGTGCTCAACGCCTTGTCGGCCATTGCGGTGGCGGTGGAGCTCAATATTGACGATGCGGCCGTCGTGCGGGCTCTGGCCGAGTTCAAGGGCGTGGGGCGCCGCTTCCAGCGCTATGGCGACTGGGCACTGCCCGCCATGAACGGCGCGGCGCGCGGCACCATCACGGTGATTGATGACTACGGACACCACCCGGTGGAAATGGCCGCCACCTTGGCCGCAGCGCGGGGCGCCTTCCCCGGCCGGCGGCTGGTGCTGGCCTTTCAGCCGCACCGCTACACCCGCACCCGCGACTGCTTTGAAGATTTTGTGAAGGTCATCGGCGCCGGTGCCGATGCGGTGCTGCTGGCCGAGGTGTACGCGGCCGGCGAGGCGCCCATCGTTGCCGCCGACGGCCGCACGCTGGCCCGGGCCCTGCGGGTGGCCGCCCGGGTGGAGCCTTTGTTTGTGGACCAGATTGCCGACATGCCGCAGGTTGCGGTGGCCAATGCGCAGGACGGCGATGTGATCATCTGCATGGGCGCCGGATCTATTGGCGCGGTACCGGCCAAAATTGTCGAGCTGCTACAAAATAGTGAGCACTCTACGCAGCAAGGGCATGCGCTATGAGCCAAAACGCCTTTAATCTGACGGCGGCAGGTCTTGGCAAAGTGGCCGTGCTGATGGGCGGTGCGTCCGCCGAGCGCGAGGTGTCGCTCATGTCAGGCAGCGGCGTGCTCAAGGCGCTGCAGGCGCGCGGCGTCGATGCCTACGCCTTTGACCCTGCCGAGCGCGCGCTCGACGCGCTCAAGCGCGAAGGGTTTGAGCGCTGCTTTATCGCGCTGCACGGCCGCTTCGGCGAAGACGGCACGGTGCAGGGCGCGCTCGAGCTGCTGGGCATTCCGTACACCGGCTCCGGTGTGATGGCGTCCAGCATCTCCATGGACAAGGTCATGACCAAGCGCATCTGGCGCTTCGAAGGGCTGTCCACCCCCGCCTGGCAGCAGGTGCAAAGCGCGGCCCAAACCCATGCCGCCTTTGCCGAATTGGGCGCACCGATGATCGTGAAGCCCGCCCGCGAGGGCTCGTCGATTGGCTTCACCAAGGTCATGTCGGCAGACCAGTGCGACGCAGCCTACGCGCTGGCGGCGCAGCACGACAGCCATGTGCTGTGCGAGCAGTTCATCGCCGGCGACGAGGTGACCTGCCCTATCTGGGGGCCCACCGCCACGCCCGAGGCGCTGCCGGTGATCCGCATCGTCGCCCCCGAAGGCAACTACGACTACCAGAACAAATACTTCACCGACAGCACCCAGTACCTCGTGCCCGCAGGCCTGCCGGAGGGAGAGGAAGAGGCGATTCAGGCGCTGGTCTGCAAGGCCTACCAGGTGCTGGGCTGCCGCGGCTGGGCGCGGGCCGACGTGATGATTGACGCCGCCAGCCGCACTCCCTATCTGCTGGAGATCAACACCTCGCCGGGCATGACCGGTCACTCGCTGGTACCCATGTCGGCCCGCGCGGCGGGCATCAGCTACGAAGACCTGTGCGTGCGGTTATTGCAAAGCACCGCCACCGACGGAGGGACCGACGCGTGAACCCATCTGTTGCCATGCCGCTGGACGTCAAGCTGATGAACGGCACCGCGCTGCTGCTGGTGCTGGGCTTTGTGGTCCTGAGCGTGGTGGCGGGCGGGCAGTGGCTGGGCCGCTTGCCGGTGTTTTCGCTCAAGGGCGTGACGGTGATGGGCGACATGAACCACAACAGCCCCCTGACCCTGCGCGCCAACGTGGCGCCGGGTCTGAACGGCAACTTCTTCTCGGTCGACCTGGCCCGCGCACGCAAAGCCTTTGAGTCGGTGCCCTGGGTGCGTCATGCGGTGGTGCGGCGCGAGTTTCCCAACCGTCTGCGGGTGGAGCTGCAGGAGCATGTGGCAGTGGCTTATTGGGGCGCGGAGCCCGAGCTGCGGCTGATGAACAGCTATGGCGAGGTGTTTGAGGCCAATCTGGGCGAGGTAGAGCAGGACAACCTGCCCAAGCTCAGCGGCCCCGACGGACAGAGCGCCGACGTCCTGGCCATGTATCGCACGCTGGCGCCGCTGCTCACCGGCATGGATATGCCGCTGGAGCTGCTTGAGCTCACCGGGCGCGGGAGCTGGCGGGCGCGGCTCGATGGTGGCGCGGTGATTGAGCTCGGACGCGGCGCGCCCGACGAGGTGGGCGATCGCCTGCAAAGGTTTTTGAAAACGCTGACCCAGGTCACTTCGCGCTATGCGCGCTCGCCGGGCTCGTTGGAGTCGGCGGACCTGCGTCACGTCAACGGATATGCAGTGAAGCTGCGCGGCGTGACCACGCTGGCGGCAGACGGTGGCAAGAAATAGCGGCAACGAAGCAGGGTACAACTATGGCAAAAGAATACAAAGATCTCGTCGTCGGGCTGGACATCGGCACCGCCAAGGTCATGGCGGTGGTGGCGGAGATCATGCCCGGCGGCGAGCTCAAGCTGGCCGGCTTTGGCGTGGCGCCAAGCAACGGGCTCAAGCGAGGCGTGGTGGTCAACATCGACGCCACCGTGGCCAGCATCCAGCAGGCCCTCAAAGAAGCCGAGTTCATGGCCGACTGCAAGATCACGCGCGTCTACACCGGCATCACCGGAAGCCACATCCGCGGCCTGAACTCCAGCGGCATGGTGGCGGTGAAAGACCGCGAAGTGACCCAGGCCGATGTGGCCCGCGTGGTGGAGACTGCCAAGGCCATCAATATTTCGACCGACCAGCGCCTGCTTCTGGTGGAGCCGCAGGAATTCATCATCGACGGGCAGGACGTGCGTGAGCCCATTGGCATGAGCGGCATCCGCCTCGAGGCCAAGGTGCACATCGTGACCGGCGCCCAGAGCGCGGCGGAAAACATCATCAAGTGCGTGCGTCGCTGCGGCCTCGAAGTTGAGCAGCTCATGCTCAACCCCCTGGCCAGCAGCCTGTCAGTGCTCACCGCGGACGAGCGCGAACTCGGCGTGGCGCTGGTGGACATCGGCGCGGGCACGACGGATGTGGCCATCTTCACCAACGGCGCCATCCGCCACACCGCGGTGATTCCGATTGCCGGGGACCTCATCACCAGCGACATCGCCATGGCGCTGCGCACCCCGACCAAGGACGCCGAAGACATCAAGGTCGAGTCGGGCCATGCCAAGCAGCTGCTGGTGGACCCCGAGATGCAGGTCGAAGTACCCGGCCTGGGCGACCGCGGCCCGCGCATGCTCAGCCGCCAGGCGCTGGCCGGCGTGATTGAGCCGCGGATAGAAGAAATCTTCTCGCTGGTGAACCAGGTCATGCGCGACTCCGGCTACGAGGAGGTGCTCTCCAGCGGCATCGTGCTCACCGGTGGCAGCTGCATCATGCCCGGCATGGTCGAGCTGGGCGAAGACATCTTCTTGAAGCCGGTGCGCCGCGGCGTTCCCAAATACAACAGCGCCCTGTCCGACATGGTGGCCCAGCCCCGCGCCGCCACGGTGATGGGCCTGCTCGAAGAGGCCCGGATTGCCCGCATGCGCGGCTACAAGGTGGCGCAGAAGTCCGGCTCCATGAAATCAGCGTTCAGTTCCGTCAAGGACTGGTTTGTAGGGAACTTTTAATCATGCCAAACACCGCACTGAACACCTGCCCCTGCACGCTGTTGCCCCGCTTTCACTGGGGCCTGATCCGGGTCATCGTGCACCGAGGCCTGGACCCCCCGGGCCGGCCAAGCCCCCATGCAAGTCCCCCTTTGTTGGAATTAAGTCGTCGAAGAATTATTGGAATGAGGAGATAACGAATATGCAAGCCCACATACAGGCCGAAATTCGCGATGCCAACCTGGCGTACTTGAACATGGCCCAGAACCTGATCCGTCAGGACCTGCCGTCTGCGCTGAAGATTCTGGGGATGTCGGAAGACGCCGCAGAAATCATCAAGACGCTGTCAGAGAGCCAGAAGGCCAGTATCGCTTCCAGCGACATCCTGCTCTGCCGCTTCGGCGTCAGTGACGACGTGGTCTGGGGATTGCTCACCAGCCACCCCGCGCCCAAGCCCGAGGCCGAGCGCGCCACCCGACTGCTGGCCGACATCCTGCTCGCAGGCCGCATGACCATGGCCGCCTGAGCTGCCACACACCCCTTTATTCAATTAGTTAGCGTTTCAAGGAGAGAGAGCATGAGCATCGAAATGATCGAAGAAGAAACCTTCAACCAAGGCACACAGATCAAGGTCATCGGCGTGGGCGGCGGCGGCGGCAACGCGGTCGAGCACATGATCGTGACCGGTGTGAACGGCGTGGAATTCATCTGCGCCAACACCGACGCGCAGGCCCTGAGCCGCAGCTCGGCGCACAAGACAATTCAGCTAGGCGTCACCGGCCTTGGCGCCGGCAGCAAGCCCGACAAGGGCCGCGAAGCCGCTGAACAAGCTGAAGCCGCCATCCGCCAAGCCATCGAAGGCGCGCACATGCTCTTCATCACCGCCGGCATGGGCGGCGGCACCGGCACCGGCGCTGCCCCCGTGATTGCCAAAGTCGCCAAAGACATGGGCATCCTGACCGTGGGCGTGGTGACCAAACCCTTCGACTTTGAAGGCGGACGCCGCATGAGCAATGCCGAATCCGGCTTGTCGGATCTTGAAGCCAATGTGGACTCGCTCATTGTGGTGCTGAATGAAAAGCTGCTCCAAGTGTTGGACGAAGATGTGGCGCAGGAAGCCGCATTCGCCCATGCCAACGACGTGCTGAAGAACGCCGTTGGCGGGATTGCCGAAATCATCAACGTCAAGGGCGAAATCAACGCCGACTTTGAAGACGTGCGCACCGTCATGGGTGAACCCGGCAAGGCCATGATGGGCACGGCGACCGCCAGCGGCCCTGACCGCGCCCGCATCGCCGCCGAGCAGGCAGTGGCCTGCCCGCTGCTCGAGGGCGTGGACCTCTCCGGCGCCAAGGGTGTGCTGGTGCTGATCACTGCCTGCAAGGGATCCCTGAAGCTCAAAGAATCCAAGGTGGCGATGGAGACCATCCGCGCCTGCGCATCGGCCGATGCCCATGTGATCTACGGTACCGCCAACGACGACACGCTGGGTGACGAAATCCGCGTCACCGTGATTGCGACCGGCCTCAGCCGCAACGGCACCCGCCGCACTGCGCCCCCACTGCAGGTGCTGCGCACCGGCACCGATAACGTGCCCTTTCATGTGCCCACCATCACCGCACTGGCCAGTCCCGCAGGCGCCGGCCACAGCCTGGGCGGCGGCTCAGCAGCAGCCCAGCCCGACTACGGCAGCATGACCACCCCGAGCGTCTGGCGCCACAACCGCACCCAGGCAGCCGCCAAGGTGGACGCCCTGTCTACCGGCGGCATGGAAGACATTGAGATTCCCGCCTTCCTGCGCAAGCAGGCGGATTGATCGGATACGTGGTCGGGGATTTCCCGGGAACTTTTACAATCCCAACGTGCTTAAACAAAGAACCCTGAAGTCCCTCACCCGCGCCGTTGGCGTGGGCCTGCACAGCGGCCAGCGTGTCGAGATCACCTTGCGGCCTGCTGCGCCGGACACCGGCATTGTGTTCAGGCGGGTGGACTTGCCGCAGGCGCCGGATATTGCGGTGTCGGCCCAGGCGGTGACCGACACCCGTCTGGCGTCGACGCTGTCGTGTGGCAACGCCAAGGTGCACACGGTGGAACACCTGATGTCAGCCTGCGCCGGCCTTGGTGTGGACAACCTGTATGTCGACATTACCGCCGAGGAGGTGCCTATCCTTGACGGCTCGGCCGCCTCGTTTGTGTTCCTGCTGCAAAGCGCGGGCATCGAGATGCAAAACGCGCCGCGGCGCTTCATCCGCATCAACCGGCCGGTGGAGGTGCGCGAGGGCGAGGGCGCTAACGCCAAGTGGGCGCGGCTCGACCCCTTTCATGGCTACAAGCTCAGCTTCGAGATCGACTTTAACCATCCCGCCGTAGATTCCACTGGACAGCGGGTGGAGTTTGACCTGAGCACCGGCAGCTATTCGCGCGACATTGCCCGCGCCCGCACCTTCGGATTCACCAAAGACGTGGAGATGATGCGCGCCAACGGCCTGGCGCTCGGTGGCGGGCTGGACAACGCGATCGTCATGGATGACTACAAGGTCCTCAACACCGACGGACTGCGTTATGACGACGAGTTCGTGAAGCACAAAATCCTGGATGCCATGGGCGACCTCTACATCGTGGGCAAGCCCCTGCTGGCGGCCTACAGCGCGCGCCGCTCGGGCCATGCGCTCAACAACAAGCTGCTGCGCGAACTGCAGGCTCACCCCGAGGCCTGGGAGGTCGTGACCTTTGAAGACGTGCGGCAGGCGCCTCAGGGCTTTGCCCAGCCCGTGCGGGCCTGGTAATCCAGGGCATCACCTGGCTTGCTAAAGCTGAGGGCCCGGCTTCAGCGGCTGCGCCCGTCGCGGTAGTGCACCTTACCGTCGCCCCCCACCCCATTCGCGCCTGAGAGCAGCGCCATCGATTTGCCGGCGTGTGCGTGGGTAATCGCCAGGCCCAGCGCGTCGGCTGCGTCCGGCCCGGGCAGCCCGGGCAGGTTGAGCAGGCGCTTGACCATTTCCTGCACCTGATCCTTGTGGGCGCGGCCGTGGCCGGCCACCGCCTGCTTCATCTGCAGGGCGGTGTATTCAGCCACCGGCAGGTTGGCGCACACCAGCGCCGTGACCAGCGCACCACGCGCCTGCCCCAGCAGCAGGGTGGACTGCGGGTTGACGTTCACGAACACAATCTCGACCGAGGCGCAGGTGGGCTGGTAGCGCGCCACCACCTCTCCAATGCCGTCAAACAACACCTTGAGCCGTGCGGGCAGTGCGCGGGTGTCCAGGTGCTGGGTGCCGATGGTGCCGCTGGCAACATAGCGCACGTCCGCCCCCACTACGTCCACCAGGCCGAAGCCGGTGGTACGCAAGCCGGGGTCAATGCCAAGGATTCGCATGGAAAATAGCCTCAGGGGAGGCGCGCATCGCCCATCCGGGCCACGATGGTGCCGGCCCGCGCGCTCAGGTAAGCCGACTGGGGCATCTTCTCAAAGAACTTGGGGCGCGGCAGCATGACCGCCAGGCGCGCCGCCTCATAGGCGCTGAGCTGGCTAGCCGGTTTGCGGAAGTAGTGCCGCGCCGCCGCCTCTGCGCCAAACACGCCCTCGCCCCACTCCACGCTGTTGAGGTAAATCTCCAGGATGCGCTGCTTGCTGAGCAGCTGCTCCAGCAACAGGGTCAATACGAATTCCTGGCCCTTGCGCAGCAGCGTGCGCTCGCCGGACAAAAACAGGTTCTTGGCGAGCTGCTGGGTGATGGTGGATCCTCCGACTATCTTGGGTGGCTTGGCCGGCCGGCCGGACTCTGCCAGCTTCTCTGCGCGCCGCTCGGCCTGTCGCTCCGCTTTGGCGTTCTTGGACCAGGCTTTTTCCAGGGCGTCCCAGTCGACACCGTCATGTCGGCTGAAGCCGTCGTCCTCGGAGGCGATCACGGCGCGCTTGAGCGCATCGGACATCTGTCCGTAAGCCACCCACTCCTGCCGCCACGGAAGCGCTCCGGTCTGGCTGGCCACGCGCCAGACTTCCGAACGCTGAAAGGCGGTCGATTGCGGAGCAATCACCGCCATGGCGGCGATGCGCCCCACAAAATACACCTGCAGCGCCGCAAAGGCCAGTGCAAAGAGCAGCAGCAGTCGCAGCCCGGACTGGAACATCGAGCCGGAGGGCGAACCGTAAAGCGAACGGGAAGGTGGGCGGGCTTTGGATGTCATCGTGCAGACGAAGATACATCGGCTTCGAGTGTCTCATCGCGGGTGAACTTAAAGCGCGAGACCACCAGAATCTGGTCGGCCTGCCGGCGCATGGCTGGGCTGAACCTGCCGAAGGGGCCGGCAGAGCGGGCAATCGCCTGCGCCCGCTTGTCGAGGATGGGGGTGCCCGAGCTTTGCACGATTTCGGTGTCCAGCACCCGGCCATCAAAATTGACGGTGACGATCATGGTCAGCTCGCCATAGAGCTTCTTGCCCTGGCTTTGCGGAAAGTTGTTGGTGCCCTTGTCCTCAATCGCCTGCCGAAGCTGGTCGTAATAGACCGCGTACACCTCTTCACGCACCGCCGGGCTGACGTAGCGTTTCTTGGGCCGCGCGTTCTCCTGGTTGATGCGGCGCTCGATCTCGGCGAGCAGCTTGATGAGTTGCTGGCGTCTTTCCTCGCGCTCGGCTTCAGCCGCCTGGTCGGCTGCTTTGCGCGGGTCGGGCGGGGGCAGGGCGGCGAGCTGGCTTCTGACCTGCGCGAGCAGCAGGTTCTGCTGCGTTTGGAGACTTTTCAGCTGGCGGGCGCTTTCGTTTTCCAGCGTGTCGCCCAGATCGGTGAGCGCCGAGGGGGGCAGCGGGCTGGTGGCTCGGCCCTGAGCGGCTTCGCCTCCACCGGCCAGGCTGGTCTGCGCGATGGCCTGCGCCTTTTCGGGCTTTTCCTGGCTTTTGGTGTTGACCAGAATCACCTCCAGCGGGAGGTCTTCGAATACACGGTTGAAGGACTGCGGATCCACAAAACGGATGGTCAGCAGCATCGCATGCACCGCAATCGATACAGCCAAGGCCCATTGCAGTGTGGTCAGGCGTCGCAGGTTCACGGGGCGGCGGGTTCTGCGCCGGTGGCGGGCGCCTCGTTCACGTCGACGGCAATGGCCAGCGGGCCGGCCACCTCATCGTCGCCATCTTCTTCCGCGTCCGGCGCGCTATTTTGCGCATCATGGTCGGCATCAGCCGGGGTGTCCAGGCGCTCGATGACCGTGCCCTGTACGTCCAGGGTGATGAGGTCAATCTCGCCGAGCTTGACCCGCACCTTGGCGTGGCGCGGCAGGCCCTGCGCACCCAGCACCGGCAGCACCAGCGGAATGTCGTCGGCCCGCACCATGCCGTCTTTGAACAGGCTGGCGGTGAGCTCGGTCAGGCCCAGCTGCTGCACATGGCGCAGCGTCCAGAAGCGCTCCATCGCGCCCTGAAAGCCGTTGTAGGCGCTGTAGGCCGCGTCAAACGACGAGATGATGGCGAACAGCTCGGCATCCTTGGGCTTGAAGGGGGCCACCAGCGCGGCTGTCTTGCCGTGGCGCGCGCAGGCAATGATCTGCCACTGGTTGACCAGATCGGTGTAGCGGCGCAGCGGCGAGGTGGACCAGGCGTAGCTGGGCACACCGATACCCGCGTGGGGCAGCGCCTTGGTGCCCATGCGCACCTTGACGCCCGGCGCCAGGCTGGCCTGGCTGCGGTAGATGGCGGGCACGCCCTGCTCGGCCATCCATGCGCCCCAGGTGCTGTTGGCCAGAATCATGGTCTCGGCAACGATCAAATCCAGTGGCGCGCCGCGCTGGCGGATGCTGATGCGCACGGTCTCATCGCCCTGCGGAGGCCCGTCGGGAAGTGATTCGTCGCGGTGCAGCCGGAAGTTGTAGTCCGGCCGGCTGAAGGTCTCAGGCTTGCCGCGCACCACTTCGCGCCTGGCCTTCAGATCGCGCGCCAGCCGGTGCAAAAATGATAGCTGCTCGCGCAATACCGGCAATGGCTGAGGCGTGTTTTCATGCTCAAAAGACGGGTCTTGGAGCCAGGCCTCAGTCACCACCGCATCGAGCTGGTCGTGGCGCAGGTTGTGGGCAATGGGCACCCGCTCCAGCCGGGTCTCGCTGCCCAGAATGTCCAAGCTCGCCTCGTCAAAGCGCACATACAGCGACACCGCGGGGCAGTCCCGGCCCTCCTGCAGGGTGTAGGTTTGCACCACCTCGTCAGGCAGCATGGTGATTTTGTGTCCGGGCATGTAGACAGTAGACAGGCGGGCGCGGCCCAGCACATCGACCGGGCTGCCGGGTTGCACCGCCAGCGCCGGCGCGGCAATGTGAATGCCCACGGTTACCACGCCGCTGCCCAGGCCCTGCACGCTCAGCGCGTCGTCGATTTCGGTGGTCTGGGAGTCGTCAATCGAATAGGCCTGAACCGCGGCCAGCGGCAGCGCGTCGGCAATGGCCGGCGCGGCAATGGCGGCAAAGCCGGTGCCTTTGGGAAAGTTCTCCAGCACAAAGCGCTTCCAGTGGAACTGGTAGGGCGAGGCAATCGCGCCAGCCTTTTGCAGCAACTCAAGAGGTGCGATATGGGTGGCGCGGCTGGCTTCCACCACGGCCTTGTATTCGGGCGCGTTTTTGTCGGGCTTGAAGAGAATCTTGTAGAGCTGGTCCTGCACCGGCTGCGGGCATCTGCCGGCTGCCAGGTCGAGCGCCCATTGCGCGATTTGCTCGGCCAGCAGGCGCCTCTTTTCGATGGCGGCCAGGGCCTGGGCAATCACGTCGGCCGGGGCTTTTTTGAAGCGGCCCTTGCCCGCGCGGCGGAAGTAGTGCGGCGTCTCAAAGAGCTTGAACAGCATGCCCGCCTGTTCTGCTTGGCTGGCCTGTGCCGAAAAATAGTCCCGGGCCAGGTCGGCAAAGCCGAACTCGTCATCCGGCGCAAATTCATAGGCCATGTCCAGATCAATGGCACCGGCCTGGGCTTGCGCGGCGGCAATGAACTCCGCCGGCGCGGGCTTCTCAAACTGGATCAAAAAGTTGGCGGCCTTGACCTTGACCCGCTTGCCCGAGTCCAGCTCCACCTGCGCGGAGGCGTCAGCCTGCGAGAGCAGGCGGCCGGCCATGAATTTTCCGGCTTCTTCAAACAATAAAAACATAAGTTGGATTGTCCCTGTAATTCTTGCCGGCCCTGCAGACGGCGCGCCCGTGGCGCATCAGGCCGCCGCCGGCAGACCCATGAAGGCGGCGAAATCGGGCAAAAAGGCCTCAAAACCGGTGAAGGCATGGTCGCCGCCCTCGGTCACGGTGACGCTCGTGTGGGCGTAACGGGCATGCATCTCGCGCCAGTCCAATACCTCGTCGCCCTTGGCAATCAGGGTCCGGTAGCGCGCGGGCTCACGGAGGACCCCGGCCTGCAGGTCGCGCAGCTCCTGCACATAGTGGGGCAAAAAGAAAAAGCGCTCCGCGGGGGCATGCCACTGGTGGTTCTCGCCGATGTAGCGTCCCAGATCGCGCGCGGGGTCGACCGCCGGGTTGATCAGCATGGCCAGGCAACCCGTGGCCTCGGCGATGTGGGTGGCATAAAAGCCGCCCAGCGAGGAACCGACCACGGCCATGCGGTCCCGCGGCCAGGCTGAAATTCCGTCTAATAAAAGCGTCATGGCCTCACGCGGTGAAGGCGGCAACTGGGGACACCACCAGTGCACGGCCGGGTGGTGCTGCGCCATATAGGCCGCCATCTGCCGGGCCTTGTGCGACTGCGGCGAGGAGCGAAAGCCGTGCAGGTAGAGCAGGTGGGTGATGGAAGTGCCGGTCATGGTGGGCTTGGGGATAATCGGGTCCATGTCTTATCGTTTCGGAAGAGTCTCGCTGCGCAAGCGTATCGCGCCCTGGTTTGCGGGGTTTGACGGGCCGCTGGCCTTCGCGGTGTTCATGCTGGCCAGCGCGGGGCTGCTGATCATGTATTCCTCGGGCTACGACCACGGCACCCGTTTCGCCGACCATGCCCGCAACATGCTGATCGCTGGCGCCATCATGTTTGTGGTGGCGCAGGTGCCGCCGCAGCGCCTGATGATGGTGGCCGTGCCGCTCTATATGGTGGGCGTGGCGCTCTTGATTGCGGTGGCGGTGTTCGGTATTACCAAAAAAGGCGCCCAGCGCTGGGTGAATGTGGGCGTGGTCATCCAGCCCAGTGAGATTCTCAAAATCGCGATGCCGCTGATGCTGGCCTGGTGGTTCCAGAAGCGCGAGGGGCAACTGCGGGCGCTGGACTTTGTGGTGGCCGGCGTACTGCTGGCTGTTCCGGTGGGGCTGATCATGAAGCAGCCCGACCTGGGCACCGCCCTCTTGGTACTGGCGGCCGGTATGTCGGTGATATTTTTCGCCGGCATGAGCTGGAAGCTGGTCATCCCGCCACTGGTCATCGGGGTGCTGGGGGTGTTTTTGCTTGTGTTCTTCGAGCCGCAGCTCTGTGCCGACGGCGCGCGCTGGCCGGTTTTGCACGACTACCAGCAGCAGCGCATCTGCACCCTGCTGGACCCCTCGCGAGACCCGCTGGGCAAGGGCTTTCACATCATTCAGGGCATGATCGCCATCGGCTCCGGCGGCGTGCTGGGCATGGGCTTTATGCAGGGAACGCAGACGCACCTGGAGTTCATTCCCGAGCGCACCACCGACTTTATTTTCGCGGCCTTTTCCGAAGAATTCGGGCTGCTGGGCAATGCTGTCCTGATCGGCGCCTTTGTGTTCCTGATCATGCGGGGGCTGGCCATTGCGCTGGAGGCACCCACCCTGTTTTCCCGACTGCTCGCGGGGGCTGCGACCATGATCTTTTTCACCTATGCGTTTGTGAACATGGGCATGGTCAGCGGCATCCTCCCGGTGGTGGGGGTTCCACTGCCGTTCATCAGTTACGGCGGCACCGCCATGGTCACGCTGGGGCTGGCTCTGGGCATTCTGTTTTCGATTTCCAATTCCAAGCGGCTGGTGCAGAGCTGAGGCGCCATCGCCTGTGCGAAGAACCGGCCGATGCAAGGGTTTGGGGCGCGGGCCTAGAATGGCTTCATGATTTCTCGTGAACCCACCATCGAACGCCTGGCCACGGCCAAGTCCCTGCTGCTCACCCCCTTCGGGCTGGATGAGAGTCACCTCATCCGCGCGCTGGGTGAAATCAAGGCCCACCAGGTCGACGAGGCGGACCTCTACTTCCAATACACCCGCTCAGAGGGCTGGAGTCTGGAAGAGGGCATCGTCAAGACCGGTTCCTTCAGCATCGACCAGGGCGTGGGCGTGCGTGCGGTCAGCGGTGAAAAAACGGCGTTTGCGTATTCGGACGACATTTCCGACGCATCGCTCCTGGACGCGGCCCGCACAGTGCGCACTATTTCGGCTGCAGCGCAGACCCGGCGTGCGAAGACTGCTACACATAAGATAGCAGGTGGGCGCAAGCTCTACGCCGGGCTGGACCCGATTGCCACCCTGGACAGCACCGCCAAGGTCGCGCTCCTAGGCCGGGTGGAGAAGCTGGCCCGAGCGAAAGACCCGCGCGTGATTCAGGTGATGGCCGGACTGGCCGCTGAATACGACGTGGTGCTGGTTGCCCGCGCCGATGGCACGCTGGCCGCCGACGTGCGCCCCCTGGTGCGCCTGAGTGTGACCGTGATTGCAGAGCAAAAAGGCCGCCGCGAGGCAGGCTCTAGCGGCGGCGGCGGGCGTTTCGGGCTGGCCTATTTCACCGACGAACAGGTGGAAGACTATGTGAACCAGGCGGTGCATGCCGCGCTCACCAACCTCGACTCCCGCCCCGCTCCTGCGGGCGAAATGACGGTGGTGCTGGGTGCCGGCTGGCCGGGCATTTTGTTGCACGAGGCCATTGGCCACGGCTTGGAGGGCGACTTCAACCGCAAGGGCAGCAGCGCTTTCAGCGGGCGTGTGGGCCAGCGGGTGGCGGCCAAGGGCGTCACCGTGCTCGACGACGGCACGATTGCCGACCGCCGCGGCTCGCTCAACGTGGACGACGAGGGCAACCCCAGCCAGCGCAATGTGCTGATTGAGGACGGCATTTTGAAGGGCTACATCCAGGACAGCATGAACGCCCGGTTGATGGGCGTGAAGCCCACCGGCAACGGCCGCCGCGAGAGCTATGCCCACCTGCCCATGCCGCGCATGACCAACACCTACATGCTCGGCGGCGACAAGGCGCCCGAGGAAATCATTGCCAGCATCAAGAAGGGCCTCTATGCGCCCAACTTCGGCGGCGGTCAGGTGGATATCACCAGCGGAAAGTTCGTGTTCAGCGCCAGCGAAGCCTATTGGGTGGAAAACGGCAAGATTCAATACCCGGTCAAGGGCGCCACTCTGGTGGGCAGCGGGCCGGAGTGCTTGAAGCGTGTCTCGATGATCGGCAACGACATGAAGCTCGACCCCGGCGTGGGCACCTGCGGCAAAGAGGGCCAGAGCGTGCCGGTGGGTGTGGGCCAGCCCACCCTGCGCGTCGACGGACTCACCGTGGGCGGCACGGCCTGAGCCGGCCGCGCGAACCTGTGCTACATTGAAGCCCATGCATTCAGCACACTTCTTTTTTAGCTATTTTTGGTTCTCACGCGCAACCGGCGGTCGAGAGATCTGAACGTACCTACAGAAAACGTCCTGAATCTTCCAAAAACCGCCGGCAACCCCGGCGGTTTTTTTATTGTTGCTTTCACTTCTTTTAACTTGAACTCTGGAGACCTGACATGACCGCACAAGCCTCTGCAAGCGACGCCTGGTATGGCCAAGCGCAGCCCGCCGACCGCACCAGCAAGACCGATGACGAACGCATCAAGGACATTACCGTGCTGCCACCTCCAGAACATTTGATCCGCTTCTTCCCCATCCGCGGAACCGCGGTGGAAACACTGATCTCCGAGACCCGCAGCACCATCCAAAACATCATGTCCGGCAAGGACGACCGGCTGCTGCTGATCATCGGTCCCTGTTCCATCCACGATCCGGCCGCCGCGCTGGAGTACGCCCGCCGCCTGAAGGCGCAGCGCGAAAAGTACAAAGATACGCTGGAAATCGTGATGCGCGTCTACTTCGAAAAGCCCCGCACCACCGTAGGCTGGAAGGGCCTGATCAACGACCCCTACCTCGATGAGAGCTACCGCATCGACGAGGGCCTGCGCATCGCGCGCCAGCTGCTGATTGAGATCAACCGCCTGGGAATGCCCGCGGGCAGCGAGTTTCTGGACGTGATTTCGCCCCAATACCTCGGCGACCTGATTTCCTGGGGCGCCATCGGCGCGCGTACCACCGAGAGCCAGGTGCACCGCGAGTTGGCCTCGGGCATTTCCGCGCCCATCGGATTCAAGAACGGGACCGACGGCAACATCAAAATCGCGACCGACGCGATTCAGGCGGCAGCCGGCGGGCACCACTTCTTGTCGGTGCACAAGAACGGCCAGGTCGCCATCGTCCAGACCCACGGCAACCCCGACTGCCACGTGATTTTGCGCGGCGGCAAGGCGCCGAACTACGACGCCGCCAGCGTAGCCGCCGCCTGCGCCGACCTGGCCCGGGCCAATCTGCCGCCAACCCTGATGGTGGACTGCAGCCATGCCAACAGCAGCAAGCAGCACGAAAAGCAGCTGGATGTTGCCAAGGACATTGCCTCCCAGATCAGCGGCGGCTCCAGAAGCGTGTTCGGTGTGATGGTGGAGAGCCACCTCAACGCCGGCGCGCAGAAGTTCACCCCAGGCAAGGACGACGCCTCCGCGCTGGAATACGGCAAAAGCATCACCGACGCTTGCCTGGGCTGGGATGACTCGCTCGCCTCCTTGGAGGTGTTGTCCGCGGCCGTCAAGGCGCGTCGCGCAGCGTAAAGCGATTCGGCACGGGCTGCGCGCCAAGCGCCAGCCTGCCTCAGACCGGCGGGCCTTCGGGCCCGCTTTTTTTGCCTTATTGCAGCGCGGGGGGCGCCCGCAGCGACTCCATCACCGCGTCCGGCGTGCCGCCGCCGGCCAGGTGGGTTTTGTACCAGACGCTCAGGATGGTGCTGATCACCGGGCCCGGGTTCTCGCAGACCTTGGCCACGTCCCACTGGTTGAGCTTGCAGATGCACTCCACCAGGTCCATGTCCATGTCGATGGCCTCGTTGTCGCAGCGGCGCAGCTGCAGGTCGGCAAATTGCGCGCCTTCGGGCAGGCGCAGCTGAAAGTTCGGGTCGCTTTGCATAGGTTTGCAGGTCAAAAGTGCTGTTTTCGCCCGTGGTTATTGCGCGAACAGCTACGAAGTTTGTAGCAGCCGGCTGAGCCTGGCGTGGATGCCGCCAAAGCCGCCATTGCTCATACACAGCACATGGTCACCCGGCTGCAGCGCCGCGGCCACCTGGCCCAGCACCACTTCAATGCTCTCGCCCACCTGCGCGCGGGCGCCCATGGGTGACAGCGCCTCGGCCGCGTCCCAGCCCAGCCCGCCGCTGTGGCAAAAGGCCAGGTCGGCTTCTTCCAGGCTCCACGGCAGCTGGCTTTTCATGGCGCCGAGTTTCATGGTGTTGGATCGCGGCTCGAACACCGCCAGGATCCGCCCGTCTGCCACTTGGCGGCGCAGGCCGTTGACGGTGGTGCGGATGGCGGTGGGGTGATGGGCGAAGTCGTCGTAAATCGTCACCGGCGCGCTGCCGGGTTGCGATGCCAGCGGCGCGCGGGCGCGCACTTCCATGCGGCGCTTCACATTGACAAACCGGCCCAAAGCCTCAGCCGCCAGCGCGGGCGACACGCCCACATGCTGCGCCGCGGCAATGGCGGCCAGCGCGTTGAGCTGGTTGTGCATACCGTTCAGCCCCCACTGCACGCGCGCCACTTCCCGGCCCTGGTGCAGCACCGCAAAGTCGTGCGGTTCGCCCACCGCCGAAAAATCGCTTACCGCGGTGCCAAAGCTTTGCTGCTCACTCCAGCAGCCCATGTGCAGCACCCGGGTGAGGCTTTCCTCCAGCCCGTTGACCACCACACGCCCGCCGGCCGGGACCGTGCGCACCAGATGGTGAAACTGCCGCTCAATCGCCGCCAGGTCATCAAAAATGTCCGCGTGGTCGAACTCGAGGTTGTTCAGGATGGCGGTGCGAGGGCGGTAGTGGACGAACTTGCTGCGCTTGTCGAAGAAGGCGGTGTCGTATTCGTCGGCTTCAATGACAAAGAGGGGTCGGGGGGGAAAAGCAGGGGGCGCAGCCTCTGCGCCACTCCTATCGCTGCCAAGCCTTGCCGAAATGCCAAAGTTCAGCGGGACGCCGCCCACCAGAAATCCCGGCTGTAAACCCGCGTAGTCCAGCACCCAGGCCAGCATGCTGGTGGTGGTGGTTTTGCCGTGGGTACCTGCAACCGCCAACACATGGCGACCTTGCAAAACGTGTTCGGCCAGCCACTGCGGCCCGCTGGTGTAGGGCGCGCCGGCGTCCAGAATCGCCTCCATCAGCGGAAATTTGGGGCTGCCGTCGGGCAGGCGCGCGCGACTCACCACGTTGCCGATGACAAACATATCGGGCTGGAGCGCCATTTGGTCGGCGCCAAATCCCTCCACCAAATCGATTCCGAGGGCGCGTAGCTGGTCGCTCATCGGGGGGTAAACGCCCGCGTCGCAGCCGGTGACTTGGTGGCCTGCTTCGCGCGCCAAAGCGGCCAAGCCGCCCATGAAAGTCCCGCAAATGCCCAGAATGTGAATATGCATGCCGGCTATTCTACGGGCCACTGCAGCCGGTTTTTTGGGCATGATTTCAGCACTTTGCCCTCGTGGAATATGCGTGAGTCGCTATGAAAAGCAGAGCATCCCCAGGCACCGGCTGCGCCGTATGCCGCAGGCACAATGCAGCCATGGACGACCTGAAGGAAGAAATAGCGGCCGCCGCCGCCCGCCTCGTGGTGGAAGAGGGGCTGGAGTACGGCCCCGCCAAGCGGCGCGCGGTCAAGCAGTTGGGCGTGCCTGCTCGAGCGGCCTTGCCAGACAACGACCAGGTTGACGCTGCAGTGGAGGAATACATTTCCATTTTTTGTGCCGAGAGTCAGGCTGAGGAGCTGCGAGCGCTGCGGGAGCTGGCGCTGCAGTGGATGCGGCGGCTCGAGATGTTCCGCCCGTACCTGGGCGGTGCGGTCTGGCGGGGTACGGCAACTCGACGGTCAGATATTTATCTGCAGTTGTTTTGTGATGACCCCAAATCGGCGGAGATAAGCTTGATTGACCGCGGCGTTCGGTTCGAGGTGCGCTCGGTGCCGGGGCTGCAAGGCGAGATGGTGGATGCACTCAGCATCCACGCGCTGTGTGAGCCGCTGGGCGAGCATGTGGGGGTGCATTTGCTGATCAATGACCTCGACGATGTACGCGGAGCGCTGCAGCCCGACGCGCGGGGGCGCGCCCCGAGGGGGAATATCGCGGCAGTAGATAAACTTTTGAAGGAAGATGATGAGTGATAACGATAATCATCCGGGGCCTGGCGAGCGGGCGGAGCCCCAAGCCCCGAGCTCGGGCCGGCGAGGCCTGCTGGTGTGGGGTGCGGCGGCGGGTGTTGCGGCGGGTGTGGCCAGCGCCGCCGGAGTGGGCCTGTCTTTGTGGCAACGGGGCGGCGCCGGGGGGGCGACGGGCGCGCCGGTGGCCGAGCCGGTGCCGGGCTTTTGGGCCCTGATATGGCAAAGCCCGCAGGATACGCCGGTGGCGATGGCGCAATTCAAGGGCAGGCCGCTGCTGATTAACTTCTGGGCCACCTGGTGCCCTCCTTGTGTCGAGGAGCTGCCCCTGCTGGACCGCTTTGCCCGGGAGCAGGGCAGTGGCGGCGCGCAGGTGCTGGGCCTGGCGGTGGATCGCAAAGACGCTGTTCTGTCTTTTTTGGCCAAGTTGCCGCTGGGATTCACCGTAGCGCTGGCTGGAATGGATGGCGTTGAGCTGGGCCGGTCGCTGGGTAACGCGACCGGAGGGCTGCCTTTTTCAGTGCTGGTGGCAGCGGACGGCGCCATTGCGCAGCGCAAGATGGGCCGGGTGAGCGAGGCCGATCTGGCATCGTGGGTTGCGGTAAAATAGGGTTTTCCCACTGGTCGGCTTGGCAAAAGCGACCGTCCCCCGGCCCCTTGCGGGCCCTGTTTGGCCATAGTCTTCCATTCAATTCCCTGCTTTTGGGTGGAGTTATAGTCAATTGGCTGCGTTTTGCTGTAAATTCACCGCTCTATAAATGTCAGTTGTTGGAGACCCCATGGACTTGCGAAAACTCAAAACCCTGATCGATTTGGTGTCCGAGTCGAATGTGTCGGAGCTGGAAATTACCGAGGCTGAAGGCAAAGTCCGCATCGTGAAGGGCGGCGGCGCCATGGTTCAGGGGTACGCCCCGGCGCCTGTTTATGCCGCCCCGGCCCCAACGGCTGCGCCTGCAGCCCCGCCCGCCGAGATTGCAGCACCGGCGGCGGTTGCCGCTCCCGCCGGCCACACCGTCAAGTCCCCCATGGTGGGCACTTTCTACCGGTCGTCGTCTCCCGGCGCCAAGCCTTTCGTCGAGGTAGGCGATGCGGTCAAGGAGGGCGACACCATCTGCATCATCGAGGCCATGAAGATCCTCAACGAGATCGAGGCTGACAAATCGGGCACTGTGAAGCAAATGCTGTGTGAAAACGGGCAGGCTGTCGAATACGGCCAACCCATGTTCATCATCGAATAAGACACTGTGCCCATGTTCAAGAAAATTCTGGTCGCCAACCGGGGAGAGATTGCGCTGCGCATTCAGCGCGCCTGCCGCGAGTTGGGTATCAAGGCCGTCATGGTGTATTCCGAGGCGGACCGCGAAGCCAAGTACGTCAAGCTCGCAGAGGAGGCGGTCTGCATCGGGCCTGCGCCTTCGGGCCAAAGCTACCTCAATATGCCTGCCATCATTTCGGCCGCCGAAGTCACCGACGCCGAGGCGATCCATCCGGGCTACGGCTTTTTGAGCGAAAACGCCGACTTTGCCGAGCGCGTCGAGAAGAGCGGCTTTCAGTTCATCGGGCCCACGCCCGAATCTATCCGAATGATGGGCGACAAGGTCTCCGCCAAGCAGGCCATGATCCGTGCCGGCGTGCCTTGCGTGCCCGGCTCCGAGGGCGAGTTGCCCGACGATCCGGTTGCGATAAAGCGCATCGCCAAGACGATCGGTTATCCGGTCATCATCAAGGCGGCCGGCGGCGGCGGCGGGCGCGGCATGCGGGTGGTGCATACCGAAGCGGCGCTGGTGGCTGCTGTGCAGATGACCAAGGCCGAGGCCGGCGCTGCATTCAACAACCCGGCGGTGTACATGGAGAAATTCCTCCAGAACCCGCGCCACATTGAAATCCAGGTGCTGGCTGACAAGTACAAAAATGCGGTGTACCTGGGCGAGCGCGATTGCTCGATGCAGCGACGCCACCAGAAGGTGCTGGAGGAGTCGCCCGCACCCGGCATTCTGCGCAAGCTCATCGAGCGCGTGGGCGACCGCTGCGTGGCGGCCTGCAAAAAGATGGGTTACCGCGGTGCCGGTACCTTTGAGTTCTTGTACGAAGACGGCGAGTTCTACTTTATCGAGATGAACACGCGGGTTCAGGTGGAGCATCCGGTTACTGAAATGGTCACCGGTATTGACATCGTGAAAACCCAGATCATGGTGGCCGCCGGTGAGCGCCTGCCTTTTGTTCAGCGGGACATTGTGCTGCGGGGCCACGCCATCGAGTGCCGGGTGAATGCTGAAGACCCCTTCAAGTTCACCCCGTCCCCCGGGCGGGTCACGATGTGGCACGCGCCCGGCGGCCCCGGCGTGCGGGTGGACTCGCACGTCTATACCAACTATTTTGTGCCACCGAACTACGACTCCATGGTGGGCAAGATCATTGTTCACGGAGACACCCGCGAACAGGCTATGGCCCGCATGCGTACTGCCTTGGCCGAGACCGTGGTGGAAGGCATTCACACCAATATTCCACTGCACCGTGAGCTGATGGTGGACGCCAAATTCATGGCAGGTGGCACCAATATCCATTACCTCGAGCACTGGCTGGATCAGCACAAGCGATAAGGCGCCCATGTTCGAACTGCGTCTAATGTGTCCTGAGGACCGAGTCGAGCAGCTGAGCGACGCGCTGGACGCGCTGGACGCGCTCAGCGTGAGCGTAGAAGACGCCGATGCGCAGACCGATGCCGAGCAGGCGTTGTTTGGCGAGCCCGGCATGCCGCCGCCCAAAGGCGGGTGGCAGCGCTCCCGGGTGATTGCCCTTTTTGCAGAGCGGCTGGCGGCCGAAGAAGCGGCCAAGCTTTTATCCGCGCAGGATTTTTTCGCGGGCTGCAGCCTGTTGGGTATTGACGTTCTGGAAGACCAGGATTGGGTGCGATTGACGCAGTCGCAGTTTGCACCGGTCGAGATCACGTCCGAATTCTGGATCGTGCCGACCTGGCATGAACCGCCAGCACAGGCACGCCAGATCATCCGGCTCGACCCCGGGCTGGCCTTCGGTACCGGCACCCACCCCACCACCCGCATGTGCCTGCGCTGGATTGCAGCCCAGGGCGGCCCCGGCCGCGTACTGGACTACGGCTGCGGCTCCGGTATTCTGGCCATAGGTGCAGCCAAGTTTGGCGCTAGCGAAGTCATCGCAGTCGACATCGACCAGGCGGCGGTGGACTCGACCATTCTGAACGCCGGGGCGAATCAAGTGCAACTTGCTGCCGGCCTGCCTGAGGCTGCCATCGGCGAGTTTGATCTGGTGCTTGCCAATATTCTGGCTACCCCTCTAAAGGTATTGGCCCCATTGTTGTGCTCGCATGTGAGGCCCGGCGGTCATCTCGTGCTGGCGGGCATTCTGGAGCGGCAGGCCGACGAGCTGATCGCCGCTTATGCCCCGCACTGCAAGTTGGCTGTTGCCGACACTGAGGACGGCTGGATTCTGATGACTGCCATCGCCTGACGGTGGCAAGCCCGCGCCCGGAAATTGCGCCCCCTACAATGTGACGCAATGAGCTTGATCACCCAATGCCCGGCCTGCTCCACGATGTTCAAGGTCGTGCCCGACCAGCTTCGCATTTCCGACGGTTGGGTGCGCTGCGGCCAGTGCGACGAGGTCTTCGATGCCAATGCGCAGCTCACGTCCGACCCGTTGGTAGACGACGAGCCTGAAGAAGACCGCTCGCCGGTGGAGGCATTCAGCCCCGACCCGGACTGGGCAGCCTCGCTGAAATTTACGCCTGAGGAAAAAACCGATATCCGGGCTGAGCCGGATATTCCAGTGGGGAAGGTGGAGCCATCGCTCGAGCACCTTGCTCAGGATGCCGCGCCAATTGATGACTTTCTGATGCAAAGCCCTAAGGCGCTAGCGCAGCCGTCTGGCGCGGATAGCGAGGCGCCGCCTCAGGGTGCTGCCGCCGATCCGTATTTTGGCGAGGTGAGTTCGGCAGAGCCCCGTTACCTGCAGGCTGACAAGCCTTCGCTGGAAGCGACCCATGCAGCCGATGGCGAACCACTTTCTTTCATGCGCCCCGCGGCCAGTGCCGGTGTGTGGCGCCGCACCGGAGTTCGCATCTTCCTAAGCCTGATGGCCTTGGCGCTCTCAGCCCTGTTTTTCTTGCAGATTGCGGTCCAGGAGCGTGACCATTGGGCGGCCTTTGAGCCTACGACGCGGCCCTACTTGAATCTTTTGTGTGAGGCGGTGTCGTGTACGGTAGAGCCGCTACGCGATATCGAGGCGGTGGTGATTGATGGGTCGTCCTTCAGCAAGCTCGGGCCCGATGTGTACCGGCTGCACGTGGCCATCAAGAACAACGGTACCGTGCCCCTGGCTCCGCCCGCGCTAGAGTTGACGCTGACTGATCTTCAAGACCAGAGCTTGCTGCGTCGTGTTTTCCTTGCGCAGGATTTGGGATTCAAGGGACCCACACTGATGCCCGGTACGGACTTTCATCTGAATGTGCCGATTGCAGTGAAACCCGGCAATGCGGCGGAGCGGATTTCCGGTTACCGTCTGCTCGCTTTTTACCCTTAAGTAATTGAGCCCCCGCTGCGCCAGATGAAAAAAAAGCCCGGGCCTAGGGCACCGGGCTTTTTACTTTCAAGCTACCTGATTAGGGCTTGCTGGAAGTGGGGAAAGGCCACGCAGCCTGAGGGTTGAGCGTGGTCTGCGCCGCAGCGGCAGGCTTTGCGGCAGGCGCTTTCGCAGCCTTCTTGGCAGCAGCCTTTTTAGCGGGAGCTGCTGCCTTCTTGGCGGGAGCGGCTTTCTTTGCTACTACTGCCTTTTTAGCGGGAGCTGCTGCTTTTTTCGCAGGAGCTGCTGCTTTTTTCGCAGGAGCTGCTGCCTTCTTGGCGGGAGCGGCCTTCTTTGCTACTACTGCCTTTTTAGCGGGAGCTGCTGCTTTTTTCGCAGGAGCTGCTGCCTTCTTGGCGGGAGCGGCATTCTTTGCCGCTACAGCTTTCTTCGCTGGAGCAGCCTTCTTCACGGGAGCAGCCTTTTTTGCGGCCGGTTTTTTTGCAGTTGCCATTTGTGTTCTCCTTGATCAAGGTGCAAAGAGCACTTTCTGCATCGTTGGTGGCAGAAAGTGATTCATGCCAATGGGGCTGAGCCCATTGGCATGAACGCGGTGTCGCCGACCCAAATCGCTCTGCAATAGGCAGTGGACGGGAGGCGGAAGCTGGGTCAGCATGACGAGTGGATTAATCCCAGGACAGCGCGCCGCCGGACTGGTACTCGATAACACGCGTTTCGAAGAAGTTACGTTCCTTCTTCAGGTCGATCATTTCACTCATCCAGGGGAACGGGTTTTCCTCGTTGGGGAAAAGTGCCTCAAGCCCGATTTGGGTGGCCCGGCGGTTAGCGATGTAGCGCAGGTAGCCCTTGAACATCGACGCGTTCATGCCCAACACGCCACGGGGCATGGTGTCTTCGGCGTATCGGTACTCCAATTCCACGGCCTTCTCAAAAAGCACCTTGATTTCGGCCTTGAACTCCGGCGTCCAAAGGTGCGGGTTCTCGAGCTTGAGTTGGTTGATCAAGTCGATTCCGAAGTTGCAGTGCATGGACTCATCACGCAGGATGTACTGGTACTGCTCTGCCGCACCGGTCATCTTGTTCTGGCGGCCTAGTGCCAGAATCTGAGTGAAGCCGACGTAGAAAAACAAGCCTTCCATCAGGCAGGCAAAAACAATCAACGACTTCAGCAGCGTTTGATCGGTCTCTGGGGTCCCGGTATGGAAGTGCGGATCCATGATGGCCGAGATAAAAGGAATCAGGAACTCATCTTTGTCGCGGATGGACTGGACTTCGTTGTAAGCATTGAAGATCTCAGATTCGTCCAGCCCCAAGGATTCCACGATGTACTGGTAAGCGTGGGTGTGAATGGCTTCTTCGAAAGCCTGACGCAGCAAAAACTGGCGGCACTCGGGCGCCGTGATGTGGCGATAGGTTCCCAACACGATGTTGTTGGCCGCCAAAGAGTCTGCCGTCACAAAGAAACCGAGATTGCGTTTGACGATGCGCCGCTCGTCCTCGGTCAATCCGTTCGGGTCTTTCCATAACGCGATGTCACGCGTCATGTTGACTTCCTGTGGCATCCAATGGTTGGCGCAAGTGGCCAGATACTTTTCCCAAGCCCACTTGTACTTAAAGGGTACGAGCTGATTGACGTCGGTCTGGCCGTTGATGATGCGCTTGTCAGAGGCATTCACTCGCCGGCCACCTGAGCTCGTACTGCTAGCCTGTACTGCTTCGGCAGTCACCGGGTTTGACGCAAAAGCCGGAGCGAGAGACGCCTGTGCAAGGCCAACGCTGTCAGGCGGATTGCGTGCGAAATTCGACGCCGATACGGGCTTGATTTCTTCTTCCCAGGACAACATAAAAAATTCCAATCAGCAGATTATGAGAGCAGTGGATTAAATTGAAAAGCAATCAAGCAGTTCACAGAAAACTTGTGTTGTTCAGTCGCATCGCAGTGTCATCTGCGAGGCGATCGCCATTACTGACAAGCCTCGCACGTGGGGTCATCAACGCCGCAGAATTTGATATCTGTAGCTGCGTTGCCGGCCATCTCCATTTGGGCTTTGGCAGCCGCAGCCGCTGCCTCTAGAGCGCTGG
>NZ_CAMCVG010000002.1 GCF_945881795.1 Rhodoferax sp. OV413
ACGCCTGATTCGGCCACCACGTGCATCGCCTCGGTACGCATCTGGAATTCCACATTGATACCCGAGGGGCCGACCAGCGTGGTGTGCAGCGATTGATAGCCGTTGACCTTGGCAATGGCGATGTGGTCTTTGAACTTGCCTGGCACCGGCTTGTAGAGCTGATGCAGCAAGCCCAGGGCGGTGTAGCAGTCGGTGGTGCTAGGCACCAAAACCCTGAAGCCATAAATGTCGGTGACCTGTGCAAAGCTCAGGTGTTTAGCTTCCATCTTGGTATAGATGGAGTGCAGCGTTTTCTCCCGCCCCGCAATGCGAACAGGCATGTGCGCGTTGGCAAACACCTCTTCCACCTCTTTTTGTACTTTTTGAATGAGGTCCCGGCGTCGGCTGCGCGCTTTCGATACTGCCTTGGCCAATATCGCGTAACGCCAGGGGCGCAAATGCTGGAACGACAGGTCCTGCAACTCGCGGTAGGTCTGATTCAGCCCCAACCGGTGGGCAATCGGGGCGTATATATCGATGGTTTCCGAGGCAATGCGTCCCCACTTGCTGCGCGGCATGTCCGACAGCGTGCGCATATTGTGCGAACGGTCTGCCAGCTTAATCAAAATGACCCGCACATCGCGCGCCATGGCCAAGAGCATCTTGCGGAATGACTCTGCCTGGTTTTCTTCCCGGGTGTTGAATTGCAGCTTGTCGAGCTTGGTCAGCCCGTCAACCAGCTCCGCCACCGGTGAGCCGAATTTCTCAATCAACTCGATTTTGGTGATGCCGCAATCTTCGAGCGCATCGTGCAACAAAGCGGCCATTAAAGCCTGCGCGTCGAGCTTCCATTCTGCGCATTGGGCCGCCACCGCAATGGGGTGGGTGATGTAGGGCTCGCCGTTGTTGCGCAATTGGCCCAAATGCGCCTCGTCGGCAAACCGGTAGGCCAGCCGAACATGCTCCACGTCGCTGCTGCTGAGGTAATCCAGCTTGGCAGTCAGGCCGGCAAAGCTGGCCGCCGCCGCGTTCACTGCGGCTACCGCCGAGCCCGGTTTATGGCTCTTGCCCGCTTTGGCTTGATTTAAAGGAGTTTGGAGGAGGCTTCCCATGATGCAAATGTAGCGCGGCTGAGCGCTTGGCGCGCCCACAATGCAAAAAGCACCGCAAGCGGTGCTTTTTTGACAGGTGGACTGGAATTACAGCGGCACTTTTTTCAGCATCTCGACGCCAACTTTGCCGGCGGCAATTTCGCGCAGGGCAGTGACGCCTGGCTTGTTCTTGCTCTCAATTTTCGGCGTGTGGCCTTGGCTGAGCATGCGCGCACGGTAGGTGGCAGCCAGAACCAATTGGAAACGGTTAGGGATCTGCACGAGGCAGTCTTCTACAGTGATGCGGGCCATGGAGTTCTCCGGAAAGCTAGGGGATGTTCAGCGCTTGGAATGTTTCGGCACGCGCACGGCGTTGGGCAGAAATCTTGAGTCGCTGGGAGTGGACTATGGTTTTCAGGTCGAAAAGCGCACGGTCAAACAACTCATTAATTATAACGAAGTCGAATTTTTCGACCTGAGACACCTCGAGCTGCGCGTTCTTCATGCGCATATCGATGATCTCCGGCGAGTCCTCGCCGCGGCGCTCCAGGCGCGAACGAAGCTCTTCCCAACTGGGTGGCAGGATGAAGATGCAGACCGCATTGGCAAAGATATTTTTGATTTGCACCGCCCCCTGAAAGTCGATTTCCAGAATCACATCGGCGCCCATGGCCATCCGGTCTTCGATCGCTTTCTTGGAGGTGCCGTAGCGCTGGCTGTGCACATGCGCCCACTCGACGAAGGCGTTCGAGTCGACCATCGCGTCGAATTCCTGTTGCGAGACAAAGAAGTACTCCCGGCCGTGCTTTTCCTGCCCGCGGGGTGGGCGTGTGGTGTGCGACACCGAGGGTTGCAGGCGGGAATCGAGCTCCAGTAGCGCCTTGACCAGACTGGACTTTCCGGCTCCGCTCGGGGCCGCCACGACAAAGAGATTTCCGGGGTAGTCCATGGACTGAGGCTCCGTCATACGGTGTCTTAAGTCGCCTTATTCTATGTTCTGTACCTGCTCGCGCATCTGCTCGATCAAGACTTTCATGT
The DNA here is from genome assembly GCF_945881795.1 of Rhodoferax sp. OV413. GTDB lineage: Bacteria > Pseudomonadota > Gammaproteobacteria > Burkholderiales > Burkholderiaceae_C > Allorhodoferax. The sequence continues at coordinate 2,109 of NZ_CAMCVG010000002.1, forward strand.
CCACCGAAATATGCGTGAGCTCCAGCGCCGCAGACTTGGAGCCCATCGTATTGGCCTCGCGGTGCAGCTCCTGGATCAGAAAATCCAGTCGCTTGCCGATTTCTCCTCCCTTGGTAATCAGCCGCGCCAGCTCGTCGAGGTGCGAGTCCAGGCGTGTGATTTCTTCGGCTACGTCAATCCGGATGGCAAACGCGGTGGCCTCTGTCAGTGCGCGGTCTTGCGCGGCTTCCGGCAGGGTCGTGCCTTCGGTGAGGGCCATGGCCTCTTTCCAGCGCTCCATGAATCGCGCGCGGTGTTGCGCCACCAGTTGCGGCACCAGCGGACCGGCTTGAGCCGCCAAGGCGCGCAGCTGCTCGATGTGCCCTAGCAGCATGGTGGCCAGTCGCGCGCCCTCGCGCTGGCGTGCGGCAAGGAGGTCTTTGAGAACGCGCTCTGCCAGCGGCATGACCTCAGCGCTCCAGTCGGGGCTGCTTCCTTGCTCTGCGGCGCTAAGCCGAATGACATCGGCCACGCTCAAGGGTGCGGCAGCCGGCAGCCAGGCACGAATCGTGTCTTGTGCGGTATTGAGCTTTTGTAGCAACTTGGGGCTTGGCTCGGCAATGCTGCTGGCGCTGCTGGTCTCAACCGAGGCGCGCACCTCCACCTTGCCGCGCTTGAGCTTGCTGCCCAGCAGTTCGCGCAGGGCCGGCTCAAACTGGCGCAGGTCTTCCGGCAGGCGGAATGTGAGGTCCAGAAAGCGGCTGTTGACAGAGCGCACCTCCAGCCCGAGCTGGGTGATGGGGTGGTAAGTTGACGCGGCGCGGGGCTCGCCTTCGGGGCTGGAAATGACGGTGCTGTGCTGGGCACTGGCATAACCGGTCATGCTGTAAACTGGCATTCAGGGCTTTCGCGGCGATGGAAACGGTCCCGAGAATAACCCGTTTCACCAGAACTCCAGACCAGACCCAACGCACGCATGTCAAAGGTCAAGCCCGCCCCGCTCCCCCCGGAATCCATCGTCGGCGGCTACCGCGTCATCCGCAAAGTCGCAGCTGGCGGTTTTGGCGTGGTCTACCTGGCTTTGGACCCCGCCGGCCAACAAGTCGCCATCAAAGAATACCTCCCCGCATCACTCGCCACGCGCGAGCCCGGTGAACTGCTGCCCAAGGTGCAGCCCGACAAACAGTCGCTCTACCGGCTGGGCCTTAAAAGCTTTTTTGAAGAGGGCCGCTCGCTGGCGCAAATCTCTCACCCCTCGGTGGTGAGCGTGCTGAATTTCTTCCGCGAAAACGAAACCGTTTATATGGTGATGAACTACCTGGAAGGCGCGTCTTTGCAGGACTTCATCATCACCGCGCGCGACCAGAAAAAGAGCAAGGTGTTTCGCGAATCCACCATCCGCTCTTTGTATGACGAAGTGCTGCGCGGGCTGCGCATCGTGCACCAGCACAAGATGCTCCATCTCGATATCAAGCCGGCCAATGTTTTTGTGACAGATGACAACCGCGCCGTGCTCATCGATTTCGGTGCCGCGCGCGAGGTGCTGAGCAAAGAAGGCAACTTCGTCCGCCCCATGTACACGCCGGGTTTTGCCGCGCCGGAGATGTACCGCCGCGACGCGTCCATGGGCCCCTGGACCGACATTTACGCCATTGGCGCTTGTATCTACGCCTGCATGCAGGGCTACCCGCCCAACGAGGCGCCCCAGCGCATCGAGAAAGACCGCATCACCATCGCGCTGGCCCGCCTGCGCGGCGTGTATTCCGACAATCTGATTGAGGTGGTGGAGTGGTGCATGTCTTTGGACCCGCTCTCGCGCCCGCAGTCGGTGTTTGCCCTGCAAAAAGAACTCGCCCGCGAAGGCGAGCGCCGCTATACCAAGCTCACTGTCGCCGAAAGAATGCGCATGCAGTTGGATGCGATGGTTGTTGATGCCAGAAAAACCGTGATGGGTGGACTCGCTCGTTCGTCTGCTGCCAAGCCGAAATGAAGTTTTCCGTTTTTCAGGTTAGCCGCAAGGGCGGGCGCGTCAAGAACGAAGACCGCATGGGCTACTGCTACACCGCGGAGTCCAGCCTTTTTTTCCTGGCCGATGGCATGGGCGGGCATCCCCAAGGCGAAATTGCGTCCCAAATGACCCTGCAGGTGATGGCGGGCCTGTTTCAGCAACAGGCCACGCCCGAGCTGCCCGATGTGCGGGCCTTTTTCAACAAGGCGGTGCTTGCCGCGCACCGCGAGATCCTGCGCTACGCCGCGGAGCGCGGAATTACCGACACCCCGCGCACCACCCTGGTGGCGGTGGTGCTGCAGGGCGGGTCGGCCTACTGGGTGCATTGCGGCGATTCGCGGCTGTACTTTGTGCGCCGGGGCGAGCTGCTGGCCCGCACCCGCGACCATTCCTACGCCGAGCAGCGGCGCATGGTGCGCCCGGGGGACGAGCATCTCCCACCCAACCGCAATGTGCTTTTCACCTGCCTGGGCTCCCCCACTCGACCGGTTTTTGATGTGAGCGGCCCGGTGCCCTTGCAACAAGGCGACCGGCTACTGCTGTGCTCCGATGGCCTGTGGGCTCCGCTGCAAGAGGAAGATATCGTTCTTCAGCTCGCGCGGGCGCCGGTGGATGTCTCGGCGCCGGCGTTGGTCGACGACGCCTTGTGCAAAGGCGGCCCGCGCAGCGACAACGCCACCGTCGTCGCGCTCGAGTGGGAAACGCCAGACCCGATCTAGAGGAGTTTTCATGTCCCCATTTATCCGCAGCGCAGACCGCGCTTTTGACGCCTTGCGCCCGGTGCGCATCACCCGCCGCTACACCATGCACGCCGAAGGCTCGGTGTTGATCGAGTTCGGCAATACGCGGGTGCTTTGCACCGCGTCGGTGGAAGACAAAGTGCCGCCCCACCAGCGAGGCACAGGGCAGGGCTGGGTGACCGCTGAATACGGCATGCTTCCCCGCGCCACCCACAGCCGCAGCGACCGCGAAGCCGCCCGCGGCAAGCAAAGTGGTCGCACCCAGGAGATTCAGCGCCTGATCGGCCGCTCGTTGCGCGCCGTGTTCGACCTGAAAAAGCTCGGCGAGCGCACCATTCAGCTCGATTGCGACGTGATCCAGGCCGACGGCGGCACCCGCACCGCCGCCATCACCGGAGCCTTCGTCGCTGCGCAAGACGCGGTGAACGGGCTGCTTGCCGCCGGCAAGCTGGCCGAGTCGCCCATCGTGGCGCAGGTGGCGGCCATCAGCGTAGGCATTGTGCAGGGCACGCCGATGCTGGATCTGGAATACACCGAAGACTCCGCCTGCGACACCGACATGAATGTGGTGATGACTGGAGCCGGCCACTTTGTGGAAGTGCAGGGCACCGCAGAAGGCGTGGCGTTTACCCGCGCCGAGATGGACCAACTGCTGGCGCTTGCCGAAAAAGGCGTGGGCGAGCTGATGGCGCTGCAGCTGGACGCACTATCAATTCAATAGCTGCTCGCGCATACACCACGGGGGCTAGCGCCCTATTTCCTTATGAAAATCGTTCTCGCATCCAATAACCAGGGCAAACTCGCCGAGCTTGACGCCATGTTTGCCCCGCTGGGCTGCGTGCTGGTGCGCCAGGGGGAGCTCGGAGTGCCCGAGTCACCCGAGCCGTACCGCACCTTTGTTGAAAATGCCTTAGCCAAGGCGCGCAATGCCGCGCAGCACACCGGCCTGCCAGCGCTGGCCGACGATGCTGGCCTGTGCGTTGATGCTTTTGGCGGGCTGCCGGGCGTCGACACCGCGTACTACGCCACCAAGTTTGGCTATGCCAAGAGCGATGACAACAATGTCCTGGCGCTGATTGAGCAGATGAAGGGCCAGAGCAACCGCCGCGCCGCGATGGTGAGCACGCTGGTGGCGGTGCGCGACGCTGACGACCCCGAGCCCCTGATCGCTGTGGGCCGCGTGGTGTGCCAGATCGCGCCTGAGCCGGTGGGTACCAACGGATTCGGGTTTGATCCGGTGATGTGGATTCCCGAGTTCGGAAAGACCTTTGCGCAGCTGCCGGTCGAGGTTAAAAACGCCCACAGCCACCGCGGCCGCGCCGCCGCCGCCATGGCCGGGCTCATACGTGCCAACTGGCTGGGGGCTGGAGCCGCATGATTCCTATTGCGCCCGCTGCTCAGGAGGCTGCCGCAGTGCAGCGCGACATTCAGCACTACATGCGCCCGGGTAGCCTGCAGTTCAGCGCGCTGCCGCCGTTGTCGCTCTATGTGCATTTGCCCTGGTGCATCAAAAAGTGCCCCTACTGCGATTTCAACTCGCATGAGCAGGCCGCCGCCGGCGTGCCGGAGCAGCGCTACATCGATGCCCTGGTGGCCGACCTCGAGGCAGCACTCCCCCTCATCTGGGGGCGCAGCATCCACAGCATTTTTATCGGCGGGGGCACGCCCAGCCTGTTTTCCCCCGAGGCGATAGACCGGCTGCTGGGCGACATCCGCGCCCGCCCGCGGCTGGACGCCGACCTCGAAATCACCCTCGAGGCCAACCCCGGCACCTTTGAGCGCGACCGCTTCAAGGCCTTTCGCTCAGCCGGCATCACGCGGCTCTCCATCGGGGTGCAGAGCTTTAACGATGCGCACCTTCAGGCTCTGGGCCGGGTGCACGACCGCGCGCAGGCGCTGGCCGCGGTAGAAGAGGCCGCAGCCTCGTTTGACACCTTCAACCTCGACATCATGTATGCCCTTCCCGGGCAGACCCTGGCCCAGCTTGACGAGGACTTGGCCACCGCGCTGCAGTTTGCGCCGCCGCATATCTCGGTCTATCACCTCACCATCGAGCCCAACACCTACTTCGCCAAGTTCCCGCCGCAAATCCCCGAAGACGACACCGCCTACGCCATGCTGGACCGCATCACCGAAGCCACAGCCGCGGGCGGGCTCGACCGCTACGAGGTGTCTGCCTACGCCCGAGCGGGCCACCGCTGCGCGCACAACCTGAATTACTGGCAGTTTGGCGATTACCTTGGCATCGGCGCCGGGGCGCACAGCAAAATCAGCTTTGCCCACCGGGTGGTGCGGCAGGTGCGGTTTCGCGACCCCGCGCGCTACATGGCGCAGGCGCTGCAAGGCCAAGCCGTTGCGCAAGACGAAGATGTCGCCCGGGCCGACCTTCCTTTTGAGTACATGCTCAACGCGCTGCGCCTGAGGCACGGTTTCGGGCTGCGAGACTTTACCGAGCGCACCGGGCTGGCCATCACCGCCATTCAAAAGGGGCTGGAGGAGGCCGAACGCAAAGGCCTGATTGAGCGCGACTTTGCCCGGGTGCGGCCCACTGCGCGCGGCTTTGACTTTTTGAGCGACCTGCAGGAAATCTTCCTGTCCCATGCCGCTTGAGCCGTTGGCCGGCTAGCGCGCAGGGAGCTCCATGTGGTCGCGCCGGGCCAGCGCAGGGAAGAGCTTGAACCACAGCCCCGCCACCAGAATGGTGCCCACGCCGCCCACCACCACCGAGCCGACCGGGCCCCACAGGGTTGCCGTGGCGCCCGACTCAAACTCACCGAGCTGGTTGGATGCGCCGATAAAGATCGAGTTCACCGCCGAGACGCGGCCGCGCATGTGGTCCGGGGTTTCCAGCTGCACCAGCGTGCTGCGGGTGACCACGCTGATGCAGTCGGCCGCACCCGCCACCGCCAGCGCCGCCATCGATAACCAGAACGATTCCGACACTCCGAACACCACCGTCGCCATCCCGAAAACTGCTACCGCGCCCAGCATCCGCGGGCCCACATGGCGGCGCAGCGGCCAGCGCGAAATCACCAGCGACATGGTGACCGCACCCACCGCAGGCGCCGCCCGCAGAAGGCCCAAGCCCTCGGGGCCGGTTTGCAAGATGTCGCGTGCATAAATCGGCAGCAGGGCGGTAGCTCCCCCGAGCAACACGGCAAACAAGTCCAGCGAGCTGGCGCCCAGAATCAGCTTGTGCTGCATTACAAAGCGCACCCCCGCAAACAGACTCTCCCAGCTCGCAGCCAGGCGCGAGGGCTTATGGTCGTAGCGCACCAGCAGGATCAGAACGGTCGACAACGAGAGCAGCGCGGTGCAGGCGATATACACATTCGCAGCACCGGTGACATACAGCAGCCCGCCCAGCGCCGGGCCGCCGATGATGGCAATTTCCATGGCGGTGGCGCTGAGCGCCAGCGCGCGGCTGAGAAGGGCGGGCGGCACTAGCAGCGGCACCAGCGCCTGCTGCGCCGGCAGCTGAAAGGCGCGCCCCGCCCCCAGCACCACCGATATCAGAAGAATCAGTTCGCGCGAAGCGAAGTCGCCCAGCGTGGCCATCAACAGCACAAGCGCCACCAAGGCCTGCAGCGACATACACACCGCAAAAATGCGGCCACGGTGCCAGCGGTCTGCCGCCTGACCGGCCGGCAGCGTCATCAGCAAAGCCGGCACGAACTGAAACAGCCCCACCAGTCCCAGGTCCCATGCGCTGGAGGTGAGGTCGTACATGTGCCACGCCACCGCCACCATAAGCATCTGGTTGCCCATGATTCCCGCCACACGGGCGAACCAAAACCGCACATAGGCTTTGTGCTGCAGCAATGCGGAAAGCGGCGGATGGGAGGCGTCTTGCGTCATGTATGGGGCCCGGGGGCCGTCGGGAGTGGGCGGCTCAGGTTACCGCATGGCTGTCCAGGCCGTTGCGGCCGTCGCGCGCCACCCATGCGGTCATGGCATCCTCATACGCGCCCGCCCGGGCAAGGCTGCCCAAACATGCCGCCAGCAGGGCTAGCAGCACCTTGGACATCAGCGGGGCTTGCGGGGGGGCTATTTATTTAAGTGCTCGGGGCTGCTCAATCATTCCACTGCACAACCGGCCCGAGCTTGCGCTGCGCCAGAAAAACCGCCTCGCGCAAGCTCAGAGCGGTGCCGCCGTCGTGCCAACTCTCATGTCCGCCAGGAGGGTGATAGCGAACATAAAAACAATCGGCCTCTCTGTCGACGGCAATCTCGGTTGGGTCTTCGGGATTGTGTGTTCCGTAGAGTGTGTGGTGCTGAACGATGCGCACCGGGCAGAGCGTTAAACCGCCATAGAACCAATAGCCCTGCTTGACCGCTGGCATGAAATCAATCTGCTCCATGGGGTGTACTCCAATAACAAACGCGTGCTGTCATTCATGCTACCCCCGCGGTTTGTAGCGGTCATTCAGAAAAACCCTGAGGCCTGGGGATGTGGTACCGGGAGGGAGGGCCAGAGTTTGAGTGGCGCCCATGCTGTGGGCAGCGTCGCAATTCCTTTTTGAATTGGATAGCTGAAAACTAAAAAGCGCCCTGAAGGGCGCTGGTTCAATGAATATCTGGCGGAAGCTGTGAGATTCGAACTCACGGATGTCGCAAAACATCGCCGGTTTTCAAGACCGGTGCCTTAAACCGCTCGGCCAAGCTTCCATGGACAGGATTCTACCGTGCGGCCTTCTATGACCGGCATCCATGCCAACGACGGATGTCTTCAGGCCGCCAAGCAGGAATTTGCGGACTATGTCTCATCCAACGGGGCGGGACGTTTGCGACTCCCACTGGGTTGCTCGAGCATTGGATTAAAGCCTACGCAGTACAGAATATTTGAATCAAGTCAACAATTCAATTCAAAATTCATCAACCATCGCAGGCCTAGACTTGCCCGCATGACATCCAGCAAGTCCCCGAATTTTGTGGTTCCACAGCGTCGCTACAGCCTGACAGCCATCGGTTTGCACTGGGTTCTGGCGCTGGCGTTGCTTGCGATTTTTGGGGTGGGGCTCTACATGGCAGACCTGCCTTTTTCCCCCCAGCGGGTGAAGCTCTACAACTGGCACAAGTGGGCCGGGGTCTGCATTCTGGCGCTCTCGCTGGTGCGACTGGGCTGGCGCTTGAGCCACCGGCCGCCGGAGCTGCCCCAGGCCATTGAGCTGGCCATGCCACAGTGGCAAAAGTGGGTCCATAGCGGCGTCCAGTATGCGATGTACGCTCTCTTTTTTGTAGTGCCCCTGGTCGGCTGGGCCTACAGCTCGGCGGCTGGTTTCCCGATCGTGGTGTTCGGCGTGCTGCCCTTGCCGGACTTTGTGCCGGTGGATAAGGCGCTGGCCGAACTGATCAAGCCGTGGCACGAACTCACTGCGTTTGCGCTCATGGGTTTGGCCGGTGTGCATGTGGCGGCTGCTCTTAAGCACCATTGGGTGGACCGTGACGGCTTGCTGCAACGCATGTGGCCCGGGCGCGGCAATGGCGCGACCTGACGGTTCATTTTTTATGTCCGCCTCACCTTTTTCTACTGGAGCTTTTATGTTGTCCATTCGTGTGTTTGTGGCAGGTGCCGGTGTCTGTGTCGGAGTGGCCGCTGCGGCGCTCAGCGCTCCTGCGTTTGCTCAGCAGAAACTGCTGCCCGCGCAAAGCGAGATTGTTTTTGTGACCAAGCAAATGGGCGTGCCGGTGGAGGGGCGGTTTAAGAAGTTTGATGCGCAAATTGCTTTTGATCCCGCCAAACCTGAGGCCGGCAAGATTGCATTCACTGTCGACATGGCCAGCGCCACCTTGGGCGTGCCCGATACCGATGCCGAACTGCCCCGCAGCACCTGGTTCAACACCCCGAAGTTCCCGCAAGCCACCTTCCAGTCCACCACCATCAAGGGCCTGGGCGGCGGCAAGTTCGAGGTCAGCGGCAAGCTCAGCATCAAGGGCGCCACCCGCGACGTGGTGGCCCCGGTGGTGTTGGCCCAGAGTGGCGCCAACACGGTGGTGACAGGTGCCTTTGCGGTCAAGCGCCTGGAGTTCAAGATCGGCGAAAACGAATGGGCTGACACGTCCATGGTCGCTGACGATGTGCAGGTCAAGTTCAAGCTCGCGCTCACCGGCGTGGGCAAATGGTGATTTTCTCAACCCGTTTTTTCAACAGGAGTTTTTCTATGCGTACTTCCTTTATCGCTGCCGCTTTGGCTCTGTCTGCTCTCGCTGGTGCTGCCGGCGCACAGTCGGTGACCTACACCCTGGACCCCAGCCACACCTTCCCCCGTTTTTCGTACAACCACCTTGGGCTCTCCACCCAACAAAGCCGCTTTAACAACACCACCGGCACCGTTTCGTACGACAAGGCCGCCAAGACCGGTTCGGTGGATGTGGTGATTGACATGAAGGCCGTGGACACCGGCTCGGTCGCCTTCAACTCCCACATTCAGGGCGAAGACTTTCTCGATACCGCCAAGTTCCCCACCGCGACCTTCAAGTCGACCAAGGTGATTTTTGAAGGCGACAAGCTCGCGGCCGTTGAAGGCAACCTCACCATCAAGGGCGTGACCAAGCCGGTGACCCTGAAGATTGCGAACTTTGTGGCCACGCAGCACCCGATGAACAAGAAGGAAGCCATCGGCGCCGAGGCCAGCACCACCATCAAGCGCACCGAGTTCAACGCCGGCAAGTACGCGCCTTTCGTGGGTGACGAGGTGACCATCACCATCGCCCTTGAAGCCGTCAAGCAATAAGTTCAGCTCCCTGCTGCAGGCAATGCTTCCCCGCTGGCGCTGCCCGCGGGGAGTTTGCCGGTGCGCAGGGCCAAGCCGCCGGCCTGCCGCTTGGGTTCGCCCAATGTGGCGAGCTGCAAGGTCGGGCCGCAACTGTTTTTGAGCTGCTGCACTGCGTGTGACAGCTCAGCCGCGCCTTCCACCTTGTTGCTGTGTTTTTGCAGCAGCTGGTAGGCGTTGTCAATCAGGCGCGCGTTCAGGGTGTCGCGGCCATGCAGGATCAGGTTTTTAACCGCATTGGTCGGGTCGCCGGCCAGGCTGAGTGCCATGGCGGTCTCGGCATAGTTCAGCACTTGGCCCTGCGCCGCCCGCAGCCGTTCGGCGTAGGCCGGATACGCCAGCGCGCTGGCGGCCAGCAGCTCGGTAAGCGGGCGATTACTGCAAAAGCGCCGGCCGATGACGTCGATAGTTTCCTCCAGCTCGTTGAGCTGGATGGTGCGGGCCGAGAGCTGCGACAACAGTGCCACCAGATTGCTCGCGGATTCAAAATCAAACAGCGGGTCGCGCACGGTGGCTGCCAGTGCGCGCACCGCATCAATCGCCGGCACAAACTCGCTCTGCTGAATCAGATTCAGGGCCCGCACAATGCCCAGCAGGCGGGGGATGCGCGCATTGGATTCGTCCCGCTCAATCAGGCGTAGCAAGTCGTCTTCGCAGCGCTGCAGTCCCTTGCGGTCCACGATGTACAGGCGGCAAAACGCCAGCAGCACCAGCGTCTGCGGGTCGAACATTTTGGAATCGAGTCCGAGGCGGGTCGTGCGGTCGAGCAGCTTCTCAGCCTCCGCGTAGTCGCCCGAATAAAAGGTCATCATCGCGAAGTTCTGCAGCCGGCTGACCGAGGCTGGCGTGAGGGTGGCGGCCATTCTGTAGGTGTCTAAGGCCTTGTCGAAACGCCCCAGCTCAAACTGGGCGCGGCCCATGACGTCGTAGGCGTCGGCGTACGACGAGTCCTCGCCGATGAGTCGCTCGAGGGTGCTGGTGGCCTGGTTGACCTGGCCCGCGTCGAGTTGCGCGCGGGCAATACCCAGTTTGGCCCAGGGCAGGGTCTTGGCGTCTACCACCGCTTTGTAAAGCGTTTGCGCTTCGGCGGCTTGCCCCATGCGCAAGAGCAGTTCCGCGCCCACTCGCGCTGCATACAACCAGAACGGCCCCTTATTGCGAAAGCGGTCCAGGCACAGCTGCGCCGCGAGCGCATATTTTTCTGCCTCGATGGCGCTGAAGATGCCTTGCAGCGCCACCTTGCGAACTCGCGCCGCCACCAGCCTGTCGCCAAGTTGGCTGGCCTTGTGGGGTTTGAGCAAATAGCCGTCCAACGCAGACTCCGCGGCCTCTGAGACCTGGGTGTAGGTTGCCTCGCCGGTGATCATGATGAAGACGGTAGAGAAGGGCAGCAGCTGGTTGCGGCGCAGGTCATCCAGCAGGTCCTGCCCCGACATGGTGTCGGTGGCGAAGTGCTGCTCGCAGAGCACAAAGTCAAAGTTACGGTACTCGAGGTGGCGCCGCGCATCGACCGCGCGGGCAGATTGCACCACCGAGCCCATGCCGAAATCGCGCAGCTGCGAGACCAGGATGGAGCGCGATGTGGGGTTGCCATCCACCACCAGCGAAGTGCATTCGGAGAAGTCCGACTCAGGAACAATCATCGCCCTCATTATGTTGGGCAAGTGCGACACATTCGCCGGCAGGACAGGCATTCGCCACCCGTGCTGTGAAGGGCGAACGCGCAAAAGCGCGCCGATTCCGCACTAGAGGGGGGCTTCTCTCGGGCCCAGCAAATCCAGCAGCGTGCGCGCCACCACCTTGGTGGCTTTGCGCAGGTCGTCCAGGCTCAGCCGCTCATCGGCGCGCTTGGCATGCGACTCCAGGACGGTGCGCGGGCCGGCGCCGTAAATTACCCCCGGAATGCCGCGCTCGGCAAACAGGCGCACATCGGTATAGAGCGGTGTTCCCATGGCGGGAATGGGTTCGCCAAACAGCGCTTCGCCGTGGTGTTGCAAAGCGTCCACCAGAGGCTTGTTGCCTTCTAGCGGCCGCATGGAGCGGGCCAGGAGCAGGCGCTTGATGTCCACCGTGATGCCGGGCAGCTGCGTGGCGGCGTCCGCAATCACCCCGCGTATGGAGGCTTCGACCTCGGTGGGGTTTTCTTCGGGAATCATGCGGCGGTCGAGCTTGAAGACGACCTTGCCGGGGACCACGTTGGTGTTGGTGCCACCCTCGATGCGGCCGACGTTCAGGTAGGGGTGGTTGATGCCCTCGACCCGCGATCGCACTTGTTTGTAGAGCGTGTTTTGCGCATACAGCGCGCCAAGGATGTGCAGCGTGCCTTGGAGCGCGTCCACACCGCTCTCGGGGATGGCGGCGTGGGCCATTTTTCCATGCACCGTGACTTCCATCTGCAGGCAGCCGTTGTGCGCTGTGATGACCTGGTACGAGAACCCCGCCGCCAGCAGCAGGTCGGGCCGGGTGAGGCCCTTGTCCAGCAACCAGCCGGGGCCGAGCTCGCCGCCAAACTCTTCGTCGTAGGTAAACAGCAACTCCACTGCGCCGCGCAGCGGCAGGCCCAGTGATTCGAGCGCCCGCACCGCAAAGGTGTAGCTGGCAAAGTCGCTCTTGCTCACCGCGCTGGCGCGGCCGAATAAATGTCCGTTGGCAATCTCGCCGCCGTAGGGATCATGCGTCCAGCCTTCGCCGGGCGGCACCACATCGCCGTGGGCATTGAGCCCGATGGTGGGGCCGCCCTCCGCGTAGGGGCGGCGCACCACCAGGTTGGTGATGCTTTGCATGCCGGCGGCCAGCACCTCGGAGGCGGGCACGCTGTGCTTTTCGGCCTGCAGGCCCATGGCGGCCAGCAGCTCTGCGGTGCGCTCGGCGTGGGGTGCGTTGTTGCCCGGCGGTGTGTCGGTGGGCACGCGCACCAGCTCTTGCAGAAACCGCAGCTCTTCTTCGAAGTGCGCGTCAATCCAGGCGTCGAGGTCTTGGTAAGAGCGGTGGTGGCGGTGTTCGTGGGTGCTCATGGGGAGTCTTGGGGGGGGGGCGTGGTCATGGAGCGTTGTGCTCGAGGGACAGTTGATGCAGCAGGTGGCTGAACGCATCGACGGCGAGTTGCATGTCGTCGCTGGTGGTGGATTCCAGCGGGTTGTGGCTGATGCCGGCGTTGAGCCCGCGCACAAACAGCATGGCCTGGGGCAGCAGGGTGTGCAGCTTCATCGCGTCATGCCCTGCGCCGCTGGGCATGCGGTGCAGCGGCACGCCCAAGGCGGTTACCGCGGCCTCCCAGCGCCGTTGCCAGGCCGGGTCGCTGGGAGCGGCGCTGGCTTGTACGGTGCGGGTCAGGGTGTGATGCAGCCCGCGGCGCTCACAAATAAGTCGCAAGCCGGTGAGTACCTTGTCCTCGAGTGCGTCGCGCTGCGCGTCAGAAGGTGCCCGAAGGTCCAGCGAAAACTGGCAGCGCCCGGGCACCACATTGATCGAGCCGTTGGGCACCTGCAGCTGCCCCACCGTGCCCACCGAGTCGCCGTCTTGGGTGGCCAGGTGTTCGACCAGCAGCACGAGTTCGGCCACGGCTGCGGCCGCGTCACGGCGCTGGCCCATGGGCGTGGTGCCGGCGTGGCTGGCCATGCCCACCATCTCGCCCACATAGCGCACGCTGGCGTTGATCGAGGTGACCACGCCCAGCGGAATATCCAGCGCGTTGAGCACCGGACCCTGCTCTATATGCACCTCTACAAAGCCCAGATAGTCGGCAGGGTTGCGGCGGATGGCGCCAATAGCGTTCACGTCCAACCCCGCTTTCGCCATTGCGTCGCGCATGCTGATACCGTCTGCGTCCGTCTGGTCCAGCCAGGCGGGGTCAAAGTCGCCGGTGAGTGCGCCCGAGCCCAGAAAGGTGGCTTTGTAGCGCTGGCCTTCTTCTTCGGCAAATGCCACTACTTCCAGCCCGAAGGGCAGGCGTTGGCCCGCCGCCTTCAGCGCTTGCACGCAGGCCAGCGGCACATAAATGCCGAGCCGGCCGTCGTATTTGCCGCCGTTGCGCACGGTATCAAAATGGCTGCCGGTCAGCAAATTTTTAGATGAAATAGGGCTCTGGAGCCCGTCATTATTGCGCGAGCAGCTATCACTTTCGTAGCGCCCTACGACATTGCCCACCGCGTCGATGGTGGCGCTGTCGCAGCCGGCGGCCAGCATGTCGGCCTGAATCTGGCGGGCGCAGGCGCGGTGCGCGTCAGTCAGGTAGGTCACGGTGAGCTGTCCGGTTCCGGCATAGGCGGCGTCGGTGTGCCGGGCCAGGGACTCCTGCCAGTCCCACACCTGATGGCCTTGCGCTGGCGTGTAGCCCAACTTGTCGTTCAGCCGGATTTCAGCGATGCGATGCACATGGCGCAGGCACTCTGCCAGCTCAAAGCCGGGGTGGCCTTGCACACGGCGCTCCAGCGTGGCAATGATTTCGGCTTTGGAGAGTCCCGTACCCCGCGGCCCGCGCACCGCCAGAATGAAGGGGTGGCCGAAGCGCGCGTTGTACTGCGCGTTGAGCGCCTGAATCGTTTCGAACTCGGCGGGCGTGCAGCGGGTGAGGCCGGCCTTGCTTTGCTCATTGCTGCTCTCGGCGGTGAGGCTGTGGTCGACCATGGCTTTGCCGGCCAGCTCGGGGTGGGCGCGCAGCAAGGCTAGCTGCGCCGCGCGGCCAGCCTCTACCACCACCAGCACCATGCGGTGCTTGAACTGCGCCAGCGACACAAAGGGCCGCTGCTGCAGGGCGGATTCCACAATCCAGGGCGAGTGCTCGTACAGCCCGTCCAGCCGGTGGGCGACGTCTGCCGGCGGCAGGGTGTTGAGCTGCTCCAGGGTGAGGGCGGGTACTGTGTGAGACATATCTCAGCCGGGGTAGGGGTGGGTGGATTTCCAGTGTCGCGCAATATCAATGCGCCGCGCCACCCAGACATGCTGGTGCTGACCGATGTGGTCCAGAAGGCGCTGCAAGGCGGTAATGCGCCCGGGCCGGCCCAAGAGCCGGCAGTGCATGCCGATACTCATCATCTTGGGCGCGTTCAGGCCGTCGGGGTCGCCCTCGGCATAGAGCGCGTCGAAGGTGTCTTTCATGTATTGAAAGAACGGGTCGGCGTGCGAATAGCCCTGGGGCAGGGCCAAGCGCATGTCGTTGCAGTCCAGGGTGTAGGGCACTATGAGCTGGGGCACCACGCTGCCGTCGGTCTTTTGCACCTTCATCCAGAAGGGCAGGTCGTCGCCGTAGTAGTCGCTGTCGTACTCAAATCCGCCGTAGTCGGCCACCAGACGGCGGGTGCGCGGGCTGTCGCGGCCGGTGTACCAGCCCACGCCGTGGATGGCGTCGGGCGCGGTGCGGTCTTGGCCGGTGAGTTTTTCAATCGCAGCCAGCCCGCTCTGCATGTGTTCGCGCTCCACGGCCTCGTCGATGTTCTGGTAATGAATCCAGCGGTGGCCGTGGCAGGCAATTTCGTGGCCGAGCTCAACCAATCGGCGCGTCAGTTCGGGGTGGCGCTCCAGCGCCATGCCCACGCCAAACACGGTGAGCGGCAGGCCGCGCTGTTCGAACTCCCGCAGGATGCGCCAGACGCCGGCCCGCGAGCCGTATTCGTAAATGCCTTCCATGCTGATATGGCGGTCGGGGTAGGCGGCGGGGTTGAACATCTCGGACAGGAATTGCTCTGAGCCTGCGTCGCCATGCAGCACGCTGTTTTCGCCGCCTTCCTCATAGTTCAGCACAAACTGCACCACCACCCGGGCCTGGCCCGGCCAGCGGGCGTGGGGAACGTGTTCCCCGTAGCCGACCAGGTCGCGGGGGTACGGGCGGGTGGTGTCGTAGGTGGAATTCATGGCGAAGAAAACGTCCCGTGATCGCCCAATGCAAGCACTGTCCGTGGGCGATCATGGGGCATGATATTGGGCACGAAATCGAGTGTATACACTTTCATTTTTGATTAAAGAGGATGCGCCATGGGCTTGAGCACGCACGTACTGGACACCATGCACGGCACGCCTGCGGCGGGCATGGCGGTGGCGCTCTACACCACCGAGGCCACCCCGCAGGGCGAGGTGGCCACCCTGGTCAAGCAGCTGGTGTTGAACACCGACGGGCGCAACCCCGACGGCCCCTTGCTGGACAACGCGGGCCTGCACAAAGGCACGTACCGGCTGGTGTTTGAGGTGGCGGCGTATTTCAAGGCCCGCGGCGTGGCACTGCCGGAGCCCCACTTTTTGAATCGGGTGACACTGGACTTTGGCGTGGCCCAACCCGAGCAGCATTACCACGTGCCCTTGCTGGTCAGCCCCTGGAGCTACTCCACCTACCGGGGCTCATGAGCATGGCTGCAGCGCCGGCAAGGGTTTACATCTGGCCTTCGGTGAGGGTGTCGAGTTGAAACCGCCCGCTCTTGTGCCACAACCAGGTCTCGGTGTAAGTGACGCGGCCCATGCGTACCGGCGCGGGGTAGGGCGCTGCGGCGCGCACCGAGCGCTCGATGTCGGCCATCACCTCCGGCGCATGGCGCGGGGCGCGCAGCCAGCGCACATCGGTCACCTGCCCACGCGGGTCGATATCCACATCCAGCACGCCCACCGCGTACAGCAGCGGTGGCAGCTTGCCGGCGTAGATACGGTTGGCGTTGCGGGCGTAGAGGTGGTTTGCAGCGTCGCGGCGATAGTCGCGCGGGGTAGCAGCCTTAGAGAAAAACGCTGGTGCAGGCTCCTGGGCTGGCACGGGCTCAATGATGGCCACCGGAGCCGGGGGTTGCACCGGGGCGGGCGCTTGCACCACCGGGGGCTGCGCCGGCGGGGTGGGCTTGGTCATGCTGCATGCGCCCAAGGCGCACACCACACCGAGCACGGCAAGGCGATTGAGCAGCCGGGCGCGCTGCAGAGCCGCAGCCTGTGCGGGGCGAACGAGGGTCATGGCGTGTCTCCTGATCCGTGTCTTTGGACCCACTGTGCCGCAAGTCGGGGGGCGCTGGCAAGTGGGGCTTGCCCGCTTCACCGGTCTTATTCTTTCTATCGTCTATGAATGCTTTGAATCCATTGATTGCCGCTTTGGTGCAGGGGCCGGCAGTGCTGGTGACGGTGACTGCCACCCGCGGATCGGTGCCCCGCGAGGCCGGAACCTGGATGGCGGTGCTCGGGGCGCAGTTCATCGGCACGGTGGGCGGCGGTCATCTGGAGCTGGACGCCCTGGCGCTGGCGCGCGGAATGCTGCAGGCGCACGCCGCCGCAGAGCCCACCCCGACGCTAAACCGCCGCTTCGCCCTGGGCCCGAGCCTGGGGCAGTGCTGTGGTGGCGAGGTGCATTTGCAGTTGGAGCTGGTCACGCTGGCTGACGAGCCGGCTCTGCGGCAGCGTCTGACAGACAAGCGCTGGCCGCTGGGCCTTTTTGGCGGCGGGCATGTGGGGCAGGCCATGGTGCAGGTGCTGGCACATCTGCCGTTTGATGTGCGCTGGGTGGACAGCCGCGACGGAATGTTCCCCGCGCAGCTGCCGGACAACGTGCAGTGCGAACACTCCGAACCGGTGCAGGCTGCGGTGGCTGCGTTGGCGCCCGCCAGCCGCGTGCTGGTGATGAGCTTCAGCCACGCGGAAGACCTCGACATCGTGGCCGCCTGCCTGAAGCGCCAGCGCGAACGCGGCGACCTGCCCTATATCGGCCTGATTGGCAGCCACACCAAGTGGGCCACCTTTCAGCGCCGCCTGGCGGAGCGCGGATTTACGCCCGACGAGCTGGCGCAGGTGACGTGCCCCATCGGCGTGCCGGTGGTCAAAGACAAGCGCCCGGAAATCATCGCCGTGGCTGTGGCAGCCCAGATCCTGCAAGTGCCAGACAGCCAACCGACAGCCGCCCGCCGGCAGACTGAGGAGAATCCCTGATGGAAAGCTACCTGCTCGACTGGGCCAACCTGCTGCTGCGCTGGGTGCACGTCATCACCGCGATTGCATGGATTGGCTCGTCGTTTTATTTTGTGTTTCTCGACAGCAGCCTCACGCCACCGCAGGACGATGATCTGAAAAGGCAGGGCGTGAGCGGCGAGCTGTGGGCGGTGCATGGCGGCGGGTTCTATCACCCGGTCAAGTTTGCCGGCGCGCCACCCCAGCTGCCCGCCAAGCTGCACTGGTTTTATTGGGAGAGCTACAGCACCTGGTTGAGCGGGTTTGCGCTGTTCACCGTGTCCTACCTCTGGAGCGCAGGAACCTACCTGATTGATAAATCGGTCATGGCCTGGCAGCCGTACGCGGCGATTGGAGTGGCGCTGTCGTTCTTGGTGGTGTTCTGGCTGGCGTACGACAGCATTTGCCGGGCCTTTGGCGCGCGCAAGAACGGCGAGGCGATTGTTGGCGCGCTGGTGGCTTTGCTGGTGTGTGTGGCGTCGTACCTGGCCTGCCACTGGTTTGCAGGGCGCGCTGCGTTCTTGCTGGTGGGCGCGATGATGGCTACCGCCATGAGCGCCAACGTTTTCTTCTGGATCATTCCCGGCCAGCGCAGCATGGTGGCAGACATTGCCGCCGGCCGCGCGGTAGACCCCATCCACGGCAAGCGCGGCAAGCAACGCAGCGTGCACAACACCTACTTCACCCTGCCGGTGTTGTTTGCCATGCTGAGCAACCACTACAGCTTCACCTACAGCCACCCGCAGAACTGGCTGGTCTTGATCGTGATGATGGGCGCGGGCGCGGCCATCCGCCAATTCTTTGTGCTGCGCCATGGCTACCACCTGGGCCGCAACCCGCACCCCTGGCGCTACGCCGCGGTTGGTGTGGTGGCCATCGTGGGCGCTGTGGTGTGGCTGGCCCCTTCCGCACAGCCGGTTGCTATCAAAAATGAAGCTGCCGGCGCAATGATGGCGGGCGAAAATAGCCAAAACGGCCCCAAAAGCTTCCAGGAAGTGCAGGCCGTGCTGGCCCAGCGCTGCTACAGCTGCCACGGCGAAAACCTGCAAATGAAAAATGTGCGCGTGGACAGCCCGCAAGAAGCGGCCCGCCACGCGCAGGCGATTTACCAGCAGGTCGTGGTCAGCAAAATCATGCCGATGAACAACGCCACGCAGATTACCGACGCTGAGCGCGCGGTGATCGGGCGCTGGTTTGAGGGCGGGGCGAAGACCGACTAGGCCTGGCCCCGGTGTCTCTCCGGCTTCTCCGACGCCGGGCCACCCTCGTGGAAACTATCCCGGACGCCAAATTAAGGCATCATGCTTTCGATGGCAAGGACGAAAATTTTTGCATCAGCGACCATGGTCGACGCGTCTGGCATCTCCACCGAATCACCATCGTAATCTGCCAGAAGGCGCATTTCTTCTGCTCTTTTGAGCGACCGCCCCAAATCTTTTGAAATGGTTCCATCTTTGATCAAGTGCTCACTGAAGGCTTTGATCAGTCCGCGATGGGTCTTGGCGAAATCCGCTTCAGAACGGCTCAGCTTGATTCATAGTGCGGCGCGGGCCGCATCAAACATGGCGTAGTAAGCCCTATTGCACGCGCCATTCGCGTCATTCAATTCAATCAGGCCCTGCGCCGATCGCAGTGCCTGCTGCGCTTTGGCCATCAACGCTTCAGCGGCCCGTTTATCCGTCACAGCCAAATACCTTCGCGGGCAATATTCGCCAACAAGGAAGGGTTCGAGAAAAGTTCCGGATGTTCCCATTGATCCATCCATACGGGCAAGGGAGAAATATTGAGGCCCGTTTCCATGAGCACGTCAAATGCCAGATTCGCCATGGCCATCTTGGTTGGCACCATTCGAGCGTGTGCTCCCTCCAGCAACAATGCGACATCGGCATCACTGTCAACCCGATGAGTACCCCTTGCGCGGCTGCCAAACACTATCGCCCCTTTGGGATGAAATTGCGCTTGTGCGACCTCCAAAAAGCGACGAACAGCCCGCTCGGTATGTGCATCGAGTTGTGGTTTTGAAGTGGGCGAGTCAGACATATTGCGGCAGCCTTTGTAGTTGCAATTTTACGGTCGTTAGGATCTCGCCCCCTGCGCCTGCAACAGGCGAGATCCC
This sequence comes from Rhodoferax sp. OV413, assembly GCF_945881795.1. Lineage (GTDB taxonomy): Bacteria > Pseudomonadota > Gammaproteobacteria > Burkholderiales > Burkholderiaceae_C > Allorhodoferax. The sequence continues at coordinate 21,630 of NZ_CAMCVG010000002.1, forward strand.
CCAGTTTCAGTAGTTTCTGGTAGCGGAACCCGCGAGTTTTTAAGCTACTTGTGGAACTTGGGCTTAGCGCCCCGCCTGCGCCAGCTGCAGCGCCAGCCGGTTGTGGCGCTCCATCAGCGGGCCAAGGTCTACCGTGTCCAAATGGCCCTCGCGCACCACTACTTTGCCGTTGACGACCGTGTAGTCCGCCTGCGGGCTGGCACACAGCAGCAGGCTGCCGGCAGGGTCGTGCACCGCGCCACCGGCATAGCCCAGCAGGGCGGTCTCACGCATCAGGTCCCGGCTCACGCTAAAGGGCAAGCAGCACAGAGGCTGCGAAAGAGGTCAGTGCGGCGGGCAAGTGAACTGCCTGCCATCCTAACGCCCTGCTGCTCTCAATTGCTGATGATGCTCAGCAACTCTTCCCGAGTGCTCGGATCGTTCATGTACTTGCCGTACAGGGGGGACATGCGACGAACCATGGGCGCCGGATCCTTGAGCCGCACAAATTGCACGACCTGTTTGGAGGCCGTCTCAATCGCAGAGGCCACGCGCTTGTTCCACAGTTCGCGCATGAGTGCAGCTGACTCCGCTCCGGCCTTGCTGAAGGCGGTTTTGTCGGCAGCACTGAGACTGTCCCACAGCTTGGTGGACACCACCAAGGCTTCGGGCGAGATCACATGGTTGGTCACATACACCGACTTGGCCACCTTGTAGTGCCAGGTCGACTCGAAGGAGGGCATGTTGTTCTCTGCGCAGTCCACTTCGCGTTTTTCGAGCGCAGCCATCACTTCTTTGAAGGGTAGCGCTACGGGTGTTGCGTCCAGCAGCTTCACCATCTCCAGATACACCTCGGATTGCTGAACCCGGATCCGTGCACCGGCGAGGTCCTTGAAGCTGTTGAGCGGCCGGTTCACACAGTAGAACGAGCGGCCTCCGCCGTCGTACCAGCCCAGCACTACAAAACCGGCTGCCTGCAGTTTGGCGGCGAAGCGCTCACCCAGCTTGCCGTCCAGATGTTTGAACATGTGGGCGGAATCGGTAAACAAAAAAGGCAGGTTCAGCGCCTTGAGACCCGGTGCTGAATCCGACAAGGGCCCGGAGCTGAATTCGGCCCGGTCAATCTCGCCGGACTTGAGCATCTGCACTGCCTTGGGCTGGTCGCCCAAGGTGGCGTTGGAAAAAAATTTCCATCTGGTAGCGGCCTTAGGTTCCCTGGGCCACCAGACTGGCAAAGCGCTTGAGCGCCTCAGTGACCGGGTAGCCGTCAGGGTGAATATTCCACGCACGCAATTTGGTCTGCGCATGGCTGGTGGTGCTCACCAGCAACAGGCTGGCGAGGGCAAGGCATCGCCATGGCGTACGTGGCTTCATCGCATCAGCCCGTGGCGACTTCGTGTGCACCCATGATTTCCAGGGCGCGCACCAAGGCAGAGTGGTCCAGGCCAGCCATGTCGTTAGCGGCACACACCTGCATCAGTTGCGCGGCCCCTGCGGTCTGGGGCAATGCCAGGCCCATGGCTTTGGCACCACTTAGGGCCAGGTTCAAGTCTTTCTGGTGCAGGCTGATGCGGAAGCCGGGGTTGAAGGTGCGCTTGACCATGCGCTCGCCATGCACTTCCAGAATGCGCGAGGCGGCAAATCCGCCCATCAGCGCATGGCGCACTTTGGCAGGGTCCGCACCGGCTTTGCTGGCAAACAGCAGGGCCTCGCCCACAGCAGCGATGTTGAGCGCGACAATGATCTGGTTGGCCACCTTGGTGGTCTGGCCATCGCCGTTGCCGCCCACCAGCGTGATGTTTTTGCCCATGAGCTGCAGCAATGGCAACACGGCGTTGAAGGTAGCTTCTTCGGCGCCCACCATGATGGTCAAGCTGGCCGCCTTGGCGCCGACTTCGCCTCCGGAGACCGGGGCATCCATGTACTGGCAGCCCAGTGCATTGATTTTTTGCGCAAACACCTTGGTATCGATGGGCGAGATAGAGCTCATGTCGACCACCGTCTTGCCCAGGCTCAGGCCTTCGGCCACGCCGTTGGCGCCGAACAGCACCTGCTCGACGTCCGGCGTGTCCGGCAGCATCAGAAAGAGAATGTCTGCCCTCTGCGCCACTTCTTTCGCGCTCGCGCAGGGCTTGCCGCCTGCTTCCAGCAGATTTTGCTGGACACTGCCACGGGTGTTCAGGTACACGGTGTGTCCCGCAGCAAGCAAATGGCCCGCCATAGGGTTGCCCATGATGCCGAGACCGATAAATCCGAGAGTTGTCATAGTGTTAAAGCGATGGAGTAAGAAATCGTCGATCAGAGTGGGCTGGGAGACCGCGTGTTCTGCGGAGGTCAAGGAGGAGTCCGAAGGGCAGGGGACACGCAGCAGAACGCGCTACCACCCAGCCTCGATGTCCGGAGAAAAATTAGCTGAGGTACCGGTCCCGCAAAGCCTGCGTTGCGTTACGGAACAGCCCCAGATCGCTACCCACCGCCACAAAGGTCGCGCCCATTTCCATGTAGCGGCGCGCGTCAGCTTCCACCGGAGCGAGGATGCCGGTGGGCTTGCCTTGGGCTTTGGCCTGGGCAAACACGCTGGCAATGGCCTCTTGCACCTCGGGGTGGTTGGCGTTGCCCAGATGACCGTAGCCGGCAGCTAAGTCTGATGGACCTACAAAAATGCAATCCACACCAGATACAGCGGCAATCTCAGCAGTGGCCATCACGGCTTGCCGGCTCTCAATTTGGACCGCCACACACATGTGCTGGTTGGCTTCCTGAAAGTAATTGGCCACTGTGCCGTATCGGTTGCTGCGCTGCACGACAGATACGCCCCGCATGCCCTCAGGCGGGTAGCGTGTGGCGGCGACGGCCTGGCGCGCTTCTTCGGCGGTCTCCACGAAAGGCACGAGAAAGTTGTAGAAGCCGGCATCCAGCAGACGCTTGATCTCGATGGCGTTGTTGCTGGTAGGACGCACGAACGGAGCACTCACGCTGTCCTTGAGCGCCATGAGTTGAGGCACAAAAGTAATGACATCGTTGGGCGAGTGTTCGCCGTCCAGCAGGATCCAGTCAAACCCGGCAACACCCAGCACTTCGGTGCTGATGGCGCTGGCCAGGGATGCCCAGCACCCGATCAGGCGTTTGCCGGCCAGCAGGTCTTTTTTGAACTGGTTGGGGAAAGGGCGGTAAGGGGTGGGGTAGCTCATGGCAGGCCTCGGTGGATTCGGGGGTCAAGTAATGGGGGCCGGATTGAACAGCACGAGGGAGTTGTGCAACTTCCAGTGTTCAGCCCAGGTTTTTTTGCGGCCGCTGGCGACCTCCAACATCAGGCGGAAGAGTTCCCAGCCCATGTCTTCAATCGTGGCTTCGCCATCGGCAATGCGGCCTGCGTTCACATCCATCAGGTCGTGCCAGCGGCGTGCCAGGTCAGTGCGGGTGGCCACTTTGATAACCGGTACCTCGGCCAAACCATAGGGAGTACCACGGCCAGTGGTGAACACATGCAGGTTCATGCCGGCCGCCAATTGCAACGTACCGCAGATAAAGTCGCTGGCCGGAGTGGCTGCGTAGTGCAAGCCCTTGTGCTGCAGCCTCTCGCCTGGCGACAACACACCGCTGATAGGCGCGGTGCCGGACTTGATGATGGAGCCCATGGCTTTTTCCACGATATTGGAAAGGCCGCCGGCTTTGTTGCCCGGGGTGGTGTTGGCACTGCGGTCGGCCTGGCCGCGGCCCAGATAGGCGTCGTACCAAGCCATCTCGCGGGCCATAGCGTCAGCGATTTCAGGGCTGGTGGCGCGGACCGTCATTTGCTCGATGGCGTCTCGCACCTCGGTGGTTTCGGAGAACATCACCGTGGCACCGGCGCGTATCAGCAAGTCGGTGCAATAGCCCACGGCGGGGTTGGCAGTCACACCCGAGAAGGCGTCGCTGCCTCCGCACTGCACGCCTACCACCAGCTCGCTGGCAGGAACGGTTTCGCGGCGACGCGCGTTCAGCCGCTCCAAGTGCGGCACCGCAGAGGCCAGGACCGAATCAATCATGCTCATGAAGCCGACGTGCTTGTCAGCTTGCAAGCACACCACATCCAGCGCTTCGTTTGCTTGCAGGGGGATGGAGCCTGGCGGCAACAAGCGCTCGGGTTGCAGCTTTTCGCAGCCCAGACTGACCACCATCACTTCACCACCGAAGTTGGGGTTCTTCGAAATGTTGCGCAGGGTCCGTATGGGAATGATGGCATCCGGTGCATCAATGGCCACACCGCATCCATAGCTGTGCTCCAGGCCAATGACATCGTCCACATTCGGGTAGCGCGGGAGCAGCTGCTCTTTGATGCGCTGCACTGCAAAGTCCACCACGCCAGCCACGCATTGCACGGTAGTCGTGATGGCCAGAATGTTCCGGGTTCCCACGGAACCATCCGCATTGCGGTAACCCTCGAAGGTGAAGCCGGTGAGCGGCTCGGCATTCCATGCCGGCGCAGTCGCCTTGGGCAGGTTATCGAGCGCCCGCGCTTCGGGCATCTGGAGCAAACGCTCATGCACCCAAGCACCGGCAGGTATGTCCTTGAGTGCGTATCCGATAGGTACGTCGTAGCGCAGCACCACGGCGTCTTTGGCAATCGCGGTTAAAGCCACTTTGTGGCCCTGGGGCACGCGGTCCACCAGAGTCACGCCGTCGGGCAGAATGGAGCCGGCCGGCAGGCCGCCGTCGTTGACTACGATGGCCACGTTGTCCGCAATGTGCATGCGAATGCTGCGTGGTGAATCCGGTGGAGAAGAAGGGTTCGAACTCATGAAGGCTTCAGTCGGCTTTGATGTTGCGAGCGCTGATCAGCTTCTGCCAACGGACATATTCGGCAGCCTGGTAGCTGGCAAATTGCTCGGGGGTGTTGAGTACCAGTTCAAAGCCCAGCTCCAGCAACTTGGGAGCTACGACAGGGTCTTTGATAGAGGCCACAATGGCATCGAACATTCGCTTCTTGATATCAGCGGGCAGGCCTTTGGGTGCCGCCACCGCTTGCCAGGAGTTAACGTTGGCTTCCTTGACACCGCTTTCTTCCAGGGTAGGAACGTCGGGCAACAACGGGGAGCGTTTGGCACTTGTGATGGCCAGTGCGCGCAGTTTGCCGGCCCTGATCTGGGGTAGCGCTGTGTTGATGTTCATGAACGAACAATCCACCTGATTGCCCAGCAGGTCGGTCATCACCGGGCCGCCGCCTTTGTAGGGGACATGCACCCCAGTGGTACCGGTCTGTTGCCAGAACAATTCGGCGGTCAGGTGGTCGCTGCTGCCGTTGCCGGAAGAGGCAAAGCTCATCTTGTCCGGGTTGGCCTTCAGGTAATTGATGACTTCCGGCACCGACTTGCGCGCGGAGGCCGCAGGCACTACCAGCACATTGGGTGCTTGCGCCACGATGGTGATGGGGTCCAGGTCTTTGAGGGCGTCGTAGTTCGCTTTGATCAGATGCGGGGCAATCACGAATGGCCCGAGAGACGACACCAGAAAGGTGTAGCCATCCGACGGCGCGCGCGCGACCTGTGCTGCGCCTATGGTGCCGGTGGCCCCTGCCTTGTTGTCCACGATGAAGGTAAAGCCCGGGCCCATCTTCTCGGGCAGCTTGGTCGACAATGCCCGCGCAATCAGGTCGGTAGATCCGCCAGGAGGGAATGGAACCACCAGAGCGATGGGTTTGGCGGGCCAGGTGTCGGCCCGACTCCAGGTAGGAGACGTGGCGGCCACTGCCAGCCCCGCTTGCAGAATTTGTCGACGTTGCATGGTGTGCTTTCAGTGGTGTGTTCAGCGGCCCAACACGAAGTTGGGGAGCCACAAGGAGAACGCCGGGACGTAGGTGACCAGCATCATGCAAGCCAGCAGGGCGCCGTAAAACGGCAGGATGGATCGCATGACCTGCCCTATCGAAATGCCACCGATGGCGCAGCCCACCGCCTGGGTTGTCCCCACGGGAGGGGTGTTCAGACCGAGTGCGCAGTTGAGCAAAATCACCACACCGAATTGGGTCGGGTCCATGCCGAATTTCTGGGCAATCGGCAGGAAGATGGGCGTGCAGATCAGCAGCGTGGGCGCCATGTCCAGAAAAGTACCCAGTACGAACAACGCGATGTTGATCATCAGGAAAATCATCCAGGGGCTTTGGGTAATGGTTCCCATCAACTCGCCGGTGCGCTCGGGCACGTCATACATCGCCAGGAAGTAACCGAAAGCGCTGGAAATTCCGATCAGGAACAGCACCACACCGGTGGTCTTGCTCGCCTTAGCGCAGGACTTGATGAAGTCGTTCCACGATAAGGACCGGTAAGCGACCGCAGTGATCAGAAGCGCCCAAAGTACAGCAGTGGCAGCGGACTCGGTGGCAGTGAAAACGCCTGACAAGATCCCCACCAGAATGATGACCACGATCAGCAAGCCCGGCAGTGCAGCGATGAAGCTATTGAACACTTCACCCCAGCCTGGGAAGACACCGCGGGTGGGGTAACCGCGCTTGATGGCCACACCGTAGGCAGCCAGCAAGTTCAGGGCGGTCAGCAACAGGGCTGGCACTACGCAGGCGAGCATCATGTTCAGCACGCTCACTGACGCGATGCCTGCTGTGGCCAAGGTGTACAAAATCAGGTTGTGGCTGGTAGGCATCAGGGCACCGACCAGCGAGGCGTGGGTCGTCACGTTCACCGCGTAGTCGGTGTCGTAGCCTTCCTTCTTCATGAGCGGAATCATCACAGAGCCCATGGCGGACACGTCTGCCACTGGTGATCCCGCGACCCCGCCGAACAAGGTGCAACCTACCACGTTGGACATACCCAAACCGCCGCGCACATGGCCAACCAAGCTGTTGGCAAAGCGCACGATGCGGTGTGCGATGCCGCCGTGCAGCATCAACTCACCGGCAAAGATGAAAAACGGAATCGCCAGGAAGGAGAACACCTGCATGCCTCCCACCATCTTCTGGAACACCACGGCTACCGGCAATCCGGCGGTGATGATGGTGGCGACAGACGCGAGTCCGACCGCGAATCCTACGGGCACCCCAATGATCAACAGCAAGCCGAAGCTCACACCCAAAACAGTCAGTTCCATGCCGGCACCACTTCCTTGCCCTGAATGAGGGCGATCACATGTTCAATCGTAAAAAGCACCACCAGCACGCCGGCGATGATGAGTGGCACGTAGTCCATGCTGGAGGGGATGGGGAGCATAGGCTTCTGGTCGTTCCATTTGAGGGCTGCCCAGATGTAGCCGTTGTAGGCCATCAGTGCGCCGAAAGTGCCCACCAGGATGTGGATCAGGATTTCCAGCTTCAGGCGCAGGCGCTCTGGCAGCAGGCTGATGATGGAATCCATGCCGATATGGCCGGCATCTCGCACGCCGACGGCCACGCCCAGCGCGGTGATGTAGAGCACGAGCAGCAAGGCCAATGCCTCTGCCCAGGTGGGGGTGTCGTTAAAAACATAGCGCCCGATAACCTGGTATTGCACGCAGGCGATGAGCACGATGAGGCCCACTACCGCAAGCATCAGACTAAGCTTGGATAGCGTGGCACAGAAGCGGGTGTACATGGGGGGCTCCGGTGAAGAAAGAAAACCTCCCGGCCCTCAGGCCGGGAGGTGGCACAGACGCGAATTACTTCGTGTCTTGCACGGCCTTCACGAGACGCTTCATGTCAGGGGTGTTCGCGAACTTGTCGTAGACGGGACCCATCACGTCCTGGAAGGACTTTTTGTCCACTTCCACGATCTCGACACCTGCAGCCTTCACCATGTCGAATTCTTTCTTCTCATAGGCCGCCCAGGCGGTGCGGTTGAAAGCGACCGATGCCTTGGCCGCTGCACGGACTTGGTCCTGCTCGGCTTTGGGCAACTTATCCCAGGCAATCTTGGAGAACAAGAGTACTTCGGGAGCCATGGAGTGTTCGGTCTTGTTATAGAACTTGGCCACTTCAAAGTGGCGGCTGCCTGAGCCGTAAGAAGGGTAGTTGTTTTCAGCAGCGTCAATGATGCCGGTCTTCAGGGCAGTCATTACCTCACCAAAAGGCATGGGGGTAGGGTTGGCGCCCATGGCAGCTGTGAGTGCCACCCACAGGTCGGACTGCTGTACGCGGATTTTCAGGCCCTTGGTGTCGGCCACCGACTTGATGGGCTTCTTGCTGTAGATGGAGCGCGCGCCGGAATCGTAGTAGGCCAGCAGCACAAAGCCTTGTGCTTCGCAGTCCTTGGCGATTTCTTCACCGATAGGGCCGTCCAGCACTTTGTGCAGGTGGTCGACCGAGCGGAACAAGAAGGGCAGCACCGGAATGTTGGTCTTGGCGCAGACCGAGTTCATGGGACTGATGTTCACGCGCACCATGTCCAGCGCGCCGATCTTCACCTGGTCAATGGTTTCTTTTTCGGTGCCCAAGGCACCTTTGTTGAACACCTTGATGCTGTGCTTGCCGCCGGTTGCTTTTTTGAGCTCTTCACTCATGAACTTGACGGCGGTGACGGTGGGGTAGTCGTCCGAGTTATGGATGTCGGCGGACTTGAATTCAACGGCTTGGGCGGTCAGGCTCAAGGCAGCCGCTGCAGCGGCCAGAAGGGTAGGTACCAGTTTCATGATGTCTCCTCTATGGGATTGGTTGGGGGTTAACGGACGGGAAAACGGGAAAACAAAGGTTCAGGCAAGCCCTGTACACCGGGATCAAGCACAACGACTGCGCCGTCGAAAGTGGCATCAAAGCCATCAACGGGTATCGGCGGGCGGATGGATGACACTAGAAGGTGGCGTAATTCGGGGCCGCCAAAGCAGCACATGGAGGGCTTGCTCATGGGCACATGGATCGATTCCAGCAAATCGCCATGGCGGCTGAAGCGGTGCACCTGGCCCGCGTCATTTCCACAGATCCAGTAGCAGCCTTGCGTATCCATGGCCGCACCGTCCGGCCGACCGGGGAGTGGCTTCATGTCCACCAGCAGTTCGGCAGGGCCCCAGTTGCCGCTTTCCAGCACGAAGTCGTGTTTGTAGATTTTTTGCTCGCTCGGGTGGGAGTCGGAAAGGTAGGCGGTACGGTTGTCCGGGCTGAAAGCCATGCCGTTGGCGGTAATGAACCCCTTTTTCACGGGGCCTTGGAGCCCGCGCTCATCCAGACAATAAATCCCACCAGCCTTGCTGGAGAGGCCCATGTTGCGCACCATGGTGCTGATCCAGAAACGGCCCGAAGCGTCGCATCGCCCGTCATTGAAGCGCATATCACTCTCAGGGTGATTGATCGACGCCAGTTGCTCGACCGCGACATCGGGCGCTGTCAGCAAGCGCACTTCGAAGACGCCACTCTCCATGGCTGCAATGACGGTGCCCCGGTCGCTCAGTGCAATACAACCTACCCGCTCCTGTAGCTGCCAGGTCTGGCGGCTGCGCGTTTGCCAATCCTGTCGGTGCAGTCTCTGTCCCTCGATGTCTACCCAATAGAGCGCCTGTTCCGCCACCGACCACACAGGGCTCTCGCCCACGGCGTCGCGGGAATCACTGAAAAGAGCAGCTTTGCTCACGGTAGTTGTCATGTGTGGCCAGTGACTCAGGGTTTTTTTCCGGGCAAGTGGGTCGTCATCGGCTCGCCCTGGAACAAGAAGCCGCCGCCCTGGTAGATCACGGCCGGATCAGTCACATCGGGTTCGGGTGTCCGGGCGTAGACAGCCTCGCGGAACGGGTCAGAGCTGTCCTGCGGCACGTAGCCCACGTGGCGGGCCGCGCTGTTGTCGTACCAAGTGACCGCGTTATCCGACATGCCGAAAATCGCGGTGTGACCCAGTACGGGGGTGGTCAGGCATGCAGTTACCAGGCGGTGCAGGTCGTCAAAGCTCAGCCAGCTCGCCAGCATGCGGCGGTCGCGTGGTTCTGCAAACGAAGAGCCGATGCGTACGCAGGCTGTCTCAATCCCGTAGCGGTCAAAGTACATGCGTGACAGGTCTTCACCAAAAGCCTTGCTCACGCCATACAGGCTGTCCGGACGGGCAGGGTGGTTCAGGGTGATGGTTTCACTTTGCTTGTAGTAGCCGGTCACGTGGTTGGAGCTGGCGAACACCACACGCTTCACTCCATGCTTGCGTGCTGCTTCGTACAAGTTGTAAACGCCGAGGATGTTGGCTTGCAGAATGGGCTCGAACGGGCCTTCCACGGATATGCCGCCGAAATGCACGATGGCGTTCACGCCCTTCACCATGGCGTCCACGGCTGAGGCGTCTGCCAGGTCTGCCAGCATCAATTCTTCACCAGCGCGAGCGGGGCCGAAATCGCTCCGGTCGGAGAGCCGCAAGACCTCGCAATTGGCCTTCAAACGATCGCGCATTGCGGTGCCCAAGCCGCCTGCGGCGCCGGTCATCAGCAAAGTGTGGTGTACTTTGATTGTCATGAAATAGAGAGATGAAATGTCAGTTGTGTGTTGTCTGATGTGTTAAATTGTGGTCATCGTCTCAGACCGCGTCAAGGATTTTTCCATGGACCTAGTGCAAACCCCTAGAACAATTGCAGCGTCAAGCGCAACACCGGAGTCGGCCGATGCATTGCGCCCGCGCCGCTCCAAGGGCCTGGTGAATGAGGTGGTCGAAAGTCTGGCTGCCAGCATCCGCGAAGGCGCCATCAAACCCGGCGACAAATTGCCCACCGAGTCGGAAATCATGGGCCGTTTTGAGGTCAGTCGCACCGTGGTGCGTGAAGCCATTTCGCGCCTGCAAGCCAACCGTCTGGTGGAGACCCGTCACGGTGTAGGCACCTTTGCACTCGCACCGCAAAGCAGTGGGAATTTCCAGATCGCTGATGTGGATTTCGCCACCGTCGCAGATGTGATTGCCCTGCTGGAGCTGCGGATTTCTTTGGAAACCGAAGCGGCGGGCCTGGCGGCACAACGCCGTACCGAAGCCAATTTGCAGGCCATGCAGGCTATGCTGGATGCGTTCCAGAAGTCGATCGAAGAAGACTCGGATGCGGTGCCTTCCGACTTCAGCTTTCACATGGAAGTTGCCAAGTCCACGGGTAACCGCCACTTTGCGGACCTTATGACCTACCTGGGCACCATGATCATTCCGCGCACCCGCATCAACACCGCCAGCAGTGCGCCGGAAGGGCGCTTGGCTTACCTGAAGCGGGTACATGGCGAACACGAATACATCTTCAATGCCATCCGCAATCATGACGGGGATGCGGCCCGCGCCGCCATGCGAACCCATCTTGCTAACAGCAAGGACCGCTTGAGAAAGTCGCAGGTCGATGCGGTTTAGTTGTATGATGTCCTATATGTAAGGACGCCGTCCATCCTTCCATTTCGAGCGCCCCGCTAAGGAGATTGACTATGCCCCCGTCTGAAAAACCCTCTGTGCGCGGCGCCCCTGTGGTGACTGCGCTACGCGTCATTCCGGTTGCCGGCCATGACGGCATGCTGATGAACCTGAGTGGTGCCCACGCGCCCTTTTTTACCCGCAACATCGTCATCCTGACCGACAGCAGTGGCAACACCGGTGTGGGCGAAGCGCCCGGCGGCGAGAAGATCCGCCAGACGCTGGAAGATGCTGCCTCCTTGGTAGTGGGTCAATCCATCGGCAACTACAACGCCATCCTGAACCGCATGCGGGAAGCCTTTGCAGCCCGCGATAGCGAGGGTCGTGGCCTGCAGACCTTTGACCTGCGCGTGGCGATACACGCAGTGACCGCCGTGGAAAGTGCCTTGCTCGATTTGCTGGGTAAATTTCTGGGCGTTCCGGTGGCGGCCTTGCTGGGTGATGGCCAACAGCGCAGCAGCGTCGCGGTGCTGGGCTACCTGTTCTATGTGGGCGACCGCCAGCAGACTGACTTGCCCTACATCAGCGAGCCGGATGAGGCCGACGACTGGAAGCGCCTGCGCCACGAAAAAGCCATGGACGCAGACGGCGTGGTGCGCCTGGCCGAGGCCGCTTTTGCGCGCTACGGCTTTCAGGATTTCAAGCTCAAAGGCGGTGTGCTGCGCGGCGAAGAAGAGGTGGAGGCCATCCGCGCTTTGCATGCCCGCTTCCCCCAAGCCCGCATCACCCTGGACCCGAACGGTGGATGGCTGTTGAATGACGCGGTTCGCCTGTGCCGCGACTTGCATGGCGTGATGGCCTATGCCGAAGACCCCTGTGGTGCGGAAGGTGTGTTTTCGGGCCGTGAAGTCGTGGCCGAGTTCCGCCGCGCCACCGGCCTACCCACTGCCACCAACATGATTGCCACCGACTGGCGCGAGCTGGCGCATTCGCTGGCCTTGCAGTCCGTGGACATTCCCCTGGCTGACCCGCATTTCTGGACCATGCAGGGTTCGGTGCGGGTGGCGCAGGTCTGCCAAACATGGGGACTGACTTGGGGTTCGCATTCCAACAACCACTTTGACGTGTCGCTGGCCATGTTCACCCATGTGGCGGCCGCTGCACCGGGCAAGGTAACGGCCATTGATACGCACTGGATCTGGCAAGACGGCCAGCGCCTGACCACGGACCCACTACAGATTGTGGGCGGGCAAATTGCCGTGCCCACCACACCCGGTTTGGGAGTGGAGCTGGACATGGTCGAAGTGGATAAAGCCCACCAGCTCTACTTGCAGCACGGCCTGGGCGCGCGCAACGACGCGATGGCCATGCAGTACCTGATCCCCGGTTGGAAGTTCGACCCCAAGCGCCCCTGCCTCGTGCGTTGAGGCTTGAATTGGCCTCTAGCGCCTGTAGATATTGCGCGAGTAGCTCCTATTTCAGGAGCAAATTCGCGCTATTGCCTTTAGCTACTGCGCAGGTGAGGTCAGTAGATGGCAGCCGTAGCCAGCTGCAGCGCCAGCCGGTTGTGGCGCTCCATCAGCGGGCCAAGGTCTACGGTTTCGAGATAGCCCTCGCGCACCACTACTTTGCCGTTGACGACCGTGTAGTCCGCCTGCGGGCTGGCGCACAGCAGCAGGCTGCCGACAGGGTCGTGCACCGCGCCACCGGCGAAGGCCAGTGTGTCCAAATCAAACAGTGCCAGGTCGGCGCACATGCCTACTGCCAGGTAGCCAATGTCTTTGCGGCCCAGCACCTGCGCGCCGCCCCGGGTGGCCACGCTCAGGGCATCCCGCGCGGTCATTTCGGCCGGGCCCAAATCGCAACCGAAGAAGGTGCGACGCTCGCCAGTGGGCAACACACGCTCCTCAGGCGGCTGCATGGCGCGGCCTACGCGGGCCAGCAGCAGGGCTTGGCGGGCTTCGTTCACCATGTGGGCCGCGTCACTGCTGGCGCTGCCGTCCACACCCAGGCCTACCGGCACGCCGGCGTTCAGCATTTTGCGTATCGGCGCAATACCGCTGGCCAGGCGCATATTGCTGCAGGGGCAGTGCGCCACGCCGGTGCGACTCGCTGCAAACAGGCTGATGCCCTCGTCGTCCAGCTTGACGCAGTGGGCGTGCCACACGTCGTCGCCGAGCCAGCCCAGGTCTTGGGCGTATTGGGCGGGGGTGCAGCCGAATTTTTCGCGGCTGTAGGCGATGTCGTGGTCGTTTTCGGCCAGGTGGGTGTGAAGGCGTACGCCCTGCCCCTTGAAGCTGCGGGCCAGCAGGGCGGCTTCGCGCATCAGGTCGCGGCTCACGCTGAAAGGAGAGCAGGGCGCCAGCGCCACATTCAGCATGGAGCCCCAGCTTGCATCGTGGTGCTGCTCGATCAGCCGTTGGCTTTCTTTGAGAATGAAGTCTTCTTGTTCTACCACCCGGTCCGGAGGCAGGCCGCCTTGGCTCTGGCCCACGCTCATGCTGCCGCGGGTGGCTACGAAGCGCATGCCGATCTCGGCGGCCGCGCCAATGCTGTCGTCCAGCCGCACGCCGTTGGGGTAGATGTAGAGGTGGTCGCTGCTGGTGGTGCAGCCGCTCATCAGCAGTTCGGCCATAGCGATCTGGGTGCTCACCTGCACCATCTCGGGCGTAAGCCCGGCCCACAGGGGATAGAGCCCGCGCAGCCAGCCAAACAGCTCTGCGTTTTGCACCGCCGGAATCGCGCGGGTCAGACTCTGGTACATGTGGTGGTGGGTGTTGACCATGCCAGGCATCACCAGGTGGCGCCGCGCGTCAATCACCTCATCCGCTTCCAGCGCCCGCGCCGCAAGGCCGGTTGTCGGGCCGACATACGCAATGCGGTTGCCCTCGATATAGACCGAGGCGTCCCGCAGTTCGGTGGCCTGCGTGGGATCGGTGTGGTCCATGGTGGCGACCGCGCGCGCGTTGTGAATCAGCAATGTGCCCATGACAATATTTTTCTCCAGCGCCGAGCGCCCGCAGATTTTGCGCCCAATTTCGCGCCATGATGGAGCCACTATGACACCCGCCAACGCACCATCACAGCCGCATTTCTCCGAACTCGCCCCGCGCGACCTGCTTGTCCGCCTGTACTGGGCTGCCGTGCAGAAGGCCCTACCGGCGCACACCCTGGGTGCTTTTTTGCCGCCCGCCCCGACAGGCCGCACTCTCGTGCTCGGTGCGGGCAAAGCCGGCGGCGCCATGGCCCACGCGCTGGACGCGCTCTGGCCGCAGGACAAGCCCCTGTCAGGGCTGGTCGTCACCCGCTACGGCCACACGCCGCCCCTGCCCGCGGACGCAGCGCCGCAGCGCATCGAGGTGGTGGAAGCCGCCCACCCGGTGCCCGACGCTGCAGGGCTGGCTGCTGCGCAGCGCATCCTGGCACTCACCCAGGGCCTGACTGCGGATGACCTGGTGATTTGCTTGATTTCCGGCGGCGGCTCCTCGCTCCTGACGCTGCCCGCGCAGTGGGAGGACGCCGGCGCGCCCGTTGCCATCAGCCTGGAGCTCAAGCAGCGCATCAATCAACTCATGCTGGAGAGTGGCGCCAACATCCAGGAGATGAACTGCGTGCGCAAGCACCTCTCGGCCATCAAAGGCGGCCGGCTGGCCGCGGCCTGCCATCCGGCGCAGGTGGTCACGCTGCTGATCAGCGACGTGCCGGGCGACGATCCCAGCGTCATTGCCAGCGGCCCGACCGTGCCCGACCCCACGACCTGTGCCGATGCGCTATCAATTTTGAAGCGACTCACGCAGGATTCACAAGCTCCAGAGGCCGATTTTGTGCTCAAAGCGCTGGAATCCGGAGTGCTGGAAACGCCCAAACCCGACGACGCCATCTTTGCCCGCAACACCGTGCACCTGATTGCCACGCCGCAGCAGTCACTGCAAGCGGCGGCTGACATGGCGGCGTCTATGGGGCTGAACGCCTACATTCTGAGCGACGAGCTCGAGGGCGAGTCCCGCGAGGTGGGCAAGGTGCACGCGGCTCTTGCCCGCACAGCATCCATGCGCAGTGCCGGCGCGCAGCAACCCTTTGCCAAGCCCTGCGTGATTTTGAGCGGGGGCGAAACCACGGTGACGGTGCGGCCCCGCCGCGAGGGTGCCACCCGCGGGCGCGGCGGCCGGGCCGGAGAGTTTTGCATGGGGCTGGCGCAGCGGCTGCAGGGGCAGGCCGGCGTCTGGGCGCTGGCAGCCGACACCGACGGCATTGACGGCGTGGAGGACAACGCAGGCGCCATGGTCGGGCCTGATACCTTGGCCCGCGCCGCCGCTGCGGGCGTGTCGCTGACCGATTGCCTGGACCGCAACGACGCGGCGGGCTTCTTTCAGCCCCTGGGCGACCTGTTTACCACCGGCCCCACCCACACCAACGTGAACGATTTCCGGGCGATTTTGGTGCTGTAGCCCTAAGTTTGATCTGTCGCAAGGCCGCCACACCTGCCCGCGGGCACAGTGGCAGCCATGTCCGCACTCCCTCCCAGCGTATTCCAGCCGCTCCTGGCGCGCAGCAGCCCCGAGTGGCGGGCGGCCGGCAGCGTGCTGCTTCGCCGGGGTGATGCCACCCGCTCCGCGCTCTACCTCGAGAGCGGTCAGATCATCTTTGGCGTCAGTGGCGCAGCAGGGGGCAAAGACGAGGGACTGGAGCATCAGCTGGGCCAGATGCAGGGGCCCGGCTGGGTAGACCCCACCGCCGCCGTGCTGGAGCTGCCCTCTGCGATGGACGCGGTGGCCCAAACCGATGTGCTGCTGCGCCAGGTACCCATGGTCGACTTTCAGGCCGCACTGGACGCCAACCGCCACCTCAGCAGAAGCATGCTTAGCGGCGTGGCGCAGGCCCACCGCGAACAAACCGAGCTGGCGGTAAGCCGGCTCTCCAAGGGCGCAGAGGCGCGCTGCGCCCAGTGGCTGCTCGAGCACTCCGAATCCAACGACAAAGGCGCCTACTCTGTGCAGCTTCATCAGCGCAAGCGCCTGCTTGCCGCGCAACTTGGCATGGCGCCCGAAACCCTCTCCCGCGTTCTGAGTCACTTGCGCGAGCGCAGCCTCATCAGCGGCTCGGGCCGCACGGTAAATCTGGTGGACCCGGGCGCGCTGCGCGCATTGGCCGGGGTGTAGCGGTCGCCGAGCCAGTGGTCAGTGGTCAGTTGAGAGGCCCCGCCCCTTCAGCCCTGCAAAGCCCTCAACACGTTCTCCGGCGTAGCCGGAGCTTCCAGCTGCGCGGCAGCGTCCGCCCCGCGGGCTTGGGCCACAGCGTCGCGCAGGGCTTCAAACACGCTGATGCCCAGCATGAAGGGCGGCTCGCCGACGGCTTTGCTGCCGAAGACGTTGTCCTCGCGGTTAGGCTCGGGCCAGAGCTCGATCTTGAAATGCTCGGGCACATCGGCGGCGGTGGGGATTTTGTAGGTGCTGGGCGCGTGGGTAGTGAGCTTGCCTTGCGCATTCCAGACCAGTTGCTCGGTGGTGAGCCAGCCCATGCCTTGCACAAAACCGCCTTCAATCTGCCCCAGATCGATGGCGGGGTTGATGCTGCGGCCCACGTCGTGGAGGATGTCCACTTTCAGCACCTTGTTCTCGCCCGTCAGCGTGTCAATCAGCACCTCGGAGCAGGCGGCGCCATACGCAAAGTAATAAAACGGGCGCCCGCTGAGGGTGGCTTTGTCGTAGTGGATCTTGGGTGTGCGGTAAAAGCCGTCGCTCCAGAGCTGGATGCGGTTGGCATAGGCGAGCTTCACCACATCATCAAACGCCCGGGTGCTGGTGGGCGAAGTCACTGCGCCGCTGGCAAACCGCACCGCGCCGGCGCCGCAGCCGTCCAGCCCCGCCACGAAGGCGGCGAGGTTGTCGCGGATGTTGCGGGCGGCGAATTGGGCGGCGCGGCCGTTGAGGTCGGTGCCGGCGCTGGCGGCGGTGGCCGAGGCGTTGGGCACCTTACTCGTATCGCTGGCGGTGCAAAGCACCCGCTCAAACGGCACGCCCAGCTCGTCGGCCACAATCTGCGCGATTTTGGTGTGCAGGCCCTGGCCCATTTCGGTGCCACCATGGTTCACCTGGACGCTGCCGTCGGTGTAAACGTGCACCAGCGCGCCGGCCTGGTTGAACAAGGTGGCGGTGAAGCTGATGCCGAACTTGACCGGCGTGATGGCGATGCCTCGCTTGAGCACGGGGCTGCCCGCATTCCATGCCGAAATCGCCTCCACCCGCCGCCGGTATTGCGAAGACTGCTCTAGTTTAGATAGCAGAGGAAGGAGGATGTTGTCCTCCACCTTCATCTGGTAATGGGTGGTGTCGCGCTTGAGCGCCGTGCCGGCGATGGGCTCGTCGCTGTAGAGGTTGCGTAGGCGCACATCCAGCGGGTCCAGCGCGAGGCGGCGGGCTATTTCGCCCATGAGCGCCTCAATCAGCACCACACCCTGCGGCCCGCCGAAGCCACGAAACGCGGTGTGGCTCTGGGTGTTGGTTTTGCAGCGGTAGGAGACGATGTCCACATCCTGCAGGAAGTAGGCGTTGTCGGTGTGGAAGATCGCGCGGTCGGCCACCGGGCCGGACAGGTCGGCGCTAAACCCGCAGTTCACCGCCATCTGCAGCTTTAGCGCGGTCAGGCGGCCGGTGTCGTCAAAGCCGGCGCGGTAGTCATAGGCAAAGGGGTGGCGCTTTCCGGTGACCATGAAGTCGTCGTCGCGGTCCAGCCGCAGCTTGACGGGGCGGCGGATTTTTGCAGCCGCCACCGCAGCCCACACCGCCAGGTGGCCGGCCTGGGTTTCTTTGCCGCCAAAGCCGCCGCCCATGCGCCGGCATTCCACCCGCACCGCGTGGTTGTCAATGCCCAGCGCATGGCTCACCCAGTGCTGGACCTCGCCGGGGTGCTGCGTGCTGCTGTAGATCACCCACTGGTTTTGCTCCTGCGGCAGCGCGTAGGCAATCTGGCCCTC
This sequence comes from Rhodoferax sp. OV413, assembly GCF_945881795.1. Lineage (GTDB taxonomy): Bacteria > Pseudomonadota > Gammaproteobacteria > Burkholderiales > Burkholderiaceae_C > Allorhodoferax. The sequence goes on from NZ_CAMCVG010000002.1 coordinate 39,828, forward strand.
TAAATAAAAGTGTTCCTGCCCGCCCACCTCGAGTCGCCCGCGCAGGGTGTGCTGCGCGGCTGCGAGTGCTGCATCGGCGTCACCCCGGCGCACCTGCACCGGCGGCAGCACAAAGCTTTGCGCCCGCAGCGCGTCGTGCACCGACAGCACAGCCGGCAGCGGCTCAATCTGCAGCTGCACCTTGCGCGCGGCGCGGCGGGCTTGCATCACGGTGGTCGCCAGCACCAGGCCCACCACCTGGCCCACAAACTGCACCGTGTCCAAGGCAAACACCGGCTCATCGCCGGCAAAAGCGGCCAGCATCGGGTCGCCCGGAATGTCCTGCGCCAGCACCACATCCACCACGCCGGGCATGGCAAGCGCAGCGGCACAGTCCACGCCCAGCAGCTTGCCGTGTGCGTGGCCTGAGAGGATGGGCGCGGCATGCAGCGTGCCGCGCAGCTCGGGCAGGTCGTCGATGTAATGCACCGCGCCGGCCACCTGGGCGGCCGCGCTTTCGTGAAACGGGGAGCTTCCTGCGGCGCTCATGTGGCGTCTCCTGCCAGTGCGAAGCCGTCCAGGCTGGTGTCGGTGTGCCCCTGGCTTTCCAGCCAATAACGCTCTAACAGGCCGCCCAGCACCTCGGTGCGGTAGGCGCTGCTGGCGCGCATGTCGGAAATCGGGCTGAACTCGGTTTGCAGCGCGGCCTGTGCGGCCCGCACGGTGGCCTCGGTCCAGGGCTGGCCTTGCAGCGCGGCCTCGGTACGCACCGCGCGCACCGGTGTCGCAGCCACGCCGCCCACCCCGATGCCGGCTCGCGCCACCCGGCCATCCACCAGGCGCAGGCTGATAGCCAGGCAGACGGCGGAGATGTCGTCTTCCCAGCGCTTGGAGATTTTGTAGACCCGAGAAAACTCCTCCGAGCTGGCCTTGGGCACCTTGATCCACGCCAGTACCTCGTCCAGCGCCAACACGTTCTGGCGGTAGCCGGTGTAAATATCTTCCAACCGCAATTCGCGGTGCACGGCGTGGCCTTCGCCTTCGCGCTTTTCAGTCCCTTTTTTATCGCCATTTCCTGCGCCATTTCCTGCGCCTTTTTCCGCCCCGCGCCAGGCCATGAGCACCACGCTGGCGCCCAGCGCAATCAGCAGCGGCATGGAGTCGCCAATCGGTGAGCCATTGGCCACATTGCCGCCCAGCGTGCCGGCGTTGCGCACCGTCAGGCCGGCAAAGCGCCTGGCAAAACCGGTCAGTTGCGGCCTGTCGGCGGTCAGCGCGTCAAATGCCTCAGCCAGACTCACGGCCGCGCCGATGGCGATGTGGTGCGGGTAGTCCTCCACCCTTCGCAACTCGGTCACGCGGGTGACGTCGAGCACGCGGGGGAATTCGCGGTGCATCTTGTTGACCCAGAGCCCCACATCGGTGCATCCGGCCACGATCTGCGCCTCGGGGTGGCGCGCGCGCGCCTGCAGCAGTGCGGGCAGGGTGGTCGGGCGCAGATACGCAACATCCGAAAACTGAGCCAAATCGGCCTCTAGCGCCCGCTCTATATGCGCCAGCTGCTCTATTTTTGATAGCGTTTTTGCCTCGTCCAGCAGCACAGCGGGGTAGCCGAGCATGGTTTGCGCGGCGTCCAGAATCGGGCGGTAGCCGGTGCAGCGGCATAAATTTCCGCTCAGGGCGTGCAGCGCGTCATCGCGGCGCACCGGCGTGCCGTCTTGGGCGTGCTGCCGGTAGAGCGCAAACAGGCTCATCACAAAACCCGGCGTGCAAAAGCCGCATTGCGAGCCGTGGCACTGCACCATGGCCTCTTGCGCGGGGTGCAGCCGGCCGTCCTCGGCGGCAATGTCTTCCACCGTCCAGAGTGCGCGCCCTTGCAGGCTGTGGGCCATCTTGATGCAACTGTTCACAGCCTTGGTGCGCAAGGCTCCGTCCACCGCCTCTCCGATGACTACGGTGCAGGCGCCGCAGTCGCCCTCGTTGCAGCCTTCTTTGGTGCCGTTGCAGTGCAGGTCTTCGCGCAGCACTTCCAGCAAGGTGCGGGTGGGGGGGATGTCGTGCAGGGTGACGATCTCGCCGCGCCGCACAAATTGCAGCGGGCGGTTGGGGGGTGGGTTATGCATGGCGTGTGTCCTCTTGCGGGAGGGTAATCCGGTATGCGATGTCGTGTCCATACGCATTAGCATAGGGGCATCGCAAGGAGACGCCATCCGCATGCAATCTGTTTCAAACCGCCTGCAACTGAGCGGCATTACCAAGGCCTATCCCGGGGTGGTGGCCAACAGCGATGTGTCGCTGACCGTGCTGCCCGGCCAGACCCACGCAGTGCTGGGCGAAAACGGCGCTGGCAAGTCCACCCTGATGAAGATCATTTACGGCTCGGTCAAGCCCGATGCGGGGCAGGTGCTCTTTAACGGCCAGCCGGTCAACATCCGCAACCCCAAGGAGGCGCGGGCGCTGGGTATCAGCATGGTGTTCCAGCATTTCAATTTGTTCGACACCATCACCGTGGCCGAAAACGTGTGGCTGGGGCTGGACAAGGGGCTGAGCCTTGATCAGGTCAGCCAGCGCATCACCGCCAAGGCCGGCGAATATGGCCTGGACATCGACCCCGAGCGCCCGGTGCACACCCTGAGCGTGGGCGAGATGCAGCGGGTCGAAATCATTCGCGCCCTGCTGACCAACCCGCAGCTGCTTATCCTGGACGAGCCCACCTCGGTGCTCACGCCGCAGGCGGTGGAGAAGCTGTTCGTGGTACTCAAAAAGCTGGCCTCCGAGGGCTGCAGCATTTTGTATATCTCGCACAAGTTGCACGAAATCCGCGAGCTGTGCAGCGCCTGCACCGTGCTGCGCGCCGGCCGGGTGACCGGTGTTTGCAATCCGGCCGAGGAGTCCAACGCCTCGCTCTCGCGGCTGATGATTGGCGCTGAGCCACCGCAGCTGGAGCATCGCCCCCAGCAGGCCGGCGCGCCGGTCTTGCGGGTGCGCGACTTAAGCCTGGCGCGGGAAGACCAGTTTGGTGTGGACTTGCACGGCCTGTCGCTCACCGTGCATGCCGGCGAGGTGCTGGGAATTGCCGGCGTCTCGGGCAACGGGCAAAAGGAGCTGCTGTATGCCCTCTCGGGCGAAGACGTGCGGGCCCCCAAGGGCAGCATCGTGATGGGACAGGCCGATGTGTCGGGCTTGCACCCCGGCGAGCGGCGCACGCTGGGCTTGCACTTTGTGCCCGAAGAGCGCCTGGGCCGCGGCGCGGTGCCCACCCTGAGCCTGGCCCAGAACATGCTGCTCACCCGCACCGAGGCGATTTCGTGGCCCGGTCTTGCGGGCGGTTGGATTCAGGTGCCGCAGCTCGCGCAGCACGCGGCCCGTGTGATTCAGGCCTTTAACGTGAAAGCCAATGGCCCCGGTGCGGCGGCGCGCTCGCTCTCCGGCGGTAATTTGCAAAAGTTCATTGTGGGCCGCGAAATCGATGCGGCGCCCGCACTGTTCATCGTCTCGCAGCCCACCTGGGGGGTGGACGTGGGCGCCGCGGCCCAGATTCGCGGTGCCATTCTGGCCCTGCGCGATGCCGGTTGTGCCGTGCTAGTGGTGAGCGAAGAGTTGGATGAATTGTTCGCGCTGAGCGACCGGCTGCATGTCATTGCCAGCGGCAGGCTCTCACCCTCTATCGACGTGGCGCAGGCGACGGTGGAAAAGATCGGCGAGTGGATGAGCGGACTTTGGAAGGCGGCTCCTGAGGGTGCCGATTCAGATGCCGACTCGGATGCGGAGGTGGCCCATGGCTAATCTGTCTCTCAAACTTGAGGTGCGGCCCCAGCCCTCCAAGGCCTGGGGCTACGGCTCGCCCTTGCTGGCTTTGGTGCTGACGGTGCTGATCGGTATTGCGCTTTTCATGGCGCTGGGCAAAGACCCGGTCCGCGGGCTGCTGGTGTTTTTCTGGGAGCCGATCAAGAGCGGCTACGCATTGGGCGAGCTGGTGGTCAAGGCGACGCCGCTTTTGGTGATTGCGCTGGGGCTGGCGGTGTGCTTTCGCTCTAACGTGTGGAACATCGGCGCCGAAGGGCAATACATCATCGGTGCCATTGCCGCCAGCGGTGTCGCGCTCCTGGCCGAAAAAACCACCGGCGGCTGGATCGTGGTGCCGGTGGTGCTGGCGGGTATTGCCGGCGGAATGCTGTGGAGCGGGCTCACCGCCTTTTTGCGCGACAAGTTCAATGCCAACGAAATTCTGGTGAGCCTGATGCTGGTGTACGTGGCGGTGCAGGTGCTGGGCTATCTGGTCTACGGCCCCTGGAAAGACCCGCTGGGCTACAACTTTCCCCAAACCAAAACCTTTGAAGCCGCCACACGGATTCCGCGCCTTTTTGAGGGCTCGCGCATGAGCATCGGCGTGCTGCTGGCCTTGGCCGGTGTGGCTGCGGTGTGGGTGTTTTTGTTCCGCACCCGCGCAGGCTTTGCCCAGCAGGTGGGCGGGCTGGCCCCGGCTGCGGCGCGCTATGCGGGTTTTTCTTCACGCAAAGCCTTGTGGACGGCGCTGCTGGTGTCGGGCGGTATGGCGGGCCTGGCCGGCGCGCTCGAGGTGGCGGGGCCCATCGGGCAGCTCACGCCGTATGTGCCCGCGGGCTACGGATTTGCCGCCATCATCGTGGCCTATGTGGGGCGCCTGCATCCGGTGGGCATGGTGTTTTCCGCGCTGTTGATGAGCATGTTCTATATCGGTGGTGAGTTGGCGCAGTCGCGCCTGGGCCTGCCCAAGTCGCTTACCGGCGTGTTTCAGGGCCTGCTGCTGTTCAGCCTGCTGGCCTGCGACACGCTGGTGAACTATCGCCTGAAATGGGTTTCTGCCGCCGGAGGTACAAAGTAATGGACGCTTACGCCCTGCTGATTGCAGCCACGCTCAATGCCGGTACCGTGCTGGCGATAGCCTCGCTGGGCCTTTTAATTAACGAGAAGGCCGGCATTGTCAACCTGGGCGCCGAGGGCATGATGCTGTGCGCCGCCATTGCCGGTTTTGCGGCGGTGGTGCATACCGGCAGCGACATCGCCGGCCTGCTGGCGGGTGTGGCGGCGGGTGCTGTGATGGCCGCGGTGTTCGGCCTGCTGGTGATCTGGCTCAACACCAACCAATACGCCACCGGACTGGCCCTCAGCCTGTTCGGCGCGGGCTTCTCGGCCTTTGCGGGCATCTCTTACGTGCAGGAAAAAATCCCCGAGCGGCCTCACTTTGCGATTCCCGGCCTGGCCGATATTCCGCTGCTTGGGCCCGCACTGTTTCAGCACCATCCGATGGTGTACCTCGCGATTGCGTTCGCGCTGGCCCTGATCTGGTTTCTTTACCGCACACGTGCCGGCCTGATTTTGCGCAGCGTGGGCGAGAGCCCCGAGTCGGCCCATGCGCTAGGCTACCCGGTGCGCGGAATCCGCCTGATGGCGGTGGTGGCAGGTGGTGCCATGTGCGGCCTGGCGGGGGCCTATATCTCGGTCGTCTACACCCCGCTGTGGGTCGAGGGCATGGTGGCCGGCAAGGGCTGGATTGCGCTGGCCCTGACCACCTTTGCCACCTGGCGCCCGGCACGGGTGTTGCTTGGTGCTTATCTGTTTGGTGGTGTGACCATGTTGCAGTTTCACTTGCAGGGCGCCGGGGTGGACCTGCCCAGCCAGTTCCTGACCATGCTGCCCTACCTTGCCACCATCGTGGTGCTGGCGCTGATTTCCCGGAATCCGCGCTGGATTCGGATTAATATGCCTGCTGCCATCGGAAAGCCGTTTTACCCAGGCTCATGATGCGTGAATGTTTCGTTTCTATCCATCCAACTCACAAAAGGAAGTGACATGACAGATTTTCAAAAACGCTCCCTGCTGAAGGTTGCGGCCCTTGCGGCCGTTGCCGGAGCAGCGCTTGTCGGCTGCGGCAAAAAGGAAGAGCCCGCTCCCGCCCCCGCCCCGGCCGCTGCGGCACCCGCACCCAAGCCCGAGCCCCTGAAGATCGCGTTCGCCTATGTCGGCCCGGTGGGCGACGGTGGTTGGACATTTGCGCACGACAACGCCCGCAAGGCCTTGGAGAAAGAATTCGGCGACAAGATCGTCACCTCCTTCGTGGAAAACGTGCCTGAGTCTGCCGATGCCGAGCGCGTGATCCGCGACATGGCGACCAGCGGCAACAAGCTGATTTTCGGTACCACCTTCGGTTACATGGAACCCATGTTGAAGGTTGCTCCCGACTTCAAGGACGTGAAGTTCGAGCACGCCACCGGCTACAAGCAAGCCGACAACATGCGCACCTACGACAGCCGCACCTACGAAGGCGCCTACATGGCCGGCGTGATTGCCGGCAAGATGACCAAGTCCAACACATTGGGCGTGGTCGCTTCCATTCCAATTCCTGAAGTCATCCGCAACATCAACAGCTTCACCCTGGGCGCGCAAAGCGTGAACCCCAAGGTCAAGACCAAGGTGGTGTGGGTGAACGGCTGGTTCGACCCACCCAAGGAAACCGAAGCCGCTACCTCCCTGATCAATGGCGGTGCCGACGTTCTGTTCCAGAACACCGACTCCCCCGCGGTTCTGAAGACTGCAGAAGCCAAGGGCAAGCGCGCCTTCGGCTGGGACTCTGACATGACCGCCTACGGCCCCAAGGCTCACCTGGCTTCCGCCATCATCAACTGGAGCCCCTACTACATCAAGGCCACCAAAGAAGCTCTGGACGGCACCTGGGCCGGTAATGGCGCAGTCTGGTGGGGTGTGAAGGAAGGCGCGATCGATATCGTCTCTATTGCAGAAGACGTGCCTGCCGACACCAAGGCCCGCGTTGAGGAAATCAAAAAGGGTCTGGCCGACGGCACCTTTGCCATCTGGAAAGGTCCTCTGAAGGACAGCGCCGGCAAGGATGTTCTGAAAGACGGTGAGGTTGCAGACGACAAGTTCCTCTCCGGTGTGAACTTCTACGTCAAGGGCGTGGAAGGCAAGGTCCCCGGCGCCAAGTAATGGTCTGCTGGTGAGATCAAGGGCCGCCGCGTGCGGCCCTTTTTTTTGCCGCTGCCCCCTATGCAGCGCCGCATGAGAAAACGCCCTGCGCATTGATCCTGTGTCACCCGTGCGGAGTAGGGTGTGGTTCCGCTTCCTGGTGCAAGAAAACATTACTTCCGGAGTCTGCTGATGACCGCCCGCCCTGCTATCAAACCCATTGCCGCTGATCGATTGCCCGACCTGCTGCGCGCCATGCCTAAGGCCGAGCTGCACATGCATATCGAAGGTTCCTTGGAGCCCGAGCTGATGTTCGCGCTGGCCCAGCGCAATCAGGTGCCGCTGCGATTTGCCAACGAACAGGCGCTGCGCGACGCCTATGTGTTCAACAACCTGCAGGAGTTTCTGGACATCTATCACGAGGGCACCATGGTGCTCAAGACCGAGCAGGACTTCTACGACATGGCCTGCGCGTACCTCGCCCGGGCGCAGGCCGACCGGGTGTTGCATGCCGAAATTTTCTTCGACACCCAAACCCACACCGGCCACGGGCTGAGTGCCGAGACAGTCATCAACGGGCTGCACCGCGCCTGCGCCGAAGCGCCCGAAAAATTCGGCATGACGGCCTCGCTCATTCTTTGTTTCCTGCGCCACCTCAGCGAAGACGAAGCGTTTGAGTGCCTCGAGCAGGCCCTGCCGCTGCGCGACAAGATCGTGGGCATTGGCCTGGCCTCAAGTGAAGTCGGCCACCCGCCTGAGAAGTTTGCCAAGGTCTATGCCCGCGCCCGCCAGCTCGGTTTCCGGCTGGTAGCCCATGCGGGCGAAGAGGCTCCGCCGGCCTATATCTGGAGCGCGCTCGACGTGCTGCGGGTCGAGCGCATCGACCACGGCGTGCAGGCCATTCACGACACCGCGCTCATGCAGCGCCTCATACACGACAGAACGCCGCTCACCGTGTGCCCGCTCTCCAACCTCAAGCTGTGCGTATTCCCCACGCTGGCGCAGCACAACCTGGGCCGCATGCTGGACGCCGGCATCATGGCCACGGTGAACTCCGACGACCCCGCCTACTTTGGTGGTTACCTCAACCAGAACTTCACCCAGACCTTTGACGCGCTGGGCCTGAGTGCCCGCCACGCTTACACCCTGGCGCGTAACAGCTTTGACGCCAGCTTCATCGACGCATCCGTGCGTGCCCGGTATGTGGATCAGCTCGATGAGGTGTTTGAGACCTTCCAGTAGGGCGCACAGTAAAATGCTCGCAGCCCGCTGCTCCGGCGGGCCCGTCTGTCGCAATACCGGAGCCATGTAGAGGACTACCATGTACAAAAACCTCGCCACCCGCGCCATCGCTTTGGCCCTGGCTGATTGACCGCCATGGCCTACCAAGTCAAAGAAATTTTTTACACCCTGCAGGGCGAAGGTTCGCACGCAGGGCGCCCCGCGGTGTTTTGCCGTTTTGCGGGTTGCAACCTGTGGTCCGGCCGCGAGGAAGACCGCGCCACCGCCATCTGCAAGTTTTGCGATACCGACTTTGTCGGCACCAACGGCACGCTGGGTGGCAAGTTCAGCACTGCGCAGCTGCTGGCGCAGCACATCGCCGCGCAGTGGCCCGCCGCGGATTCGGCGCACCGGTTTGTGGTGCTGACCGGCGGCGAGCCGCTGCTCCAGGTTGACGCCGTCCTGATTGACGCGCTGCACGCGCAGGGCTTTGTGATTGCGGTGGAGACCAATGGCACGGTGATGGCGCCCGAGGGCATTGACTGGGTTTGCGTCAGCCCCAAAGCCGGTTCGGAGTGGATTCAGCGCACCGGCCACGAGCTCAAGCTGGTCTGGCCGCAGGCGGGTATCACGCTCGATGAGTGCGAGACTGCCACCTTCACGCACCGCTACCTGCAGCCCATGGACAACGCAGCGCGCGCGGCCAACACCGAGGCTTGCATCACCCAGTGCCTGCAGCGCCCGGGCTGGCGCCTTTCCCTGCAAACGCACAAGATCACAGGCGTCCGATGACCCAAGCCCCTGCTAAACCGATTCCCCGCCGCTGCGAAGTCAGCCAGCGGTTTTTCTTTGATGCCGCGCATACGCTCAAGCGCACGGTGGACGACGCGCAGGAGATTGCAGGCAGCCGCCGCATCCATGGCCACACCTACCACGCAGAAGTCACGGTGGCCGGCAATGCCGACGCCGATACCGGCATGGTGGTCGACCTCGGGCACCTGCGCAACGCGATTCAGGTGCTGCGGCCCCGCCTGGACCACCACTTGCTCGACGAGGTTGAGGGCCTGGGCCCGGCCACGCTCGAGAACCTCGCGGCGTTTATCTGGCAGGCGGTAGCCGCCGAGTTTCCGGGCCTGTCGCAGGTGCGGGTCTGGCGCGATGGCATCGGCGACAGCTGCACCCTGCGCGCCGCCTGAGCCATGCAAGGCTATCGCGCGTCGTTATTGTGGTTTGCGCCTCCCGACGGGGGCGCGCCCCGCGCGCTCTTTGAAGAAGACGGCCTGCTGGTGGTGGGGCCCGACGCGCAGGGGCGGCAGGTGGTGCAGGCCATCGGCGCCTTTGGTGCTGTTGCGGCACAGTATCCGCAGGTCCCGGTGCAGCATTTTCCCGGCCGCATCATCGCGCCGGGGTTTGTGGACATGCACATCCACTACCCCCAGATCGATGTAATCGGCTCGCCCGCCAGCGGATTGCTGCCGTGGCTGGAGAATTACACTTTTCCGGAAGAAAATCGCTTCTCCGAGCCCACCCACAGTGCGCAAGCAGCTACTTTTTTTATAGCAGAGCTTTTGCGCAACGGCGTCACCACCGCGCTGACCTTCGCCACCTCGCACACCGAATCGGTGAATGCCTTGTTGGCCGAGGCGCAAGCGCGCCACATGCGCATGATCACCGGGCTTGTTCTGATGGACCGCCATGCACCGACATACCTGCTCAACCAAGGGCAGGGCAGCCTGAGCGGCACCGAGCAAAGCCTGCGCGACACCGAATCGCTCATCCAGCGGTGGCATGGCGTAGACCGCCTGGGATACGCCATTACCCCGCGCTTTGCCCCCACCAGCACCGACGCGCAGCTGGGCGGAGCAGGCGAGCTGGCCGCGCGCTACCCCGACGTGTGGATTCAGAGCCATGTGGCTGAAAACAAGGACGAAATCGCTTGGGCCCGCGATTTGTTTCCGGGTTCCCGTTCGTACCTGGCCACCTATGACGACTTTGGCCTCATGCGGCAGCGCGCCATCTACGCCCACTGCATCCACTTTGACGACGACGACCGCGCCCTGATGCGCGACACGGGGGCGGCCGCTGCCGTCAGCCCGACCAGCAATTTGTTTTTGGGAAGCGGATTCTTCGACTATGAGGGCGCCGACCGCGTGGGCTACCGGTATGGGCTGGCGAGCGATGTGGGCGGGGGAACGAGCTTCAGTCCCTTTCACACCATGCTTGCCACCTATTACGTAGGCCGCGAAGGCCAGACCAAGCCCGGCCTCTCCCTGTCGCCGCAGCACCTCTGGTGGCAACACACCGCAGGTGCTGCCGCTGCCCTCGGTTTGGCCGGCGAAAACGGCGCCCCCTCGGTGGGCAATCTCCTGCCCGGCTGCGAGGCGGATTTCATCGTCCTCAACCCCCAAGCTACCCCCTTGCTGGCCCGCAAAACCGCGCGTGCCAACAGCCTGGATGAATTGCTGTTCAGCTTGATTGTGTTGGGCGATGACCGCGCGGTAGAGCAGACGGTGATTTCGCAGGCCCTGTAGGGCTTGCGGGCAGTCCTTATTGCTTCACGCCTGCGTTGTTGTACTTGGCAATGAAGTAGTCAGTGGTACCTGTGAGCGTGTTGCTGTCCAGGTTCCCAAGGGTATAGCCAGCCACGTAGGTGTTACCCGAAGGGTCAATCGCCACCGCCCTGCCAATCGTGTCCACACCGGTTGCGCCGAGTTGGCGTGTGTACAGTGCAGTGCCGTCACTTGCCTGGAATTTGGTGAAAAAGTAGTCGGCGGAGCCGGTGACAGTGTTCCCGCCCAATCCACCCCCTGTTTTGCCGGCAACGTAGACGTTTGCTGCGGCATCCAGGGCTATGTAATAGCCCTCGCTCCCTGCGCCAGCTGTGCCCAGTTGCTTGACGTATTGCGAAACACCAGTGCTGTTGTATTTCAAGAGCACCACATCTCGGCTACCGGTTTGCGTGTTGGTACCGATGGCCCCTTGGGTCCATCCGGTGACGAAGACATTTCTGCTGGGGTCAATCGTGACAGCAATCGCATTCGACAAACTGCCCGCCGACCCCGCTAGTTTGGTGTCTACCAGTAGACCATTGGTGCTGTTGAACTTGGTTAGGAAAAGATCGAATGTTCCTGTTCGTGTAACACCACCCAAATTGCCCGATGTATTACCGACCAGATAGACAACATTTCCAATTGAATCCACGGCAATGCCGTTCCCCTCGGTGGCTGCTGCGCCCCCGACACCAAGCTGGGTTGTGTAAAGCCTTGCTCCGTTGACATCGTGCTTTGAAAAGTACAGGTCGCGATTTCCGGCCAAGGTGTTGACGCCCAGATTCCCGTATGTAGTGCCAGCGACGTAGATATTGCCACCGGTGTCGATGGCGACCGAGTTGCCTTCCGTGTCTTTCGTCGCAGCGCCAAACTGCTTGGTGAATTGCAGTTGCCCGATATTGTTGAACTTAGACAAAAAATAATCTTGCGTTCCGATAAGCGCGGTGTCTAGAACGCCCTTTGTGCTGCCGGCTAGGTAAATGTTTCCACCCGTATCAATCGCAATGCTGGTTCCTGTAGTGACGGCATTGTTTACACCCACATGCTTGGTGAATTGCAGGATTCCGGCACTGCTGTACTTGCTGATAAACGCGTCTTTTGTACCGTTTTGCGCGTTGCCGTCCAGTCCGCCCGTTGTGCTGCCAGCAATGTAAAAGTTTCCGCCTGTGTCTGTGACCATGGCCATCACGTCGACGGCTTTTCCGGTAAGACCGACCTGCTTCGTCCAGGGTCGGACAGCGGTTCCGCCACCGCTATCACCGCCCCCGCAAGCGGCCAGAGCGAGAGCGGCAATCGCGATCAACGCTGCTCGCCGTGAGGCGAAGCGTAGTTTTGATAGAGCTTGCATGGGTGAGCCTTTCCTAGCCATTCGACAACTCTGAGAAGTTTATAGTGGGCCGATGAATTGTGCCCCCCGAGAAGACTTCCCTTTGCGGTTTTGTTTGAGTCTTTTGGCCCCATGCCGCAAAACTCCCCGACACGCCGCAACCTACAATGCCCGCCACACTAGGAGCTGACACCCCATGAGCATAAAGAGCGACCGCTGGATCCGCCGCATGGCCCAAGAGCACGGCATGATTGAACCCTTCGAGCCCGCGCAGGTGCGCCAGGTCGATGGCAGGAAGGTCATCTCGTACGGTACCAGCAGCTACGGCTATGACATCCGCTGCGCGCCCGAGTTCAAGGTGTTCACCAACATCCACAGCACGGTGGTCGATCCCAAGAATTTCGATGAGAAGAGCTTTGTCGACTTCCATGGCGACAGCTGCATCATCCCGCCCAACAGTTTTGCGCTGGCCCGCACCGTCGAGTACTTCCGCATTCCCCGCAACGTCTTGACCATCTGTTTGGGCAAGAGCACCTATGCCCGCTGCGGCATCATCGTCAACGTCACACCCTTTGAACCCGAGTGGGAAGGCTATGTAACGCTCGAGTTCAGCAACACCACCCCGCTGCCCGCCCGGATTTACGCCGGCGAAGGTTGCGCGCAGGTGCTTTTCTTTGAGAGCGACGAGGACGACGTATGCGAAGTCAGCTACAAAGACCGCGGCGGCAAATACCAGGGCCAGCACGGGGTGACGCTGCCCAAAGCCTGAGTGGGCGATAATCCGTGCTGGTCCTTGTTTCCCTTGGGCGCCCCGCTATCGGATGGATAGCAATTTTTCCGGCTATGCCAGACCCGATTTGAATACTGACGCGACCCCCCAAACCTCAGCGCCCGCCCCCGCAAGCCCCAACGAGCTCACCGCGGACACCCCTCCCATGGCATTTGCCCAGCTGCAGCTGGCTGCCCCCATCGCCCGCGCGGTGGCCGAAATGGGCTACGAGAAGATGACGCCGATTCAGGCACAGGCCATTCCCGTGGTGCTGAGCGGCAAAGACGTGATGGGCGCCGCCCAGACCGGCACCGGCAAGACTGCCGCCTTCGCGCTGCCCCTGCTGCAGCGCATGATGAAGCACGAAAACGCCTCCACCTCGCCCGCCCGGCATCCCGTGCGCGCGCTGGTGCTCTTGCCCACCCGCGAGCTGGCTGACCAGGTGGCCCAGCAGGTCAAGCTGTACGCCAAATACACCAATCTGCGCAGTGCGGTGGTGTTCGGCGGCATGGACATGAAGCCCCAGACGCTGGAGCTCAAAGCCGGCGTGGAAGTGCTGGTGGCGACCCCCGGCCGTTTGCTCGACCACATTGAAGCCAAAAACGCGGTGCTCAATCAGGTGGAATATGTGGTGCTCGACGAAGCCGACCGCATGCTCGACATCGGCTTTTTGCCCGATTTGCAGCGCATCCTGAGCTACCTGCCCAAGACCCGCACCACCCTGCTGTTCAGCGCCACCTTCTCCCCCGAAATCAAACGCCTGGCCAATAGCTACCTGCAAAATCCGGTCACCATTGAAGTGGCGCGGTCCAACGCCACCGCTTCCACCGTCGAGCAGCACTTTTACTGCGTCAACGACGACGACAAGCGCCACGCGCTGCTGCAAATCGTGCGCCGCAAAGAAATCAAACAGGCCTTTGTGTTTGTGAATAGCAAGCTCGGCTGTGCCCGGCTGACCCGCATGCTCGAGCGCGACGGCATCCGTGCCACGGCGCTGCATGGCGACAAGAGCCAGGACGAGCGCCTGAAGGCCCTGGACGCCTTTAAAAAGGGCGAGGTCGACCTGCTGGTGTGTACCGACGTGGCGGCCCGCGGCTTGGACATTAAAGATGTGCCCGCCGTGTTCAACATGGACATCCCTTTCAACGCGGAAGACTACGTGCACCGCATCGGCCGCACCGGCCGCGCCGGCGCTTCCGGTCTGGCGGTGAGTTTTGTGGGCGGTAACAACGACGCGCGCCTGGTCGCGGATATTGAAAAGCTGATCAAGACCAAGATCGAGCTCGAAGCCATTGAGTTCGATGAAGACCAGCCCGACATCCGCCGCCAGGGCCGCATCAACGACGGCCGGCGTATGTATGCCGCTGATGGCGACGAGGCGCCCCGCAGCAACCGCCCGCCCCGCGATTACGGTCGCCCCGCAGCCCCCGCACGCGACCCCTTCTTTGACAAGCCCTACGAAGCCACCGATTCAGTGGCCCCAACCGCAGTGCCCTCGTGGGAAGCCTCTGGCAAGCCGGCCTCGGGCCGCATGTCCGCCAACATCAAGCCTAAGCGCAAGGTGGCGGCCCTCTTCAAGTCGGCCTGAACGGGCCCGGGGAACTCATTCCCCGATCTGCTGCGAGGCCTCGCACTTCACCTGAATCAACTCGGTGTCCATGCCGCCCCCGATGGCGGCGGTCACGCGCAGGGCGCTCAGGCAGCCGCCCCACACGCAGCCGGTGTCGAGTGACAGCACGTCGGGGCGGTCCAGCCAACCCAGCGATGACCAGTGCCCGAAGGCCACCACCTCTTCCGCCGTTTGTCGATCTGGTGCTGCAAACCAGGGCAGGTAGCCCTGCGGCGCCTTGCTCAGGCCGCCGGAATGCTCAAACTCCATCTCGCCGTCTGCCGACACGAAGCGCATGCGCGTCAAGGCATTGACGATGACCCGCAGCCGCTCGGAACCCTGCAGGCTTTCGCTCCACCGGTTGGGGCCGTTTCCGTACATCTGGGTAAAGAAGCTGCGCGCCTCCGGCGCTTGCAAGGCCGCCTCGACCTCGCCGGCTAGCGCTATGGTTTTGATAGCTGTCCACGCAGGTAATACGCCGGCGTGAACCATTAAGAGCTTCTTTTCTCCGATGGTCTCCATGAGTGCCAGGGGCTGCTGGCGCAGCCAGTGGAGCAGGGCAGGGGCATCGTTGCCGCGCAGCAGCTCGTTCACCGTGTCCTTGCGGCCGGGCTTGCGCACGCCGTAGCTAAGCGCCAGCAGGTGCAGGTCGTGGTTGCCCAGCACGCACCGGGCAGACGCGCCGTAGGCCATCAGGCGGCGCAGCACGGCGGCTGATTCGGGGCCGCGGTTGACCAGATCGCCCAAAAGGTAAATCGTGTCGCGGCTGGGGGAAAAGTCGATGGTTCGGGTGAGTCGTTCGAGGGCGCTGTCGCAGCCCTGCACATCACCGATAAGGTACATTGCCATGGTCCTGATTTTCGCTTGGCTGTATGGATTTTTTGCTCATCTTTGTCTTGACCTTATTGAACGGTGTGTTTGCCATGTCGGAGCTGGCGCTCACCGCCAGCCGCAAGGTGCGGCTGCAAACCATGGCCGAGGCGGGTGACAAGGGAGCCAAGTCTGCGCTGGCCTTGCTGGAGAATCCGACCCAGTTTTTGTCGGTGGTGCAGGTGGGTATTACCTCCATCGGCATGCTCAACGGTATCGTGGGCGAGGCGGCTTTTAGCCAGGACGTGGCCCGCTGGCTGGAGTCTCAGTTCACCCTGTCGCACCGCGCAGCCGAGCTGTCGGCCACTGCGCTGGTGGTGACCACCATCACCTTCATCACGATTTTGTTTGGCGAGTTGGTGCCCAAGCGTATCGGGCAGCTTTATCCCGAGACCGTCGCCCGCGCGCTGGCCATTCCCATGACCTGGGTCGCGGTTGGCGCCAAGCCCTTTGTGAAATTGCTGGCCTACGCCACCCACGGCACGCTGCAGCTGCTGCGCCTGACCGCGACCGACAACCGCGCCGTGACCGAGGAAGAGATTTCCGCCAGCCTCGAAGAAGGCGTGGACGCCGGCATCATTGAAGAGCACGAGCACCAGATGGTGCGCAACGTGTTTCATCTGGACGATCGGCCCCTGACCAGCATGATGCTGCCGCGGCTGGACATCCACTGGATGGATGCTGCGCTGACGGTGCGTGAGGCGCTGGAACACGCCGGCGACAAGCGCGATGCGCACGGACATTCCTGGTACCCGGTGTGCCGCGGTTCGCTGGACAACGTGGTGGGGCTGGTCAGCGTGTCGCGCCTGTTGGCCCTCGGCGACAACTTCGAGGGTTCACTGGAGTCGCTGGCCGAACCGGCCGTGTTTGTGCCGGAAACCTTGACCGGCATGGAGCTGGTGGAGCAGTTCAGGGTGCGCTCGGCGCGCATGGTGTTTGTGGTGGACGAATACGGCGTGGTGCAAGGGATCATCACCCCCATAGACTTGCTCGAAGCCATCACCGGTGAGCTGCACCCCGACCCTCAGGAGCAGGCCTGGGCCACCTTGCAGCAAGACGGCAGCTGGTTGCTCGACGGCCTGATGCCGGTGGGCGAGCTCAAGGTGCGACTGGGAATTGAAGACACCCTGCCGGACGAAGACCGCGGCCGCTACAACACCCTGGCCGGCCTGCTGATGGCAGTGAGCGGGCAGCTGCCCCAGCCCGGCGCCCGCATGCAGGTGGCCCAGTGGACCTTTGAGGTCGTCACACTGGAAGGCCGCCGCATCGACCATGTGCGCGCCACCAAGGCCCACCCGGCTTAAGGAATCGGATTACGGCAACGGCTCAAGGCAAGCGCGATCAAAGCCGGCCTGTGAGTCTGTAGGCGACCAAGCCCACCAGCTCATTGAGCGCCAGTTGCCAGTTGGCTACGCTCTCGCGAAGCGAATAGCGTGTCCAGTTCGTGTCTGGCTCGGCGCGGAAATCCACCGGGTATGCCGTCACATTCCAGCCTGCTTTCTCGAAAGTGCCCATGGAGCGCGGCATGTGCCAGGCCGATGTCAGCAGCAGCCAGCGGTCCTGGGGGCGCACGCCCGCGACTCTGGCGCTGAACACCGCGTTCTCGTAGGTGTTGCGCGATGCGCTCTCGTACTTCACTTGCCCGGCAGCAACGCGGAAGCTGTCGTACAACAAGCGGGCCCGCTCGGCCTCGCTGGGGCCGCTGCCTAAGGGGTCGCCTTCGCCGCCGGTGTAGATCAGCTGCAGGTGCGGGTGGCGCAGGGCAAGCGCGGCCGACACCGTCAGCCGCTCCCCCGCGCCATTCAGCAGCGGGTGGGCGTGGGCTTCTTGCAGCCGCCCGGCTTCAGTCCCGCCGCCCAATACCACCACGCCCTTGTAGCCGGACAGATCCGCCGAGGGGCTGATTTCGGGGTAGGGCGACTCCAGCCGCTTGAGAATCAGTTCGGACAAGGGCTGCCAGCCCAGAGCCAGCAAAAACACCGCGCCCGCCAGCATCATCTTGCGCGCCCGTTGCGGCCGTCGTGCAGACAGCCACCAGCCCGCTACAAGCCACAGCGCCAACCAGAACAATGGCTGGGTAAACCAGGCGATGAATTTGGAAAAAATGAACATACCGCCATTGTTCTACGAAATCATAGAAAACATTGCAAATTGATTGCAACTTGCAATATCATTAAAAAACGAAATTTTGACTAAAGTATCAATTACTGTTCACTTTTCCTGTTTCATGTGACTAAAGCAATTTTGCCCTTGGATGCCCGGTGGGTCGGGCGCGAGCCTGGGGACGCTGGCCCCGGGCAGTTGCCGCTGCGCACGCCTGCGCCGGTGGCGGTGGCTGCCGCTGTCACGGTCAAACCCTTGCGCCCGGCCGATCTGGCTAACCGTATTTCGACATTGATGCAAGGTCTGAGCGGCCACCACACTAGCCATTACCCTGGAGTGAGCTGCCATGAATGCAGACCGTGATGTACTGACCACTCAGCAAGCCGCCCGGCTGTTGGGCCTTTCCACGACGTCAGTTCAAAAAATGGTGATCAACGGCGAGCTCGACGCCTGGATCACGCCCGGCGGACACCGCCGTATCTTTCGTACCAGCGTAGACCAGTTGCTCAACTCCCGCCACGTCGGGCTGGCCGGAGTGACCAGTTCGCGGCCCCTGCGCATTTTGCTGGTGGAAGACGACCCGGTACAGATCGCCTTTTTCAAGGCCTTGCTTGCCCGTATCGGCCACATGGTGCAGCTCACCATCATCAACCAGGCGGAGCAGGCCCTGGCACATCTGCGCGCCTTGCGGCCTGACCTGCTGGTCACCGACCTCGTCATGGAGCCTATGGACGGATTTACCCTGGTGCAAGCGGTGGATGCGGAGCCGGGCCTGGAGGCCCTCAATATCATTGCGCTGACTGCCATGACGCCTCAGGAAGTCACTGCCGATGCGCGCCTTCCCCAGCGCGTGGTGCGCTACCAAAAACCCCTGAGTGCGGACCGCCTGTGCGGCTATCTGGATGCGCTCACCGTGCGCTTGCTGGAGCAGGAGACGGTGAATGCCTAGCAGCCCTGCTGCGCAGATGCAGGCCTTGCTGGACGCCAGCGGGCAGGCCGTATTCACCTTTCAGGCGGGGAACCCTCTGCAGCCTGCTAACTCCCTGGCCCGCCAATGGTGGGCTGTCGCGGGTGCCGACGAGCAGCGTGAGCTGCAACAGTGGTGCGACCAGGCGCAGGCCCCGTTGTGCGAGACCACCATCATCTGGGCCAGCCCGCAGCGCAGGGTGTTGCAGGTGCGCAGTGTGGCCTTGGCCGAAGATGCGTCCGCGCTCTACCTGCAAGACATCACCGAGGCGCATGACATCGACCGCATGAAGTCCGATTTTTTATCCGCCGCCGCCCACGAGCTGCGCACGCCTTTGGCCAGCATTTATGGTTTTGCCGAGCTGATGCTGGTGCGCACCATGGCGCCCGAGAAGCAAAAAGATCTGCTGGGCACCATTCACCGGCAGGCCAAGTCGCTGATGGATTTGATCAACGAGCTTCTCGACCTCTCCCGCATCGAGGCCCGCCAGGGCAAGGATCTGTCTATTGCTCCCTGCACCGTGGCATCGCTGGTGGAAAGCACGGTGAGCGGCCTGCACTACAAAATAGAAAAGCATCGCCTGCATACCGCGCTGGCGCACGGCGACAGTGTGGTGCTGGTGGACGCAGACAAGACCCGTCAGGCGCTGCTCAATGTCTTGTCGAACGCGGTCAAGTACTCCCCGCGGGGTGGTGATGTCACGGTCAGCACGGAACTGCGGATATCTGATGGCCAAACGCAGGTGGGCGTGCGGGTCGCCGACCAAGGCCTGGGCATGAACGAAGAGCAATGCCGTCGCGCCTTTGAGCGCTTTTACCGGGCTGAGCCCCTGGGCGACATTCCCGGCACCGGCCTGGGCCTGAGCCTGGTGCAGGAAATCATGCAGCTGCAGTCCGGCGCGGTAGAGCTCGTCAGCACCCCCGGCGAGGGCACGACCGTGACCTTGTGGCTGCCCCTCATGGGCGCAGACGCACCGAGCACAGATCCCCAACCGCCCTATCCTGTGCACTGAACGCCCCATGCGAAAAATATCCAGTAACGATGAACTCATGTCCACCCGCGAAGTGGGGGAGGTGCTGGGCGTCGCGGTCCGCACGGTGCAGCTGTGGGTCGAGTCGGGCGTGCTACCGGCCTGGCGTACCGCCGGCGGACACCGCCGCATCGCGCGCAGTGCGGTGGAAAACCTCATGCGCGAACGCGCCGGCATGCTCGCACCGGTGACGCACGGCGCGCATGCGGCCAACCGCGCTTTGCGGCTGTTGCTGGTGGAAGACGACACCGATCTGCGCAAACTCTTTTCGATGATGGTGGAGGGCTGGACCTTCCCCGTCGAGCTCAGCACCGCGGGCGATGGTTTTCAGGGGCTGGTGCGTATTGGCCAGTGGATGCCCGACATGGTCGTGACCGATCTGAATATGCCCGGCATGAACGGTTTCGAGATGGTGCGTTCGCTCAAGAGCGCGGGCGCCGACTATGCCAACCTGCAGGTGGTGGCGGTCACCGCGCTCAGTGCCGGCGATGTGGCAGACCGTGGCGGCCTGCCCGAAGGAACCGCTGTGTTTCAAAAGCCGGTGGATTTTGGCGCCATCGAGGCGCTGGCCCGCAGCTGCCAGCAGCGCTTGCGCTAGGGAAAGGGTGAGGGGAAGCGCTCAGCTTTGCGGTTCTAAGCCAGCGGAATCCACAGGCTGGCCGTGGTGCCGGTGCCAAACTCGCTGTGCAGTACCACGCGGCCCTTGTGCAGCTCGGCAATTTCTTTCACCAGACTCAGACCGAGGCCCGTGCCGGGAATATTGCCCGACGCATCAGCCCGATAAAAACGCTCAAATGCGCGGTCGAGTTGCTCCTGCGTCATGCCGATGCCTTGGTCCTGCACATCAATCACCGCGTAATCCGCATCTTCCCAGGCGTCGCAGCGCACCGAGAGCCGCACATCGCCGCCCTTGGGTGAATACTTGAACGCGTTGGCCAGCAGGTTGGTCAGTGCCTGCTGCATTTTTTCGGGGTCCATCAGGACCTGCATCGGGGGCAGTGTGTCGTGCAGCACAGGGCGGTCGGTGTCCTTAAGCATCAAGCCCTGAATGCAGCTATGCACCATGTCGGCCAGCGGCTGCGGCTTGATCTGCATGTCCAGCCCGCCGCGGGACTCGATGCGCGCCAGGTCCAGCAGCTCGTTGAGCATCTTCACCAGCAGCCCGCTTTGTTTATGGATGGTGCGCAGCATATCGGCCTGCCGCTCCTCGTTGAACTTGCGCTTGGTGAGCAGCTCTGAGAAGCCGAAGATGCTCACCATCGGCGTGCGCAGCTCGTGGGCCGCCGCGGTCAGGAATTCGCTCTTCATGCGGTCCACCTGGTCCTCGTGGGTCACATCGCGGAAGTACATGATGGTCTCGCGCCGGCCTCCCTCGTTGCGGCGCGAGCGCACCTGAACCACCCGGCGCTGCGGGCGCGCGAGTTGCAGCTTTTCGTGCCAAGAGGCGTCGGGCTGGTCGCCGCGCATGACCGGCAGGGGCTGGCTCTCGTCGCACAAATCTTTCAGCTGCTGCTCAAACTGCGACAGATAAAACAGCTGGGATTGCTGCTGGCTCAGGCCGGTCATGCGCTCGAAAGCCGGGTTGGCAAACACCAGCTGGTCGTAAGCGTCAAACATGACAAAGCCATCGGGGCTGAGGCTGAAGATCGCGTCCAACTGCGCGCGCCGCTCTGCGGTAGCCTGCTCTGCGCGCACCCGGGCGGTAATGTCGGAGACGATACCTACAAAGTGGGTGAGAACGCCTTTATCAGAGGTGACCGGCGAGAGGGAAATTTCGGCAATCTGCATCTCGCCGGATTCCAGCTCGCGGTGGATGGTCACGTTGGCGTTGCGGCGCTCGCGCACGGCGAGTTGCAGTTCTTGCACGCCGGGGTCGTCCTCGTTACGGCCGCGCAACAACGACAGGCTCTCGCCCAGGATGTCCCAGCGGGGCAGGTCCAGAAACTTCTGGAACGCATCGTTGATGTAGACGATGGGCTGGTTTTCCATCTTGCCGTTGGTGATGAACACCGCGTTATGGCTGCTGGCTAGGGCGCGCTCGTAGAGCTCGGAGGTCTCTTGCGCTGCCCGCTCGTCGGTCAAGTCCCGCACGATGCAGGCATATCGCAGGCCGGAGTCGTTCTTCACTTCGCCCAGGCTCACCTCTACGGGAAACAAGGTTCCGTCGGCGCGGGTACCCATGAAGTCATGGCGGGTCACCCGGCTGATGTTGAGGGCGTGCTCCATGCCGCCGGCGAACATGGCTGTGAGCTCGTGTGCATGCAGGCCGGGAATGCAGTCGGAGATCGCTCGTCCAACCACCTGTCCCTCGGCGCGGCCGAAAATGCTGGAGGTTGCCGGGTTGGCGCTGGTGACCACACCTTGCGTGTCCAAGCTGATGATGGCCTCGGCCGAGGTGCTCACGATGGCGGCCACGCGGTTCACCTGCATCGCCATGCCACGACTGGCCTGGTTGATGGCGGCTTGCAGCTCGCAGGCTTCTACGCTGGAAGGTGGAAGCATCAGCTCCTCGCCCATGCGCTGGGGGATTTGACCGGCAAATTCGGCGAGTTTGCTCACCGGTCGCAGCGTCCTGCGCACAATGGTGTAGAGGCAGGCCATGACGATGGCAATCATGCCGAAGTCCATCAGCACAAACTTGATCCACAGCCAATACAGCCCCCGCAGGTGCTCACCGAGGCTGTAGTCGGCCCGCACCCAGACATTGCTCTTGGCGCTGTCTTTGCCGACCTCCTGCCAGGCGCTATAGACCCCGCCGCGCTCGCCGCCGGTAGGCAGGCCCGAGGCCACCTCCCCGGGGGTAAGGTTTGTGCCCGGGCTCACCCTCACCCCATCGGGGGAGCGCGTGACTTCCATGAGGCTGCTGCCGTCCGGCTTGTAGATGCTGATGCGCTCCAGTCCCGGGAGCTGCACGCCATCGATCGCGTAGCCTTGCAGGTTGCCCGGCAGGCCGGCGATCAAGGCCGAGGCGCTGTTGCCGGCTACCATGCGGGCCACCGACTCGGCGTTCAAATGGGCCATCTGCAGGGTCTGCGCGACGACACTGCGGTAGGCGTAAACGCCATATACGGTGGTGGACACCAACATCACCACCAGGGTGGCGGCCATGATGATGGTGCTGATGCCGTAGGGCGGAAGAACCCGCTGTTTCAGCATCTGCAACCACGTCAACTGGT
The DNA here is from genome assembly GCF_945881795.1 of Rhodoferax sp. OV413. Lineage (GTDB taxonomy): Bacteria > Pseudomonadota > Gammaproteobacteria > Burkholderiales > Burkholderiaceae_C > Allorhodoferax. The sequence goes on from NZ_CAMCVG010000002.1 coordinate 62,391, forward strand.
GCATGATGCGGCCGCTCAGGGAACCAGGCGGTCTACCGTATCGAGGAGTTCAATCGGGCTGAAAGGCTTGACGAGGTAGGCGTCACAGCCGGCTTCGTGCCCGCGTTCCACGTCGGTTTTTTGGCCGCGTGCGGTCAGCAAAATCACTTTAGTCTTGCTGGCCAGCTCCGGGTCTGCCTTGACCTTTTCACAGACTTGGTAGCCGTCGAGCCGGCCGGGCATCATCACATCAAGCAGGATCAGCGCCGGGCGCAACTGCTGGGCCTTGAGCCAGGCGATCTCGCCGTTTTCGGCTTCATGGAGTTCGAAGTTTTCGCTCTCCATGGTCATCATGATGAGTTTGCGGATATCGGGCTGGTCGTCGACGATGAGTGCTCTGCGGGCCATTTTTAGCTTTCTTTCTTTTGACGTTGCATTAACAGGGCAAGGTCCGCGGCATAGCGCTGTGCCTGTTCCATATCGATGTTAGCTTGGCCACGTTGCGGTTGGCCGGTGGGAAATTCGATCATCACGCGGGTGTCTTCACCGTCGACAATAGACATCCGCATGTTGCCGCCATGCAGCCCGATGATGCGGTTGACCAGTGGCAGGCCCAGGCGGGCATTGGCCTGCTCAGGGCGGCGCGTATCAAACAGGTCGCGGGTTTCAATGCCCTTGTCCTCGGGGCTGATGGCGCCCTGGTTACGCACGCTGATCAGCATGTATTCGCCAGAAAGCTGATAGCTAATCGATACGTTGCAATCGACGCCGGCTTTGACTGCCTTGCGTGAGTGGGTGAGCGCGTTGTCAAAGGCCTCATACAGCGCGCGCTTGATCAGGCGGTTGTTGCCATAGAGGGGCGGCAAATCGCTGGGGGGCGGCTTTACCTCAAAGCGGACTTTGTTGGTGATGGCCTTTTCTTTCAGCGCGTCCAGGGTTTGGTTGATGACCGCTGTGATGTCCATGCGGTCGTCCATCACCATCGACTCTTCGCCAAACACCGCCAGCAAATCGGCCAGGCGGCGGAGGCGGTCGTCGAGCTCAGCAACCGCTGTGTCAAACTTTTGACCACCCTCGCCGGACGGGAGCGAGCCCAGCATGGTGGACACCTTGCGCATCGGCGGGCTCAGCTCGTCCCGGAGCAACTGAATAATTTCATCGATGCCCATGCGGTTGCTTTTGACGCCGGGGCCGGCGGGCGCCTCTTCGCCGCCCTCGGGGGGCGAGCCCACAAAGGCAATGTCCAGCCCGGACGGGCCGGCCATGAAGGTGCCGTTCATCTTTTTGTTTTCGCCCACACCCACAGCTGCTTGGTAGGGCAGCTTGATTTTGCCGAGGGCAATAGCCTGGGCCAGATTCTTGATGATGACTTTTCCGCTCATGGCTTCGAGCGGTTTATCAGGATGGGTGCGCGCCGCCGGGTTGGCGTAGGTGGCCGTGCCGTTCACCCCGAAAGTGATCATTGGCAAGGGCATGGCATCAAACAGGGCATTTACCGATGGTTGATGGTAGTTGACTGCCATTGGAGCAATTCCTCGTGCTTTAAGTTCTGTTTAATGTATCAAATTTATCAGTAAATGCAAGTAAACCCTGGACCGTGATTGCTGTTTTCACGTCTGATTTCAATAACCCGCTCAAGAATGGCCACTTAGTGACGATTTTGGCTCGTTTGGTTTGGTTATTTCTACCGATTCGACAGTATCGGGCGTATTATCTGTGACAGAACTATTTCAAGGGGACAAGCCATGCACATCAATATGAATCGATTGGCGGCCGTGGTCTTTGGCGCTTACCTCGCACTTAGCGCGGGTTTGGCGCAGGCGCTGGAGCAGCCCAAGGGAAAAATCATTTTGAGCATCACCGGAAAGATCGGCGAAAAAAACGCGCCCGATGCTGCGGTTTTTGATGTGGCAATGATCGAGAAGCTTCCCCAGCAAAACTTCAGCGCCCAGACCCCGTGGTCCAAGAGCCCGATCCGTTTCACCGGCCCGCTTCTGCGGGACTTGTTGGCGGCGGTGAAGGCCAGCGGCAGCTCGATCAAGGCGGTGGCGATTAATGATTACCAGACCGTCATTCCGCTGAGCGACGCTGCCAAGTTCGACATGATCGTGGCGTACAAGATGGACGGCGAGCTCATTCCGGTGCGCACCAAAGGCCCGTTGTTCATCGTTTACCCCTTCGACAGCAAGTCTGAGCTGCGATCAGCGACGTACTACGAGCGCTCGGCCTGGCAGCTCAAATCTCTGGCAATCGAGTAAGCGCCGGCTCGATTAAGCACATTTCGCCAGTCAACCAGAGGTCCGCTTGCTGCAATCGTTTGTCAAGAAACGCGCTTGGTGGCTGCTTGGCACTGGCGTGCTGGTGGCCATTGCGGGCATTCTGATTGCCAACCAGATGGACATCGTGCGGGACGCAAAGTACCGCAAAGAGGCCTATACCGAGTCGTTTGCCCCCGAGGTTTACCAGCTGGAGCGCGAGTTCCTGCGCTGCCTGCACAGCGTGGAGCTGCTGGTCAACAACCCGAGCGATGCCGCGGTTGACAAGATTGCATTGGCCCTGGACCTTCTGCAGAGCCGCCTGGATATCGTTGATAACTCGCTGGCTTCGGAAACCGTTCGTAAAACCCAGGAATACGTTGCCATGCGCCCGCTGCTGGGCAATGCCATCGCCCGGGCAGAGGCCACTTTGCAGCGCAAAGCGGCGGCAGCGGAGGACTGGCAGCCCCTGCAGCTGGAGATGCAAGCCCTGCGCCCTGCGGTGAATATGCTGACGATGAACGCCTCTTTGATGGTGAGCATGCAGCAGGAGGAGGCGCTGAACATCCAGCTGCGTTCCGGTCAGACCATGTTGACCTTGCTGGTGGGCTTGTTGTGCATGCTGCTGGTGGCGGCAGCATCGATTGCGACGCGCCAGCGCCGCGGCGAGCAGGAGCAGGAGAGGCTGGAGTTTTTGAATGCGCAGGCCCGCGCAGCCAACGAAAAAGCCGACGCCGCCAATGCCGGCAAGACGCGCTTTTTGGCCAACATGAGCCACGAGCTGCGTACGCCGCTCAACGGCATGCTGGGCATGCTGAGCCTCTTGGAGGCGACCCCCGTCAATGATCAGCAGCAGGATTACATCAAGACGGCCAATCATTCCGCCAAGCACCTGCTGAGCCTGCTCAACGACATTCTGGATGCCTCGGCGATGGAAGCCGGAAGGATGACGCTCAAGCCCGAGAGCTTGCACCTGCCGTCGCTGATTGACGATGTGTACGCACTCATGCGGCCCATGGCAATTGAAAAAGGCCTGGGCCTGAGCGTCACGCAAGACCCTGCGCTGCCTTCGTGGGTGATGGTGGACGGCACGCGGTTCAAGCAGATTTTGCTCAATCTGGTGTCCAACGCGCTCAAGTTCAGCGAGCGCGGCACGGTCTCGCTGGCAGTCAACGTGGTGGCAGGGCACAGCCTGAAGCCCGGCGAGATGGCGCAGTTGCGCGTGCGCGTCTTGGATGAGGGGACGGGAATGTCGGCTGAGGTGCTGGCCAGGCTGTTTCAGCGATTTGAGCAGGGCAATGCCAGCAGCGCCATGCGCATGGGTGGCAGCGGGCTGGGCCTGGAAATTTCGCGCAACCTGGCCCGTCGCATGGGGGGCGATATCCAGGCGACCAGCGTAGAAGGCGAAGGCAGCGTGTTCACCGCCACCATGCGGCTGGCAGTGGCAGACGCCCCGGCGGCGCCCGCGGCTGAGTTGGTCATCGTGCGCAGAGAGCCTGGCAGCCCCGGGCTGAATCTCCTGGTGGCCGAAGACAACGCCATCAACCGCAAGTACATGGAAGTGCTGCTGACCAATATGGGCCACCAGGTCCGGTTTGCCGAGCACGGCGGTATTGCGGTCCGTGAGGTGCAAAAAGAGCTGCCCGATCTGGTGCTGATGGATCTGCACATGCCCGAGGTTGATGGCCTGCAGGCTACAGAAGCAATTCGTAAACTGCCGGCTCCTTTCCGCGATGTGACCATCATTGCGCTCACGGCCGACGTATTTGAGGAATCCAAGGAGCGGGTGCAGGCCTCCGGCATGGACGAGTTTTTGACCAAGCCGGTGAATGTGTTGTCGCTCGAGGCGCTGCTGGTGCGGCGCTTTGGCGGGCGTGGCGCGTCGCTGCTGAAGCCGCCGCCTGCGGCTCCAAAAGCGATGCCCACAGAAGGACCAGTATCAGCACCTGTGTCGGCGCCTGTCACACCACCTGCGGTGCCTGCCGCTGCGGCGCCAGCTGCGCCCGACCCGCAAGCTACCGCGTCCAGCGATGCAACGGGCGCCGCCCCACCCGGCACACCGCCGGTTGAGCCGCCCACCCGCCCCCGCAAGCGCTTCCGGGCCGGCGATGTGGCCGAGCACCTGAATATGGTGATGGTGGGTGAGCTCTGTGTGGGCATTACCGTGCAGGGCTACCAGTCGCTGCTCAGCGGCGCGATGGAGGGGGATGCCGCCAGCTACAACGACCTTTTGAAGGCGCTCGAGGCAGGCAACACGGCAGCCTTGTTGGAGTTGGGACATTCCTTGAAAGGGGTGACTGCCAGCCTCGGTTTGGCAGCTTTGTCCCGTTTAGCGCTTACCATCGAGAAACAAGGCCATGCCTTCAGCCCCGAAGATTGCAAGCAGCACGCTGAGCGGCTGCGTGAAAGCTGGGCAACGACTTATGCTATCTGTGCCCGCATGGGGCTGATCACCAACACCTGAGAGTGGAGTCCGAGTGAGTGAAGTTTCGTCTGGCGCGCGCGCGCCCTTGGTTTTGGTGGTGGACGATAGCGCGTCCATCCGGCAGCTCACGGTTACCGTGTTGCGGCGCGAGGGATTTCAGGTGCTCGAGGCCGCCGACGGCCGCGAAGGCCTGGACACCGCCCTGCGCGAGCAGCCCGATGTGATCTTGTGCGACATCCACATGCCGGTATTGGATGGCTGGGGTTTTGTGCGCGAGGCGCGCAACAGTGAGGCGCTGGGTACCACCCCGGTGCTTATGCTCACGTCCGACAATGACCGCTTGAGCGTTCGCCGGGCGATGGCTGCCGGTGCCGACGACTACCTGACCAAGCCGTGGACGCAGGCCGAGCTGCTCTCGGCGGTGGCTTCTTTGCTGAGCAAAGACAAGCGCCACAAGGCCGACGCCGAGCGGGCCCAAGATCAATTGCGTTCCGCGGTGCTGGCCACGATTCCCCACGAGCTGCGTACCCCGATGGTGAATATTCTGGGTGGCTCCGAGCTGCTGCTGCACCGGCGCGACAAATTTTCGCCCGAGCGGATTCAGGGCTTGCTGGAAGACGTGCACCGCAGCGCGCAGGCCTTGGCGCGCACCATCAGCCGGATGATGGATTGGGCCGAGCTGAGTGCCGCCCCCGCCCACAGCGGTGAGGCCGCCACTTCCAAGCCCTTGGACATTCAATCGGCAGTGCGCGAGCTTGTTGACAGCACCGCGTTCGCCAAAGAGGTGCAGGCGGTCTTGAAGGTGCCGCCGGAGGCAACGCCTGGCATGTTTGCCGGCCATGCGGTGCAGTGCCGCATGGAGCCGGGCATGGCGCTGTGCTGGGGCCCCGACTTCCAGAAGATTTTGATGGAGCTGCTGGTGAATGCCCTGCGCTTTTCCAAACCGCAGCGTCCGGTGGGCGTAACCGGAAAGAGCCTGCCCAACGGCGGCTACCAGCTGGAAATTGCCAACCTGGGCGTGGCCATGCCTGAAAAATTCATTGCCCAGATCGGCGCCCTGTCGCAGGCCAATCGCGAGCTGCACGAGCAGCAGGGCATGGGGCTGGGGCTGGCGATCAGCCAGTTGGCAGCGCGGCGCAATGGCGCCAGCCTGCAAGTCACCCGGTTTGACGGCATGCCCACCGTGGTGCGCCTGACTTTCCTGCCCAGCCGGATTGAGCAGGAAAAGCTGTTCTAGCGCCCGCCAGCACTGCGCGAGCAGCTATTGAAACAATAGCGTGCTCCGCTGTGGCAGCAGATTAAGACCGCACAAACTCGCTGACGGTTTCCACCATCACCCGTGCCTGTGCAGTCATGGATTCAGCGCTGGCGGCCAGCTCTTCCACCATGGCGGCGTTCTGCTGGGTCTGCTGGTCCATTGCTGCAATGGTGTGGCCCAAGGTGGACACCTCACCGGCCTGCACTTTGCTGCGATCGGCCAAGGAGCCGATGATGTTGGACACGTCCGCAATGCTCTGCACCACGCTTTGCATGGTGGAGCCGGCGCGGCTCACCCGCTCGCTGCCGGCTTCCACGCTCTCCACGCTGGCCTGAATCAGGGTCTTGATTTCTTTGGCGGCGTTGGCCGAGCGGCCCGCCAGCGCCCGCACCTCGGTGGCTACCACGGCAAAGCCGCGGCCGTTTTCGCCGGCGCGGGCGGCTTCGACGGCTGCGTTGAGCGCCAGGATGTTGGTTTGGAAGGCAATGCCGTCAATCACGCCGATGATTTCGGCAATGCGGCGTGAGGACTGGCTGATTTCGTTCATCGTGCTGACCACGCCGTCCACCTCGTCGCCGCCGCTGCGGGCAATGCTGCTGGCATTGGAGGCAATGTCGTTGGCTTGCGCTGCCATGTGGGCGGAAGCGCCCATGCCCTCTGACAGGGAACGCATATTGTGGGCGGCGCTCTCGAGGCTCTGGGCGGTTTGCTCGGTGCGCTGGCGCATGTCCTGGCTGGCGCTGGCAATTTCCATGGAGGCGTACTCGACCGAATCCGCGGAGCTGCGCACCGACTGAATCACCTCATCCAAGCGGTTGAAGCACTGCTGAAGTTGCACCGAATCGGCCATATCGGGTCGCAGGCGGCTGGTATTGAGCGCGATGCCTTGCGGCGTGTTGACGGCTGCCACCAGCTGCGCGAGTTGATCTCCCTGGCGCACGATCCCGCTGGTCTTGGCGACCATCATGATCTCCACGCCCGACTGCACGATCACATAGGTGGCATGCAAAACAATGCGGGAAAAGTCGGCCTCGGTCGTGCAATAAAAGCCCAGGCCTGCGGCTTGCAGGCGGTCAAAAAGAACGTGATGCACTGCAAACAAGGCCGCGCCGAAAACAATGACCTTCCAGTCTTGGTAGACCATCAAGAACGCCAGCAGCACAAAAACGCCAAAGTGAAATTCCAGCTGACCCTGAGCCAGCTGAATTTGCAGCGCGACCAGGCACACCAAGGCCAGCGTCAGGCCGTAGCGGGTGATCTCCTGCCCTTTGAATACTCCGTACACCGCAAAAGCAAATACAAACAAGGCAGCGGTCAGTGTGTAGCCCAGCGCGGCGTCTGCCACGGTGGCGGCCAGGGCGAGTGTCGCGGCGCTGGTAATGACCACTGCGCCCAGCAGTGTTTTGTCGCCCAGCTGGGCGGTTTTGGAATAGGTGAGTGGGTAGTCGGTCATGGGGGTTTTCTGTCTATCAATGTCGGCCAAGCTGACCGAGAGAGGTGAGTCTACACAGGCCGCGGACTATTCCCGCTCGGGGAGGCTATTTTTGGTGTTCAGCGTGGTAGCGGGCTACGCGTTCCACTTCGTTTTTCGAGCCCAGCACCACGCTCACCCGCTGGTGCAGCTGGGAGGG
>NZ_CAMCVG010000003.1 GCF_945881795.1 Rhodoferax sp. OV413
TCGTCGGTGGATTCGGAAACCGAAAAAGAAATCCAGAAGGCGCTGGAGAACCTGGTGCAAGGCCGCACCACGATTGCAATTGCGCACCGTCTCTCGACCCTGCACCGGGCCGACCGTCTGGTGGTGCTGGACCGCGGGCGGGTGGTGGAAGAGGGCACCCACGACGCGCTGATGGCCAGCGAGGGCGCGTACTTCAACCTGTACCAGGCCCAGGCCCGCAACAACCTCATCGAGGAGGCCGCATGAGCGCGCTCTACACCGTGACCGCCAGCCGATTCGAGCTCGAGAGCACGCCCTTCGGCAAGCTGGTATTGACCAGCGCAGGGGGCGAACGATTTGAGGGCGTGGTGCCGGTGCGGGCGTTCCCGATCCAGTCGCCGGAGGACGGTATTTCGCTGGTCAACACCGAGGGCCGTGAAGTGGCCTGGGTGGACCACCTGTCTGACGTGCCCCACCCGGCGCAGGACTTGATCCGTGCCGAGCTGGCTACCCGCGAGTTCATGCCGGTGATCGCGCGCATTGTGTCGGTCAGCAGCTATTCCACACCCTGCACCTGGGCGGTAGAGACCGACCGCGGTGACACCGAGTTTGTGCTGCGCGGCGATGAAGACATACGCCGCATCGGCAAGGGCAACGCGCTGTTGATTGCAGACGCCCACGGCATCCAGTATCTGGTGCGCGACCAGTTTGCCCTTGACGCCCACAGCAAGCGGGTGCTGGACCGCTTTCTGTAACCTTGAGATTTGTTGCACAAAAGCAGCATTTCACCAAAACTTCATTTGGCTTGCATGGGTACGTAGCCCTGGTTTTTTATTGTCTTCATGTTGTGTCGATTCGGGCACAGCGCAATTCCGTAAATCCTTTTGGAGTTTGAAATGATGAAGAAAACTTTGGTTGCTATCGCAGCCGCAAGCCTGGCACTTGGCGCTCAAGCCGCTGAACTGGCGACTGACAAAGACATGAAGTTCGAAATCAACGTGGACGTTGCGACTTACCACGTTAGCCAACGCAGTTCCACCGGTCGCGAAATTAGCCAAGTCTTGGGTAAGGGCCAGAACCAAGTCGAAATCAAAGCAACCAGGACTATCGACAGCGATATCTCCATCTTCGGCGAAATCGAAGTGGACTATGACCCAGTGGCTGACAACTCTGCTTTTACCTCTGACGACACCCGCATTGGCATCGCAAGCAAGAAGTTTGGCCGTATCGCTGCTGGTCAGTTTGACAGCTACCTCGAAGACAACGTGATGGAAGTGCTGGGCGTTGGCCACGGTGAAAACGGCTTCATGTCTGAACCAACTTCTGCCAACAAAGGCCGTCATGTGCAATACAGCCACAAGCTGGGTGATCTGACATTGGCAGTGGATTACACATCTGCTATCGGACCTACCGCAAATGAAGAAAATTCGAACGGCTTTGCGGTGACTGCCGCTTACAAGTTGGGTGACCTGACAGCGGCATTGGGCTGGAGCGAACTTGCTAAATACAAGACTGATAGCTCCAAGACACAGGGTGCTCTCAACACCGACAAATACGCTATCGGTTTGGCCTTGTCCTACCAAATGGGCAATGTCGGTCTCCGTGCCTTGGCCGCGGAAACAGAGGACACTTCCAAAGTGAAGACAACCTATGGTGGTGCTGCTTTGACTTACGTGATGGGCCAATATGACATCGGTGTGGCGATGCAAACTGTTCAAGTGGGTACCGCAAAAGCGACCAACGAATGGGCCCTCGGCTTCGGCTACACACCATTCAAGAATATGCAGGTCTATCTCGACTTCGCTGGCCTCGGCAAAACCAACGGTGAAAAAGACGTCGCCGAACTCGGTTTCAAGTACACGTTTTAATTTGTAAGCGGTATTCCAAAGTTTTTATGCCCGGGCTTGCCCGGGCTTTTTTTTGCTGAGTCGCTGCTGGGGCGACGTCGGGGGCTCCGCTCTCACCTTGCGACCTTTCTTAGATTTCCATGTTGTCAATCAAGCGCGTGCTGCCCAGCCGCGCTGCCGCGAGGACTACTTTGGCGTCTTGCGCCTGCGGGACTTGCAGGTCCGACTGGCGGCGCACTGCTACATAGTCCGGCACCCAGCCTGCCGCACGCAGGGCCTGCATGCCCTCTTGCTCGAGCTGTACAAAGTCGGTTGCGCCGGAGCGCACCGCGTCCACCATACGGCGCAGCACGCCTGACAACAGCAGGGCTTCTTCTCTTTGTGCGGGCGTCAGGTAGCCATTGCGGCTGCTCAGCGCCAGGCCCGCCGCGTTGCGCTGGGTTTCGCCGCCGATCACCTCAATGGGAAGCGCAAACTGTTTGACCATGTTGCGAATCACCATGAGTTGCTGGTAATCCTTTTTGCCAAACAGCGCGGTACGGGCTTGCGTCACGGCCAGCAGCTTCATCACCACGGTGCACACGCCGATGAAAAAGCCGGGCCGGAAGTGCCCCTCCAGAATGTCGGCCAGCTCGGTGGGCGGGTGGACCTTGAAGGTTTGCGCCTGCGGATACAGCACCGACTCTTTGGGTGCGAAGACGATGTCACAACCCGCGGCCTCGAGCTGTTGGCAATCGGCCTCCAGCGTGCGGGGGTAGGTGTCAAAGTCTTCGTGCGGGGCAAATTGCAGCCGGTTCACAAAGATGGTCGAGATCGTTACATCGCCCAAAGGCTTGGCCTGACGTACCAGCGCCAGGTGTCCTGCGTGCAGGTTGCCCATGGTGGGCACGACGGCGGGGTGGCGGAACTTGTTCAGCGCTTCGCGCAGCGCGTCGATCGTGTGAATCAGTTGCATGAAAGGTGGGGTGTCACCAGGCGTGGATGGCGTCGTCAGGAAAGCTGCCGCTTTTGACAGCGGCCACGTAGGCTTCCATGGCGCCGCGGATGCTGCTGGCGTCCAGCATGAAGTTACGCACAAACTTGGGGTTCTTGCCCAGGTTCACGCCCAGCATGTCGTGCAAGACCAGCACCTGCCCCGCCGTGCCCTTGCCCGCACCAATTCCAATGGTGGCGCAGTGCGGCAGCGCCTGGGTGAGCTCCGCCGACAAAGGCGCCGGCACCATCTCCAGCACCAGCATGGCCGCACCCGCCTGCTGCAGCGCTTGGGCTTGCTGCTTCATCACCTCGGCGGCATCGCCTCGGCCTTGTACCCGGTAGCCGCCCAGCGCGTGTACGGTCTGCGGGGTCAGGCCGAGGTGGGCGCAGACCGGAATGCCGCGCTCCACCAGAAAATGCACCACCTCGGTGGTCCAGCCACCGCCCTCCAACTTGACCATGTGGGCGCCGGCCTGCATCAGCACAGCAGCGCTGCGGATAGCCTGTTCTTTGGATTCCTGGTAGCTCCCGAAGGGCAAATCGCCAATCAACCAGGCAGTGGCCTGAGAGCGGCGAAGCCCGCGCGCCACGCTTTCGGTGTGGTAAGCCATGTTCTCCAGATTGACGCCCACTGTGCTGTGACGGCCTTGGCAGACCATGCCCAGCGAGTCACCCACCAGAATGCATTCAACGCCGGCCGCATCGGCCACCGCGGCAAAGGTCGCGTCGTAGGCGGTGAGCATGGTGATTTTCTCGCCGCGGGTGTGCATCTCCTGCAGGCGGGGCAGGCTGATGGGTTTGCGGTTGGACGGGGGCGACACCGGCGGCAGCGTGCCGTAGGGAGTCGCGTTGGTCGCGCTGGCGGCTTGTTCACCGGTCGGGTTCAGGGCCATGGGGGACTCCAAAAAACGGGATTTGCAGGGGCTGGCGAGAGTGGGGCGAATACTAACCGGATTGGCAGCCCGCCCCAAACGCAGCGCGCTTTAGCTGGGTGCGTAGGCCAGGCGCACGTAGATCGGTGCAAAAGCCTCGGCCTGCGTGATCTCAATCAGGGTTTCCTTGGCCAGCTCCAGCAGGGCAATAAAGGTCACCACCAGCACCGGCGTGCCGCGCCGGGTGTCAAACAAATCTTCAAATCCCACAAACCGCTGGCCCTGCAGTTTTTTGAGCACGATGCTCATGTGCTCGCGGACCGAGAGTTCCTCGCGGCTGATTTTGTGGTGCTGCACCAGCTTGGCCCGCTTGAGGATGTCGCGCCAGGCGCTTTGCAGCTCGTCCACCGAGACGTCCGGAAATCGCGGCTTGAGGCTTTGCTCTATGTAAACGTTGGCCTTCAGGAAGTCGCGTCCGTATTGGGGCATGGCGTTGAGCCGCGCTGCGGCCAGCTTCATCTGCTCGTACTCCAGCAGGCGGCGCACTAGCTCGGCGCGCGGGTCCTCGGCTTCTTCGCCGCCGGCCACTTTTTTAGGTGGCAGCAGCATGCGCGATTTGATCTCGATCAGCATGGCCGCCATGAGCAGGTACTCAGCCGCCAGCTCCAGATTACGGTCGCGGATCTGGTCCACATAGACCAAGTATTGCTTGGTCACGCTGAGCATGGGGATGTCGAGGATGTTGAAGTTCTGCTTGCGGATCAGGTAGAGCAGCAAATCCAGCGGACCTTCGAATGCCTCGAGGAACACCTCCAGCGCATCCGGCGGGATGTAGAGGTCCTGCGGCATGGCAAACAGCGGCTCGCCATAGAGCCGCGCCAGCGCGACCTGATCGACCACCTCGGGCATTCGGCCGATCTCACTGATCGCCGCCACTCCGGGGGCTTGGCCCAGGATGCTGGGAGTCATGGTGCTATGAAATCAGGAGCTGCTTGCGCAGGTTTGGCGTGCGCAAAAGCCCGAAACGATGCTCAATTGCTCTTGGTCTGATAGACGTAGGGCTTTTGCGCAACCTGCGCGCTGCGAAAGCCTCGCCAGGCCATGCGGTCCACCACCTTGTCCCACAGCAAGGAGCGGCCCCGGCGCTGCTCGGCTTCCAAAGTCGGCTTAGCGACCTTGAGCTGGTCGATGAACTGGGTCGCGTCGGAGCGGTAGTCGGGGCGGCGGAAGATGTTCATGGCGATGTCCTGTTTGCAGGCATTTTAGCGTCCGCTTTTTGCAGCTGACCTCCAGCTGATTTGCCGCCGATTTGCAGCTTGCCGGGCGCTTTGGGCGGGTTATCCTTCTGCTTATGACAGTTTTTGACTTTTCTACTGCTGCTGTGGCCGAACTCGCCCGCGCCGATGTGGCGCGCGCCTTGGCGGAGGACGTTGGTGCCGGCGACCTGACAGCCTCGCTGGTTGATTCGAGCCGCCGCGCCCGTGCGCGGGTGCTGGCGCGCGAGTCGGCGGTCATTTGCGGGGAGCCCTGGGCCACTGCGGCGGTGCTGGCGCTGGATCCATCAGCCACCATGCACTGGCTTGTGGGCGAGGGGCATCGTTGTGCGCCCGACCAGGTGGTGCTGGAAATCGAGGGCTTCGCCCAGGCGCTGCTGACCGCCGAGCGCACCGCGCTGAATTTTTTGCAGTTGCTGAGCGCCGTGGCTACCAAAACCGCCACCTTCGTTGACGCGGTCAACGGCGTGCCCGGCAACCGCGCCGCCATTGTGGACACCCGCAAGACGATTCCCGGCTTGCGGCTGGCGCAAAAATACGCGGTCAAAACCGGCGGTGGCACCAACCACCGCATCGGCCTGCACGACGCAGTGCTTATCAAGGAAAACCACATAGCGGCCTCAGGCGGCGTGACCGCTGCCTTGCAACGCGCTGCCCGTTTTGCCTCCAGCGCCGCCTTTATTGAAGTCGAGGTCGAAACGCTGGACCAGCTGCGGGAGGCGCTGGAGTGTGGCGCGCGCATGGTGTTGCTGGACAACATGACGCCGGCACAGCTGGAGCAAGCGGTGGCTCTGAACGCGGGCCGGGCAATTCTGGAAGTGTCCGGCGGAGTCAATCTGGATACGGTGTGTGCCATCGCCGCCACCGGCGTGGACCGCATTTCGATTGGCGCGCTGACCAAAGACGTGAAGGCCACCGACTTCTCTATGCGTTTTGAGGAACTGTAATGAGCGCCAGCGATGTGATTGACGTCGAATACGAGCAGCCCGCCTGCTCGACCCAGCACGCCTGGGCCCGTGTTCCAGTGGAGCCCGCGCCGGCCGAGAGAGCCGCACTGAAAGACAAAATCCGCCGTCTGCTCCAAGAAAAGAACGCGGTCATGGTGTCGCACTATTACGTGCACCCCGACTTGCAGGATCTGGCCGAGGAAACCGGCGGCCTGGTGAGCGACTCGCTGGAGATGGCCCGCTTCGGGCGCGACCACAGCGCGCAGACGCTGGTGGTCTCCGGCGTGAAGTTCATGGGGGAGACCAGCAAGATTTTGTCGCCCCACAAAACCGTTCTGATGCCAGACCTGGACGCGACCTGCTCGCTCGATCTGGGCTGCCCGATCCGCGAGTTCAGCGCCTTCTGCGATCAGCACCCCGACCGCTCGGTGGTTGTCTATGCCAACACCAGCGCCGCCGTGAAGGCCCGCGCCGACTGGCTGGTGACCAGCAGCTGCGCGCTGGACATCGTGCGTGCGCTCAAGGACCAGGGGCAGAAAATTTTGTGGGCGCCGGATAAGCACCTGGGCGGCTATATCCAGCGCGAAACCGGCGCGGACATGGTGTTCTGGGAGGGCGCCTGCATCGTGCACGACGAGTTCAAGGCTTTTGAGCTCGAGGCGCTCATGGCCCAGCATCCGAAGGCCAAGGTGCTGGTGCACCCCGAGTCGCCGCAGGATGTGGTGGCACTGGCCGATGCGGTGGGCTCCACCAGCGCCATCCTGAAAGCGGCGCAAACCCTGGATGCCGACACTTTCATCGTCGCCACTGACAGCGGAATGCTGCACAAGTTGCGCAGCCTGAATCCCGGCAAGACCTTCATCGAAGCGCCTACCGCCGGCAACAGCGCTACCTGCAAAAGCTGCGCCCATTGCCCCTGGATGGCGATGAACGGCTTGGCGGGCGTGGCGCGGGTGCTGGAGCACGGGCTGAACGAGATTCGGGTGGACAGCCGCCTCATCGACCGTGCGCGCGTGCCGATTGACCGCATGCTTGCCTTTACCGCGGCCCTGAAAAACGGGCAGCCGGTGGGCGGGTTGGTGCAGGGCATCGGAGCGGCTTGAATTTATCGCCTTTTTGCAGCTTCGCGCCCGCTGCATAAGCGCGAGCAGCTATTTATTTGATAGCAATCAGGTACGCGTTTTTAGAGGTGCGCCATGTCGCGCAGATCGTGGCGCAGTTCGGAGTGGTGCTTGACCTTGTTCCGCAGGCTGATCAGCAGCTCAATCCGGCGGCGCAGGGAGTGCAGCGCCTGGATGACCCGCAGGTCATGCGCGCTCTCACTCTCGCCTTTGCGCTTGTCCAGCGGGGCGTAGTCCCATAACGCGGTCTCTGGCTGCCCGGGCCAGATGGGGTGCTCCTCGGCGCTCTGCGCATCCAGTGCGATGACGATGTCCATGGGCTTGGCGCCCGAGCGGCTGAATTCTTTCCAGTCTTTGGGCGCAAGCTCGTTGGTTTTGAAGCCTGCGGTGCTCAGCGCGGCCATCGTTGTGCTGTCCGCCTTGGGGGCAATGCTGCCAGGTTCACCGCAGGAGTAAACCTGAAAGGTGGCCGCACCCAACTGCCCTAAGCAGGCCTGTGCCAGCAACGCGCGGGCTGCGCCGCTTTTTGAGACAAACAAGACCCGTGTGAGTGATTTTTGCATGCAGTCATTCTAGATTCCACCGAACCCTGACGCGCACACACGGCGCGCCGCCCGTCAGCTGGATTGCAAAGCGGGAAATCGCGACTGCGCGAGGCCGGGGATGGATGCGCGTTGTGGGCTGTGCCCGTCCTGTGCGAGCTTGAAGGTGGCGACCGAGGCCACAAGCTGATCGGCTTCGTGCTTGAGGCTGCCGGCCGCAGCGGCAATCTCTTCCACCATCGCCGCGTTCTGCTGGGTGGATTGATCCATACGCGAGATCGCGTGCCCCACCTGTTCTACGCTGTGCGCCTGGGTCTTGCTGGCCGCGCTGATCTCACTAATCACCCGCGTGACCTGCTGGATGGAAGCCACCACCGTGGTCATGGAGTCGCCGGCCCTGCTAACCAGTTCGTTGCCGCGCTCGACGCGCTCCACGCTGGTGCCGATGAGGGACTTGATTTCCTTGGCGGCCTGCGCTGAGCGGCCGGCGAGCGACCGCACCTCCGAGGCTACCACCGCAAAACCCCGGCCCTGTTCGCCCGCGCGCGCCGCCTCCACGGCGGCATTGAGCGCCAAAATATTAGTTTGGAAGGCAATACCGTCGATCACGCTAATGATTTCCACGATCCGGCGCGAGCTTTCATGAATGTCGTGCATGGTCTGCACCACCTCGGCCACCACTTCGCCGCTGTGCGCCGCCGCGTGCGAGGCGTCGCGCGCCAGATCGTCCGCGCTCATGGCCCGCTCTGCGTTGACCCGCACGGTGCCACCTAGGTCCAGCATAGAGGCGGCCGTTTCCTGCAAAGCGCTGGCTTGCTGTTCGGTGCGTTCCGATAGGCTCTGATTGCCCGATGCGATTTCGGAGCTGGCGTTCGCCACTGCGACCGAGGCCTGCCGCACCCCGCGCACCACATCGGCCAGACTCTGCTGCATTTGTTGCAGCTGCCCCATCATGCTGCTTGCGTCGCCGTAGCCGATGGAAATTGCCGCACTCAGATCGCCCGCGCCCACACGCTGCGCGACTTCTTTAGCCTCTTGGGGTTCGCCACCGAGCTGCCCTGTGATGGTGCGCACTGTGCCAGTCCCAAACACCACCGCAAACCCCAAGCCCGCCACAATCAGGCCGATGCTGGTCCACAGCAGCGTCTGGTAGCGGGCAGAGGCGTTTTCAAAGGCCGCCCGTGCGCCGTCAATCTGCAGTTGCTTGAGGGCATCGATGCCCGTCTTCATCGGCTGCGCCAGGGGCGTCATCTTGTTGATCATGGCCGCTTGCGCTTCGGTGATGTCGTTGGCCTTCAGGGCCTCGACGGCCACCTGAATGCCCTTGTCGTTGAATTCGGCGTACATCTTTTCCCAGCTGTCGGCTTGCGCTGACTCGGATGCTGCCAGAGGAATACTACGGAAATTCTTCCAGCGCTGCGCGATTTCTTGTTGATTGGCGGCGATGGCTTTCACACTGAAAGTAACTACATCCGGCACCGGATTCGACAAGGCCTGCGCCACATGCATGCGCGAGCTGATGGTGAGTGCATCAATTTGCCCCAACTCGACGGCGGGCACGGTCCGTTGCTGGTACACGACTTCCAGCGAGAGGTTCGATTGACGGGCGCCGTAGACCCCGAAACCACCGATGAGCACCAGCAACGTGGCCAATGCTGCAATCAGAATCAGAAGTCGGGTCGATATACGCATGAACACCCCAATTTGTTAAAATTGATATAAATAGAGATATCTCACTGTATTTATTTGAGGTGACGTTTTGATGACAAATTCTTAGCCTGTCAAAGGCATGAAATTTGTAAACGTTTTGCGAAAAAAATGGGGAGGGCGCCGTGAAGAACTCACTGCCCCAAAAGACACTGCGGGTTCCCCGAGCTGACGTCGGGGAACACACAGGGGCAAATCAGCCGACCAGCTTTTTGAACGAGGCCAAGACCGCTGCGCCGTTGAATGGCTTCACGATCCAGCCCTTGATGCCGGCAGCCTTGCCGCGCTCTTTCATGGCGGGAGAGTTTTCGGTGGTGAGCATCACGATGTTGACCGCCGCATTACCCAACTCGCCACGCACTTTTTCAGCCATGGTCAGGCCGTCCATGTTGGGCATGTTCACGTCGCACACGATCAGCTTGATGGAGGGGTCCGCCTTCAGCTTGGCCAGGCCGTCGCGGCCGTCCACTGCAAACGAAACTTCGAAGTCGTTGCTCTTCAAGAAATCGCCAACTTCGTTGCGTACGGTGCTGGAGTCGTCAACCACAAGAATTTGTGCCATGTTATTTTCCTTTCAAAATACTAGAAGAGTTCAAGTTCGCCCGAGGCTACCAGCGTATCCAAAGATTGATCGTTTTCGTGGAAATCTTCCGGCGACCAGTTCAGATTGAACACAAAACGTTGATAGATGACAAAAGGCGGAACGGCCGGATTATCTCTATCTGTTAAGACACATTTGAAACACAGCTGCGGATTGATGGATCCGAACGAAATGTAACGGTGCATGTGGTTGATCACGATGGGCACCTGCGCCAAATGCGTTTGCACCGGCTTGAATGCGCTGTAGCGGTTTTTGAACGCGCCCCAGATCAGGTTGGTGATTTCGCCCAAGATGCCGTTCAGGTTGCGGAAGTCATCTCCCTCGACCGAGGTGATGTGGGTCTTGTTAGCCTTGACCAGGGTCAGCAGCGGGCCTTCTTCGGCTTGCAGCGTCATGTAACCGCGGCACCAGTCGCTCTCGATGGGGATCAGTGTGAAGATCTCACCGAAGATCAGACGGTCGCGCACGATGTAGGGCGTATCAATCTGCACGCTCAAGCCCTTGAATTGGCTCTCCAGAGATGCCTGAGTCATCTCTGCGATACCGCGCACCAGCTTAGGCGGGTAAACCAGGCTGAAGATGCTGGTTTCGATGACTTCCCTGAGGGTGTCGATGGTGTCGTTGGTGTAGATACCGGCAAAGGCTTCACGCTCGAACGCGTTCAGGTCATCAGCAGTGGTTTTCGATTCCCGGCGCAGAAAGATCGGCAGCTCTGGGCGGATGCGGTGTATCTGCAATCCGATTTGCAGTCCCTCACCGCGCCTTTCGCCCAGGTCTTCGGCAATCATGATGCCGCCCAAGTCAACATTGGAGCGCAAAACAGACAGCAGGTTCCCTTCCAGCACTTTCAGCGCCTTCAGGTTGTTGGATTCGCAAAAAGCGCGGATGTGCCTACGGCTTTCGGCGCTGTTATCAAGCACCAACACTTTACTTACCAGGGATTTGTCGTCGGACATAGTGAGGACCCTAAAGGTTATAAAAATTCAAGTTCGCCGGTGGTTTCGGCGACGGCTGGCGTGTCTAGCTCAAAGTCGAGGTCTTTGTATTCACACACACACATACTCAAGCGGAAGCGAACGCCGGACTGCAGCAGAAGTTCAAAATGCTGCAAGTGCCCATACTTCAGCAGCGTCAGGTGCTCCGCACAACGGCTGTCAATAATGTTGGGGGTTGACATGCCGATGTGTGTAAATGCGCGCCCCAGTTCACGGTTGAACGTGCCACAGCAGAGGTTCCCGCATTCCGAGATGGCATCGTCAAACATTCGGTTGTCCATGGCCTCCGCACTCAATCGGGTCTTGCCGGCAAAGTGAGCCAAGGTGGCGGGGTCGCGATCGAAATAAATCATGATCAGCAGCCGGAATTCGTACGAGGCAACGGACAGCATCACCATCTCTTTTTCAAAGACCGGTTCAATGTTCGCCACTTCACCCAAGCTTACGACTTCATCCTCCGGCCGCAACAAGGCGCTGCGCATGCCCTGAATGAGCATGGAGTTCATCAACGATTTTGCGCGCTCACTGATCATGCTGGTTCGGCATGGAAAGAGTGGCTTGGGTCTTGCGGTTGATCAGGTCAAGACCTGTGACAGCACCAATGATCATCTTCCCGCCGGCCTGCATGTCCTGGAAGGTCGCGGTGGTGATGAGATCGTTTTCGTACAGGGCTCGGCGGTATTCCTTTGACAAGGCCTCGGCGCGGCTGGCAAGGCTTCGCATTTCCTCTGCCACCACCGCAAAACCGCGCCCCATCTCCCCGGCACGTGCGGCTTCGATGGAGGCGTTCAGTGTCACGATGATCATCTGCTGCACGATGCGTGCGAAATCATCGTTCTTGGAGTGCATGCCCTGGTTGTGGGTCAGCAGAATGCTCATGTCCGCGTGCCAGCGGTCGAAGGTCTTGCTGATGCCCAGAAGCTCAGTAATGGACTTAGCCAAGACTCCGCTTTGTTGATAGGCCTCGCCCTGCATGCCCTGGGTCTGGCTGAGCAGCTGATGAAAAGCACTCTGGTGGCTGCGATCTAGCTCTTGGCGCTGCAGCTCCAAGTCGGCCTGGGCGTTGCGAAGCGATTCGGCCAGTGAGTCCAACTCGCTTTGCAGGTTTTCGATGGTTGCTTGCTGTTCGTCGGACTGCGCCTGTGCTTCGGACGCGGGCACCATGGTGGCCAATTGGCGCTTCAAGCCGCGATTGAACCCCGCCCAAATGCCCCCACCGATCCCCAGTCCGGCAACAAATGCAATCAATAGTTCTGCCATCGTTGTCACCGCCCCGCTCAGGCTGAGGTTGCTACTGCAAATTTTGCCGGAAGGGTAATGACTGTCTCGAACGGGCAATAGGTAGATGTCGTGTCATCGGATGTCAGCGCGAGGGCAATCTTTCCGCCCTCGGCTTCGATAAAGCCCCGCACCGCATCCATTCCCACGCCCCGGCCCGAGACCTCGGTTACCTGGCTGGCGGTAGAGAAACCGGAAGCAAAAATCAACTGAGCGATGTCGCTGGCAGATTTTTCTTCGCCTTCGACCAGGATGCCTTGTTCCACTGCTTTTGCACGGATGCGTTGCAGGGGAAGACCACGGCCGTCGTCCTTCAGGCGAATGTTGAGGTGCTCAGAGTCGAGGCTAATGGTCAACTCGATAGTTCCTGTTTCGAGCTTGCCGGCTTGTGCGCGCTCAGCAGCCGTTTCCAGACCGTGGTCCATGGCGTTGCGATACAGGTGCATAAACACATTGCGCAGAGTGTCGGCCAACTGCGAACGGACCAGAATGCCGCCTTGCTCCATGACGATCTTGGGCGAAGGCTTGCCCAACTCTTGTGCCAGAGAGGGGATAGATTCGGTCACGCCGCTCAGAATCCGCGACAGGGGTTCGCAGCCCAGGCGCTGCAGAGCGTTACGCGCAGCTTGCAGTGCTTCAGCTTGCTTTTTGGCGTCATTGCTGTTTGCTGCAGCGTCCAGCTGTTCAATCAAGCCCTTCACAGATTCCTGCGGCACCATCAACACGCTTTCACTGTTGACGCGGCGGCCGGCACCCTTGCGGCCGAGCTTGGTTTCGTTGATGTGTGCGTAGTACTCGACAGCTTCCACGGTTTGCTTGAGCTCCGCTTTGAGCAATTCGGTGTCCCACTCGCGGTTGCCGTGGCGGATGCCGTCGTAGGTTTCTTCGGCCTGGTGAACGACGTTGGTCAGGTTCAGGAGGCCGTAGGTGCGGGCGTTGCCCTTGATGGTGTGCATGTTGCGGAACAGCACGCCGATGGACTCCTTGCGTGCGGCCGCGTCCATGGCTGCGGCTGCGTCGATCAGCTTTTCGTTTTCTTGCAAGAACTGTTGCGCGCTGGAAATGAATTCCTGGAACTTTTCCTGACGCACTGCCAAGATTTCGCCAATGATGGCCAGCTCTTTTTTCTGGGCATCGGCCGCGCGGGCCAGGGCTCGCAGTTCTGTCACGTCCCGCAAGCACAGCAGCAGGCGCAAGGTGGTGCCGTTTTCGTCGGTGATGGGTGACCAGTTCAGGTCCAGGACCTTGATCGTGCCATCAGGCATGGTCTTGGAGATTTCCTGGGGCAGCAAGTGCGCGTTGAACTCGAAGTTCATGTCGCTCTCGCCGATACAGGCGCTGATGGCGGTTTCCATCTGATTCAAGATGTCAACGCCCAGACCGGTTTCGTCGAACACCACATTCATCACGTCTTTGCCGGCAATTTCGTCAGACACCAGGACGGTGCGCAAATGGTCGGAGTATTCGGGGTGAATCAAGCCGCCGGTTTCCAGAGTCAAGATGCCTTGGGGGATGTAATGCAACATCGCGTGAATGTCGGCGGTCTTTTGCTTGACTTCTTCGGTGCTTTGTTGAATTTTCTCGATCATCGCGTTAAACGCGACCACTGACCGGCCGATTTCATCCATGCGGGTCACCGGCACCCGGTGCGAAAAGTCCTGGCTGGTGGCGATTTCCGTCATCTTGGCTTCCATGTCGCCGATGGGGTGAATCACCTGCCGGTACAACAGCAATCCCATGAAGCCCAAGCCCAGCACAGCAGCCAAAGTCACAACGGCCAATGTGCTGGTCGTGGCGCGCAGGTTGGAGTTCACGGTGGAAATCGCATCGTCCTTGCTACGGCGTTTTTCCACTTGCACGGTCTCAATCACGCTGATTTGTTCACGCAGGTACTGGTCCACTGTGGCGGCCATGGTGGCTTCGGCCATTGGCTTTTGACCTTGGAGCATGAAGTTGGCGGTGTCATCAATGCCACCGAAGTAATTCAGCAGGCTTTCCTCGGCCTGCTTGATGAGGCCGCGCTGCGCATCGCTGTCCGCGGTGGCCATCTGGTCGGCCAGTGCGTTCTGCAGCTCGGCTTTCTTGAGCTTCACTTCTTCGTGGGTCTTGCTGATGGCGTCTTTGTCTGGCGCGTTCACCATGGCCAGCGTTGCGATTTGCACGTCTTTCAGTTGCCCCATCAAGGCAACTGATTTCAAGCTGCTGGGCACCACGCCTTCGGTCACCATCTTCACTTCCTTGCTGCTGCTGGTGTTTTGAAACACTGCAAAACCACCGGTGAAGATCAAGGCCGCGAAACTGAGGGCGATGAGCAGAAGGATTCGTTGACGGATGTTCATTTCGTACGGGCGCGTGGAGCGCAGTGTGTCAATGGGTTGCTGTGGCCGCAAGGCAAGCAAAGGCGAAAAAGTTTCAAATCGAATGATTAAATTAAATTGTTGCAAAAATATTTCAAGTCCTTGAAGGGGGCGTGAACTCTTGGTTTGCTGCGCTGCAATATAGCCAGGTATGCGGCCGCAGGGCTTGCCAGTATTGCGGCGAGTGCTATGAAAATAAAAAAGAAAAAAACTGGGCGCCTCGCCCTAAATCCAGAGCGCGCTCAGAAGGACTCTCCAGTCCCGAAAATGCAGCTGCGATTTTCATGAATTTCGCAATTCCCGGGAGCACTCATTCATGCCAACAGGCGCACCACAAGCCCCGTCAGAGCCGCGCCGGCGATGACCTGTATGACACTGCGCTTCCACACGAAAAGCGCCACGGCTGCGCTCAGGGCGATGGCGATGGCCATGAGGTCCATGGGTCCATCCGGGCCCAGCGGCCATAGGACGTGCTGGCCGAAAAACAGGGCCAGGTTCAGGATCACGCCCACAACCGCAGCGGTAATGGCGGTCAGAGGCGCAGTGAACTGAAGTTGGTTGTGCGTACTTTCCACCACCGGGCCGCCTGCCAAGATGAACAAAAATGACGGAAGAAAGGTGAACCAGGTTACCAATGCAGCGGCCGCGACTCCTGCAAGAAACATCTGGTCAGGCCCGAAAACAGCTGTGACGTAGCCTCCGACAAAACCCACAAATGCCACCACCATGATCAGCGGACCGGGGGTGCTTTCGCCCAGCGCCAAGCCGTCCATCATTTGCGCGGGGCTGAGCCAGCCGTAATGCCTGACAGCCCCTTGAAACACGTAGGGCAGCACCGCATAGGCGCCGCCAAAGGTCAATAAGGCCGCCTTGGTGAAAAACCAGGCCATCTGGGTCAGGGTGTGGTCCCAGCCGCAGTACACCGCCAGCAGGCCCATGGGTGCCGCCCACAAAAGGGCGCCAAAGGCCATCACCCGGGCCAGCCGGGGCCAGCGGAAGCGGGCGTGTTCAGGGGTCGGGGTCCGGTCGTCAATCAGTGCAGGGCCATACGAGGCCTGCCCCGCGCGGTGCCCGCCTCCCAGCGCGAACGCTGCGGGCGCAATACGGCCACCCACCAGACCCGCCAGGGCAGCTGCGCCAACAATGAGTGGAAAAGGCAGCTGTAGACCGGACATGACCACAAAAGACACCGCAGCGATGCCCCAGAGCCACCTGTTCTTGAGGGTGCGCGCGCCCATGCGGTGCGCGGCCTGCAAGACGATGGCCGCGACCGCAGGTTTGATGCCATAAAAAAGACCTGCGACCCACACCACATCACCAAACGTGACGTAAACCCACGACAGCGCCACTAACAAGAAGAAGGACGGCAGCACAAACAACGCGCCGGCCACTATGCCGCCCCAGCTGCGGTGCATCAGCCAGCCGATGTAGGTCGCGAGTTGCTGCGCCTCCGGGCCGGGCAGCAGCATGCAGTAGTTCAGGGCATGCAAAAAGCGCTTTTCGGAAATCCAGCGGCGGCGCTCCACCAGTTCCTGGTGCATCAGGGCGATTTGGCCTGCAGGCCCGCCGAAGCTGACGCAGCCCAGCTTCAGCCAGAAGAGGAAGGCCTGCCTGCGGCTCACTTCCGGCGGTGCTGCTTCGCCGGACGTGCGTTCAGCATCGGAGGGTAAGGGCTGCTGGGGCATGGCGCGTCAGGAATGCAAACTCGCGCTTCGCCCGTACCCGTCAGGGTGCGAGGGTCGTCGGCAGGGCCTGCGCCAGCGTGTCGGGGTAGTCTCGGCTGAAATGAAGGCCGCGGCTCTCGTGGCGGGCTTGGGCGCTCCTGACGACCAGGTCCGCCACCTGCACCAGGTTGCGCAGCTCCAGCAGGTCGCGGGTGATGTGAAAGTGCGTATAAAACTCGGCAATCTCGCCTTGCAACAGCGCGATCCGGTGGGCGGCGCGCTCCAGCCGTTTGTTGGTGCGTACGATGCCGACATAGTCCCACATGAAGCGGCGCAGCTCGTCCCAGTTATGGGAGATGACGACGCTTTCATCGGCGTCGGTCACGCGGCTGTCGTCCCAGGCGGGTAACCGCAAGAGAGCCGCGCTGGACTGCAAGGCCAGCTGCTCTGCTATCAAAGCAGTAGCTGACCGCGCAAACACCATGCACTCCACCAGCGAATTCGATGCCAAACGGTTGGCCCCGTGCAGGCCGGTGCAGGCGGTCTCTCCCACGGCAAAAAGGCCCTCTACATCGGTGCGTGCCGACAGGTCTGTGAGTACGCCGCCGCAGGTGTAGTGGGCCGCCGGCACCACGGGGATGGGCTGCTTGGCCATGTCGATACCAAGCTCCAGGCAGCGGGCATAGATGTTGGGAAAGTGCTCCTGGATGAAGCTCAGGGGCTGGTGCGAGATGTCGAGGTAGACGCAGTCAAAGCCGCCTTTTTTCATCTCGAAGTCGATAGCGCGGGCGACCACGTCGCGCGGGGCGAGTTCGGCGCGCTTGTCGTGACGTGTCATGAACCGCTCGCCGGTGGGTAGCAGCAGGCGTCCGCCCTCGCCGCGCACGGCTTCCGTAATCAGGAAGCTCTTGGCGTGCGGGTGAAACAGGCAGGTGGGGTGGAACTGGATGAACTCCATGTTCTGCACGCGGCAGCCGGCGCGCCAGGCGGCGGCAATGCCGTCGCCGGTGGCGGTGTCGGGGTTGGTGGTGTAGAGGTAGACCTTGCCCGCGCCGCCGGTGGCCAGAATGGTGTGGGAAGCCTGGAAGGTAAGAACCTCATCGGTGTCGTTGTCCAGCGCGTACAGGCCGACGCAGCGGTTGGGCCCGGCGGCTTTGGAGGGGCGGTTGAGCTTGTCGGTGGTGATCAGGTCGACCAGGGTGTGGTGCTCGAACAGTGTGACGTTGGCGCTGGCTTTTACCCTCTCAATCAGCGTTTGCTGCACGGCAGCGCCGGTGGCGTCGGTCACGTGGACAATGCGGCGCGCGCTGTGGCCGCCCTCCCGGGTGAGGTGCAGCTGCCCCGAGTGGCCGGTCTCCTCGGTGAAAGGCACGCCAAGCTTTTGCAGCCAGGCAATCGAATGGGGCGCGTTTTCGACGACAAACTGGGTGGCCGCCAGGTCGCACAGGCCCGCGCCTGCAATCAGCGTGTCGTCCACGTGGGCGGCAAAGCTGTCATCTTTGTCCCAAACGGCCGCAATTCCCCCTTGCGCCCAGCCGCTGCTGCCTTCGCGCACCGCCCGCTTGGTGAGGACGGCAACCCGGTATTGCTGCGACAGCAGCAGGGCCGCACTCAGGCCGGCCAGCCCGCTGCCCACGATCAGCACGTCAAAGTGCAGCGGCTTGGTTTTAGTGGTTTTCTTCATGCGGTGGAGTCTAGGCGGCTTTCGTTGTTAGGGGCGCAGGGGTGGGGCTGCTGCCTCAGCTGGCCTGCGCGTCTTGCAGGGCGAGCCGCAGGGCGCTTGCCAGGTCAGAGCTTCGGTTGGCGGGGCCCAGAGCCCCGACCACGCCGCAGCGCGTCAATATATCGAGCGGCTGGAATGCGAGGCCGCAAACAATCAAACGCACCCCGCGTTTGTGGCAGGTGCGCACCAGGTCCATCACGGTGTCTGCTCCGGAGGAGTCGATGTACATCACGTTCTTGAGGTCCAGCACCAGCACATGGCTTGGCAGCGAGTCCTCCAGATTTTCCACCAGCTTCACCGCGCCAAAGAACAGGGCGCCATAGAGCCGGTAAGCTGAAGTGTGCCCCGCCAGGCCGGACAGTGCGCTTGCGTCTGCGCCGCTCACAGGCTCACAGCGGGACAGGCTGGAGATGCGGTAGATGAAGGTCAGGCAGGCGGCGACCAGACCGACTTCCACCGCCACGGTCAGGTCCAGCACAACGGTCAGCAAGAAAACCGCCAGCAAAGTGGCGCGGTAGGGCAGCCGGTACTGCCGCAGCTGCACAAAAGCGCGCCACTCGCCCATGTTCCATGCCACAAACACCAGGATGGCTGCCATGGCTGCCAGCGGAATGTTTTTGGCCAAGGGCGCCGCCACCAGAACCACCAGGAGCAAGGTGAAGGCATGGACGATGCCGGCCACAGGGCTGTTGGCGCCGCTCTTGATGTTGGTGACGGTGCGGGCGATGGTGCCGGTGGCGGGCATACCGCCGAAAAACGGCGTGACGAAGTTGGCCACGCCCTGCGCCATCAGTTCCTGGTTGGGGTCGTGCCGGTCGCCAATCATGCCGTCGGCCACCCGGGCACACAAGAGAGATTCAATGGCCCCCAGCATCGCCAGTGTGCTGGCCGGAATCAGCAGAAAGCGCACGGTCTCCCAGCTGAAATCGGGCCACACCAGCCCGGGCAGGCTGGACGGCACACCGCCAAAACGGCTGCCAATGGTCTCCACCGGCAGGTCGGTGAGGCTGACCAACCCGGTGGCCGCCACCAGAGCCACCACAGCCCCCGGCACCAGCGCACAGCGGGCGGCCCAGGGCTGCTTGGTCGCCAAGCGCGCCCAACCATGCTGCCAAACCACGATCAGCACCAGGCTGCCCAGCGCCAGCGCTGCGGCGTGCAGGTTGATCGTGCGCATCGCTCCGCCCAGGGTGTTCAGGATGCCGAAAAAGCTCCCCGGCATGGGGCCGGTGGTCAGGCCCAAAAAGTCTTTCACCTGCGACAGCGCAATCAAGACCGCAATACCGTTGGTAAATCCGATGACCACCGCAATCGGAATAAAGCGCACCAGCGTGCCCAGCCTGAAGAAACCAAAGGCAAACAGCATCACGCCCGACATGGCGGTGGCAATCACCAGATTGGCGTAGCCGTAGCGCTCAACGATGCCGTAGACGATGACGATGAACGCCCCCGCCGGCCCGCCGATTTGCACCCGGCTGCCACCCAGCAAAGAGATTAGGAAGCCGGCAATGATGGCGGTAAACAAGCCCGCCTCGGGTTTGAGCCCGCTGGCAATGGCAAAGGCCATGGCCAGCGGCAGCGCCACCACGCCTACCGTGAGTCCCGCGCCGACATCGCCCCAGAATTTTTCGCGGGAGTAGCCCCGCAGAGTCTGCAAGAGTTTGGGGCGAAATTCCAGGGAGACTTGCATCGGCTTTGCGGGGCGGCGGGCTCGTGCTTAGTGAATCCGCATGCCAGGCTGCGCGCCGGGCCATGGGTGCAGGATGTGGATGCCGGGGTGTGCGGCCTCGTCGGCATGGCTGGCGGCAAGCACCATGCCCTCGGACACGCCGAACTTCATCTTGCGCGGTGCCAGGTTGGCCACCAGCACAGTGAGCTGGCCCACCAGCTGCTCAGGTTGGTACATGCTGGCAATGCCGCTGAACACATTGCGGGTGGTGGGCTGGCCTTCGACGTTTTTCTCGCCCACATCGAGGGTGAGGCGCAGCAGTTTTGTGGAGCCTTCAACGGCTTCGCAGTTCACGATTTTTGCAATCCGCAGATCGATTTTTGCGAAATCGTCGATGCCAATGGTGGCGGCAAGCGCCTCGCCGCCGGGGGCATCGGGGTCTGCGGGTACGGCTGCAGGTGCGGATTTTGCTACTTTTTTAGGAGCTATTGGCGCAGACTCCGCGGGCGCGAGAGGCTCTTTTGGCTCAAAAAGTGCGTCCAGTTGCTCGGGCGTGACCCGCTGCATCAGGTGCTGGTAGGGTGCGATGGCTTGCACGTCGCCCGCCACGCTCCAGCGTTGCATATCGGCCCCCACAAACGCCTGCACCGACCGGGCGAGCTCCGGCAGCACCGGAGCCAGATAACGCGTCAGGCTGGCAAACGCGTTGATCAGCACCGAGCACACCCGGTGCAGCGCCGCGTTGTTGGCCACGTCCTTGGCCAGGTCCCAGGGTTTGTTCTGGTCGACATAGGCGTTCACCTTGTCGGCCAGCAACATGATTTCGCGGGTGGCGCGGCCGGTGTCGCGGGCCTCGTACATCTGCGCCAATGCGTCGCCTGCGCCGCGAATCTCGGCCACGAGTGCCGCGCCGGCGGCGCCGAAGTCGCTGGTGAGCTTGCCGTCAAATCGCTTGGTGATGAAGCCAGCCGCGCGGGACGCGATGTTCACGTACTTGCCGATCAGGTCGCTGTTGACCCGGGCCATGAAGTCGTCGGCGTTGAAGTCGATGTCTTCATTGCGGTTGGAGAGTTTGGCAGCCAGGTAGTAGCGCAGCCACTCGGCGTTCATGCCCAGGCTCAGGTATTTCAGCGGGTCCAGGCCGGTGCCGCGGCTCTTGCTCATCTTTTCTCCGTTGTTTACCGTCAGGAAGCCGTGCACAAACACGTTGTCCGGCGTCTTGCGGCCGCTGAACTTCAGCATGGCCGGCCAGAACAGGGTGTGGAAGGTGACGATGTCTTTTCCGATGAAATGGTACTGCTCGGTGTCGGGTGCGGCCATGTACTCGTCGAAGCTGCGCGTGTCGCCATGCTTGGCCTTGGGGCCGCCGCCGGTGGCCGATTGGGCGAACCAGTTCTTGAGCGAAGCAAGGTAGCCCACCGGAGCGTCCAGCCACACATAGAAATATTTGCCCGGCGCGTCCGGAATCTCGATGCCAAAGTAGGGCGCGTCGCGAGAGATGTCCCAGTCGCCCAGCCCTTCGCTGGTGCTGCCGTCCGGGTTGGTGCGCACGCTGAACCACTCTTTGATCTTGTTGGCTACCTCGGGCTGCAACTTGCCGTCCTGGGTCCAGCGCTCCAGAAACTCGACGCAGCGCGGATCCGACAATCTGAAGAAATAGTGTTCGGAGTGCTTCAGCTCCGGCTTGGCGCCGGACAAGGCCGAGAAGGGGTTGATCAGGTCGGTGGGCGCATACACCGTGCCGCAGACCTCGCAGTTATCGCCGTACTGGTCTTTGGCGTGGCACTTGGGGCACTCGCCTTTGATGTAGCGGTCGGGGAGGAACATGTTCTTCTCAGGATCAAAGAACTGCTCGATGGTGCGCACCTCTATCAGCGAGCCATCCGCGCGGTCGCGCAGTGCGCGGTAAATGCTCTGGGCCAGCTCGGTGTTTTCGCTCGAGTGGGTGCTGTGCCAGTTATCGAAGCTGATGTGAAAGCCGTCCAGATACTGCTTGCGCCCGGCGGCAATGCCTGCCACGAACTGCTCCGGAGTCTGGCCGACCTTTTCGGCGGCAATCATGATGGGTGCGCCGTGGGTGTCGTCCGCGCCGCAGAAATTCACTGCGTGGCCCTGCATGCGCTGGAAGCGCACCCAGATGTCGGCCTGGATGTATTCCATGATGTGGCCGATATGGAAGTTTCCGTTGGCATAGGGCAGGGCGGTGGTAACGAACAGTTGGCGCGGCATGGGGAAGGGGACTTTCACAGACAGGGACGCGATTTTAGTCGCGCCCCTCAGTCGGCCAGTGCTGCGCTGGCTCGGGGCTGTTGCCCGGCGGGGGCTTCGTACCAGCCGAAGAAGTCGACCACCTCGGCGCGCTGCTTTTGCGCGTCCGCGTAGCCCAGCGCCATCAGCTCGCTGGTGTAGCCGCTCTCAAACAACAAATAGCTGGCCAGCGCCGCCCCTTTGACATCGGCCTTGGCCGACGACACCCCCACGCCGCCCAGCATGGTTCGCACCGCATGGGGCAGGTCGCCCACATGGCGGGCTGCCACCGCATCGAGCCGCTGGCTGGGCGCAATCACCAAAAGCTCCACCGGGCGCAGCGCGCTCTCCTTGCGCACGTCCGCGGGTATCAGCCGCATGGTGTTGTTGATGCGCTGCACGCGCTCCACGTCGACCGCCAGCGCGTCCAGAAAGATGTTGGACAGCGCATGCCCCGCAATCTGCGCAATGCTGGGGTAGGTGTTGGTGGTGTGCAGGTGGGCTTCGCCTTTGGGCTCGTGCATACGGCCTGCGCCGATCACAAGAATGCGCTCCGCTCCTAAATGAATGGCGGGAGCCACAGGCGCGCTCTGACGCATCGAGCCATCGCCAAAGTATTCTTCCCGCCCGTTGATGTGCAGTGCCTGGGAAGGAAAGACAAAAGGAATAGCGCTGGAAGCCAGCAGGTGGTCGTGGGTAATGCGGTCGCGCACCGCAAAGCGCTGGCTGCGCACCCAGGGCATGAGGCGCTTATCGCCTTCAAAAAAAGTCACGTGGTCGCCGGTGCTGTAGCTCGACGCCGTTACGGCCAAAGCCTGCAGGTGGCCTTGGCGCACCAAGAGAGGCAGCCGCTCCAGCGGAACGAGGCTGTGCAAGAGTTCACGCAAGGGGGTGTTGTCGAGCAGCGAGCGGGGCTTCACCCGCCGCCATTTGGCAAGCACCCAGCCCAGCGACAGCAGGGTGAGCCAGGTGGCTCCAGATCGCAGCATGCCGAGGTGGTCGGCGCGGTACACATCGTGGGCGTGGAAGTTCTTCCAGGTGCGGGCAATGGTTCGCACCGTCCCGTCAAAGTCGTCGGCCCCGCAAGCGAGCGCCGAGGCGTTGATGGCGCCTGCCGATGTGCCGGCGATGATGGGGAAGGGGTTGCCTTGCGCGCCGGCGCCGCAGGCCAGCCGGATATCGGCAATCGCCTCCAGCACCCCCACCTGGTAGGCCGCACGCGCACCGCCGCCGGTCAGCAGCAGGCCGGTCATGGGGGTCGCAGGCGTGTCGGCAAGCATCAGCTGATATTAAAAGGGGCAGGGACCTGCAAATCGCTAAATCGATGGGGTAAACCCTTGGCTGGCGCCACGCATGGCGCTGGCGGGCGCAGAGGGCCCGGTTGCTTGGGTAGAGTCGGTAGACTAGCAACCCGGATGCCATTTACCGAAGCCGGCGCAACGCATGATGCATGAACACAAAGCCCAATCGGAGCCGCTGGCCAGGGCTGGGTAAGGTTTCTACTTTTGCGACCCTTGCAGCAAGGGGAAGACCACCATGACAACCAGCACCCTCGTCCCGCAACCCACCGAAGTGGCATTCGCCACGGTGGACGATATGCGGGACCGCATCCGACGCAAAAGCAAACTCAAAGGCCGGCAGGCCGATGACGCGGCGGTGCAAGAGGTCCGGGCCTTGGTGGGCGCAGCGCCTCACCGGCGTGATCTGTTAATCGAGCACCTGCACAAGCTCAACGACGCCTTCCGCTGCCTGCACGACAGGCATCTGGTGGCGCTTGCCAAAGAAATGAATGTTCCCATGGCGGAGGTGTTTGAGGTCGCGACCTTCTACCACCACTTTGAGGTGGTTCGGGGTGACGAGACGGTGCCGCAGCTGACGGTGCGGGTGTGTGATGGGCTGAGCTGTGAAATGGCAGGCGCGCAGGATCTGCTTACGTGCCTGCCTGCGATTTTGGGTGATGACGATGTTCGCGTGATTCCGGCGCCGTGTATCGGCCGCTGCGAACAGGCGCCTGCTGCGGTGGTGCATCAGCATCCTGTGCCGCGGGCGACCTTGGAGTCCATCGCGCAACTGGTGAAAGACGCCAAAGGCGGCCACCCGTCTGCGGAAGTAGCTACTGAATTTATAGCGTCCGATTATGCGGAACGCGCAGTGTCCCCGGAACCCCATGCGGTGGAAGTAGCCCCTGGCTACACCGGATTCGACACCTACAAAGCCAAAGGCGGATACGCTCTCGCAGCAGCCCTGAGCCAGGGCACCCACGACGCAGAATCCGTCGTGAAGGCCATGGAAGACTCCGGCCTGCGCGGTTTGGGTGGCGCCGGTTTTCCGGCCGGGCGCAAGTGGCGCATCGTGCGCGACCAGCCCGCGCCCCGCCTGATGGCCGTCAACATCGACGAAGGCGAGCCTGGAACCTTCAAAGACCGCACCTACCTGGAGCGCGATCCTCACCGTTTCCTGGAGGGCATGCTGGTGGCTGCGCAAGTGGTGGGCACCGAGACCTGCTACATCTACCTGCGAGATGAATACCACGGTTGCCGCGCGATTTTGGAAACCGAAATCGCCAAGCTGCAAGCCAATCCGCCCTGCCCACTCCCCACCATAGAGCTACGCCGCGGGGCAGGCGCCTACATCTGCGGTGAAGAGTCGGCCATGATTGAGAGCATCGAGGGCAAGCGGGGCGAGCCCCGTATGCGCCCGCCCTACATCGCCCAGGTGGGCCTGTTTGGCCGACCGACCTTGGAACACAACTTCGAGACCCTGTACTGGGTGCGCGATATTGTGGAGAAGGGCGCTTCCTGGTTCAGCAGTTTCGGCCGCAACGGTCGCAAAGGCCTGCGCTCATTCAGCGTGAGTGGTCGCGTCAGGTTCCCCGGTGTGAAGCTGGCTCCTGCGGGCATTTCTGTGGCTGAGCTGATTGACGAGTACTGCGGCGGCATGCTCGATGGCCACACGCTTTACGCCTACCTGCCCGGTGGCGCATCAGGCGGTATTTTTCCGGCCAGCCTGTCCCATGTGCCCTTGGACTTTGACACCTTGCAGCCGCACGGCGGCTTCATTGGTTCAGCGGCGGTGATCGTGTTGAGCCAGCACGACAAGGCGCGCGATGCGGCCCTGAACATGATGCGCTTCTATGCCCACGAGAGCTGTGGCCAGTGCACCCCCTGCCGGGTGGGCACCGCCAAGGCCGCCACGCTGATGGAAGCCCCCCAGTGGGACAACGAGACTCTGGAGGACCTGAACGTCGTCATGACCGATGCCTCGATTTGCGGGCTGGGCCAGGCTGCACCCAACCCTGTTCGCTGTGTCCAGAAGTATTTTGCCCACGAGGTTGCCTGAGATGAATGCCATTGCCAAGCCCGCTGAGCTGATGCCGCAAACCGTTGAATTCAAACTTGACCAGCAAACCATCGTCGCGTTTGAAGGAGAGACCATTCTCAAGGCCGCCAAGCGACACGGAATCGATATTCCCCACCTTTGCTACAAAGATGGCCTGCGCGCCGACGGCAACTGCCGCGCCTGCGTGGTCGAAATCAAAGGTGAGCGCACCCTCGCGCCGAGCTGCTGCCGTAGCGCTACCGCCGGAATGGAAGTCCAGGCCAAGAGCGAGCGGGCCATCAAGAGCCAGAAGATGGTGCTGGAGATGCTGCTCTCCGACATGCCGGACCTCGGCTACAAATGGAACGACGAGGGCTGCGCCGCCCCGGACTCCAGCCAGCAACACGGCGAGCTGAGTGACTGGGCCGCGCGCATGGGCGTGGTCGTCCGCCCGGAGCTCAAGGCCCTGCGGCGCGAACAGCCTTCCGCTGACATTTCGCACCCTGCCATGGACGTCCATCTGGACGCCTGCATCCAGTGCAACCGCTGTGTGCGTGCCTGCCGCGAAGAGCAGGTGAATGACGTGATTGGCTACGCGAATCGCGGTGCGCATTCTGAGATCGTGTTCGACTTGAGCGACCCGATGGGAGACAGCACCTGCGTGGCCTGCGGCGAGTGTGTGCAGGCTTGCCCCACCGGCGCTTTGATGCCCAAGTCGCGTGTTGGCACCCAGGTGGTGGACAAAAAGGTGGACTCGGTGTGCCCGTTCTGCGGCGTGGGCTGCCTGGTCATCTACAACGTCAAAGACAATGTCATCGTGAGTGTGGACGGGCGTGATGGCCCCGCCAACCACAACCGCTTGTGCGTGAAGGGCCGCTTCGGCTTTGATTACGCCCACAGCCCTCAGCGCTTGACGGTCCCGCTCATCCGCAAGGAAGGCGTGCCGAAAGACCCCGAGCAGCTCGACGCGCTCAACCGCCGTTTTTCAGAGGGTGGAGCCGATTGGTCCGAGGTGTTCCGCGAAGCCACCTGGGAAGAAGCGCTGGCACTCTCGACCGGCAAACTGCGCGGCCTGCGCGACACTTTCGGCAACAAGGCCTTGGCGGGCTTTGGCTCCGCCAAGGGCAGCAATGAAGAAGCCTACCTGTTCCAGAAGCTGGTGCGTACCGGATTTGGCAGCAACAACGTCGACCACTGCACCCGTCTGTGCCACGCCTCCAGCGTGGCTGCGCTGCTCGAAGGTGTGGGCTCCGGCGCGGTGAGCAACCAGGTCAACGACGTAGAGCACTCGGATCTGATCTTTGTGATCGGCTCCAATCCCGCATCCAACCATCCGGTGGCTGCCACCTGGATGAAGAACGCTGCCAAAAA
This sequence comes from Rhodoferax sp. OV413, assembly GCF_945881795.1. Taxonomy (GTDB): domain Bacteria; phylum Pseudomonadota; class Gammaproteobacteria; order Burkholderiales; family Burkholderiaceae_C; genus Allorhodoferax. The sequence continues at coordinate 26,488 of NZ_CAMCVG010000003.1, forward strand.
GGGCGCCAAGATTGTGCTGGCCGACCCGCGCGTGACCGACATCGGTAAACACGCCTGGCGCACCCTGCAGTTCAAGGCCGACACCGATGTGGCCATGCTCAACGCCCTCATCCACGTGGTCATCGAAGAAGGTCTGGCCGACCAGGACTTCATTGCCAGGCGCGCCAGCAACTACGAGGCCTTGCGTGAGAACGTGAAGGGCTATAGCCCTGAAGCCATGGAGCCGATTTGCGGCGTGCCTGCGCAAACCCTGCGCGAAGTCGCCCGCGAATTCGCCAAAGCCCGCGGTGCCATGATTTTGTGGGGCATGGGCATCAGCCAGCACGTGCACGGCACCGACAACGCCCGTTGCCTGATTGCCTTGGTGACGGTAACCGGCCAGATCGGCAAGCCAGGCTCGGGCCTGCACCCTCTGCGCGGCCAGAACAACGTGCAGGGCGCGTCCGACGCGGGCCTGATTCCCATGATGTTCCCCAACTACCAGCGCGTCACCAATACCGCGGCGCACGCCTGGTTCGAGAATTTCTGGAACACCAAGCTCGATGACAAGCCCGGTTACACCGTGGTTGAAATCATGCACAAGGCGCTGGCTGACGACAGCGATCCCCATAAGGTGCGCGGCATGTACATCATGGGTGAAAACCCCGCGATGAGCGACCCCGACCTGAACCACGCACGCCACGCGCTGGCGTCCTTGGAGCACTTGGTGGTGCAGGATATTTTCATGACCGAGACCGCCTGGCTGGCCGATGTTGTGTTGCCCGCTACCGCCTGGCCGGAGAAGGACGGCACCGTCAGCAACACTGACCGCATGGTGCAGCTTGGCAAGAAAGCGGTGAACCCGCCCGGCCAGGCCAAGCCCGATATGTGGATTCTTCAGCAAATCGCCAAGGGCATGGGCCTGAACTGGGACTACCCCGGCGATAGCGACGGTGTGGCCGCGGTGTTTGAGGAAATGCGCCAGGCCATGCATGCCGCCATCTCCGGCATCACTTGGGAGCGGCTGCAGCGCGAATCTAGCGTCACCTACCCCTGCCTCAGCGCGGAAGACCCGGGCTCGCCCACCGTGTTCATCGAGAGATTTCCGACCGATGACGGCCGCGTGCACCTGGTGCCGGCCGACATCATTCCTGCCAATGAGCGTCCAGATGCTAAGTTCCCGTTTGTGTTGATCACCGGGCGCCAACTCGAACATTGGCACACCGGCAGCATGACCCGCCGTGCCACCGTGCTCGATGCGATTGAGCCTATGGCAACCGCCTCCCTGTGCGGTGCCGACTTGCAGGCTCTGGGCTTGCAGCCCGGGGATGTGATCACCATCGCTTCCCGCCGCGGCAATGTGGCCATTCACGCCCGTCGCGACGATGGCACGCCACGGGGCGCGGTGTTTGTGCCCTTCGCCTATTACGAGGCCGCGGCAAATCTGATGACCAACGCGGCGCTGGACCCTTTCGGCAAGATTCCGGAATTCAAGTACTGCGCGGTGGCTGTCCGCAAAGGAGGCACCCCGGCTGCCATGAGCGGCTACGGCACGAACCCGGCGCCGGCTTCGCTATGACCGTTGGGCGAGCGGCAGATTGAGCAACAGGTTTTGCGGCTTGAGTTTCAAGCGTTGATGGGCGTCCACTGCCATGGCCAAATACACCGGCTTGCCGCGGACTTCGGCGAGCATGTCGGTGGGCTCCACAAACTCTAGCTTGAACAGGCACAGCAGACGCTCCATACGATCGGTGTCCACCTCTTTGCCTTGGTAGAGGTCGTTCAACACGCCGCTGGCCTGTGCGTCCAGACCCACATGCCACACCCAGTGGTCGTCGTTGATTTCGCGCTCGGTTTGAATGCGCACCTGCACGCCCAGAAAGTGCTGCACCCATTTGGCCATGACCTCGCACAGTGCGTTCAATGCAGGCTGACCGCGGTTCAGGCTAACCACCCAGTCAAAACTCTCGCTGCGGGGCCAATAGGCGTCTTGGTTGTCCTCATTGAGTACATCCAGGTCCACGCTGCGCAGCTTGATGCCGCCTTGCTTGAGCAGCTCGCCAATCGAGCCAAAGCCGCTTTGCGTGGCATGGCGCTCGACGGTTTCGTCGTCAGCCGCCATGACCGAGCCGTCCTCGAGCACGGTCACTTTCTGGGTGCGCATCAGCATCTCCGCTGCACGGACTTGCATGGAGGTGGGCGCTTCGCCCAACACATGGCGCAGCATGATGTGCGTGATGTTCTGCACGAGCAGCGGCGGCACGTCCACGCCCCCGCCTTGGAACAGGGCGAGGTAGCTGGCCTCCAACGTCGGCAGCATGGTGATGCGCTGGCGAAAGCGCAGCCACACGGCGTAGTTGTCAACGGCGTCCTTGTCCTGCAGCTGTGACAGCTCGTGCGCCGGCACCTCACGGCGCGGCTGCTCTACCAGGCTGTCGTGCAAAGCTACTTCGGCGGCACAGGAAGTGGCGATGGGGGCCAATTCCGGGCGCTCCAAAAGAAAGCGCAAAAAGTCGTCGGTCACCACCAGGTGGCCGGCGTCGTTGCGGGTCAGCAAGGTGTAGCCACAGGTGGGCCAAAAGGTTTGTGTCATCTTCAGTCGCATGGGTGGGTCGCCCGACAAGTGCCGACGCTGTGGCTTGTCAAACGGGCTGGGATTCGAGGGCCTGCAGCTCTTGCAAGGTGTTGACGTTGGCAAAGGCGAAGGTGTCGTCCTGGGCGGTATCAAAAGGCACCATCACGGTCGAGTGTTGGCTGGTCCAGGCGTCAATCTTGCGGCCACCGCCATTGGTGAAACGCACCAGGCTCTCCATCAGGCCGACCTTTAAAAGGCAAAACACCGGCTGGCTGCGCAGCTCAGTGGTTCCGTCCGGGTTGATTTCAGGCGCCGCCGCCATCGCCATGTCGGCGTCTTCGCGCAACAAGGCTTGTGCCAGGCGCCCGGCCAGGTCCAGCGGCAACCGTGGTGTGTCGCATGGAACGGTCAGCAGATAAGGTGTTTCGCAACGCTCCAAGCCCACCAAAAAACCGGATAAGGGCCCGGCAAAGTCGGTCGAGGCGTCGGGCCAAACCGATGCGCCGAAGGACTCATAGGCAGACAGGTTGCGGTTTGCGTTGACCATCACCGTGCCGACCTGGGGGCCCAGGCGCATCAATGCGTGCAATGCGAGCGGCATGCCGTTGAAGTTTTGCAGACCTTTGTCTACACCGCCCATGCGGCTTCCGCGTCCGCCGGCCAGGATCAGGCCGGTGATGTCTTGTGGGTCAATGGCTTCGGTCATGGCAATGGCTTTGAAAACAGAGAGTCAACACGGCTTGGAAATTCGGGCAGTTGCAGCCAAGTATGGCACGGGCCATGGGCTTCGAAACACGCCTCCAACTTGCCCTCAAGACGCTGGCGGCCGCCTAGCCGCTTCCGAACCTACAACTGCCGTTCTGTCACAAGCGTCGTCAAAGCGATGGTTTTCAAGGCAAAACGACCTCAAGGCTTTGCAGCCAGCGCACATGACGGGGCCCGGAGCGGGTGTCTTGCAGTGATCGCAATGCGGGAAAACCATCTTTTTCCAGCAAGTCATCACTGCCCTCACGCAGCACAACAATCACGCCGTCACCCAGATGGCTGTTAAACAGTTCACCCCAAGAAAAGCTGGCCTTGTAACCGTCCTGGGCCGTAGCGATGACCATGGCCCGACGAATCGCACGCCGATCTGGTTTCAGGCCAGCCTGATCGAGCAGTTGGCGCAGGGGCACGCCCTGGTAGCGGATCGAGAGGGTGACGTCCTTGCCGTCTTGTACCACGGTCCGGTTTTCTGCAAAGTCCTTGCGGGGCAAAGCAGATAGATCGTGCCGCGTCAACGACAAGACCGTGTGGACCTCGCCCGTGACCTGTAGCAACACCGCGGGTGCGGTTTGGGCGCAGGTGAGCTGGCAGCCCAGAGCGGCAAGGCCGAGTAGCAGCGACTTAAGGCTTACCAAAACCAAAGCGCTCAAAAACCGTCTGCGCCGGCGGTGACAAGAGGTAGTCGGCGAACTTCTGCGCCGCTCCATCTGCACCACTGCGGACCGTCAGCCCATAGGCAGCGCCGACCTGAAGCTCCGGCGGAATCTGAACAACTTTGAGGCTGGGAACTTCACGCTGTGAGGCCACTGCGTTGGTGCAGTAAGTCAAAAACACATCTGCCTGGCGCTGGTCCATGACCCAGGCATAAGTGCCTCGTCCAGCTGGCGGTTTGGGCGAGTCGGCGCCGCCCGTGAGTTTGAGCGCTTTGGCATCGAGTAGCGCGAATGCGCCTGGCTTGACGATCTCTGCTTTGCGAAAAAGCGCCCAGGCGTAATCGCCCGAGGGGTCGGCCACGGGTGTGGAGGTCCCAAGCCGGATATCAGGTCTCAAAAGCGTCTCCAGCAAGCCGCCGGGCTGGACTGACACCTCAGCTTGGGTGAGCAAACACAAGGCATTGCGCACAAAGACCACTGGCTTTTTCCAGTCGGCGTTCTTCGCCAAACGCTCAGGATGGTTGGTATCTGCTGAGGCAAACACCTGGGCGGGAGCGCCCTGCTCAATGCGTTCCCGAAGCAGGCCGGATGCGCCGAAGGTCAGGTTGATTTTGGTCCCGCCCTGGGTTTGGCTTTGGGCGGCGATCTCGGTCATCACCTCGCGCAAACTGCCGGCTGCGAAAACCTCCAGCGCGCCGGATCCGGTCTGTGCGTAAGCACTGCTCATGCAGCAGCCGGCGACCAGAACCCGGAGCACCTGTTTGTAGACATCGCCTGAGCGCCTGGCACTGTGCTTCGCCGTGTGGTTGACGTGGGCCATCGGGTTACTTGCCAGCGTTCGGGAAAAACAGCTGCTCTCCGCCGATTTTGTAGCCGGCGATTACGGCCTGTCCGGGGGCAGAGATGATCCAGTCGACAAATTTCTGTGCATCGGCGACCTTCACATGGCCATGTTTAGCTGGGTTGACGCCCATCACGCCGTATTGGTTGAACAGTCGCTTGTCACCTTCGACCAAGATGGTCAGGTCGGCCCGGTTCTTGAAGTTGAGCCAGGTGCCACGGTCGGCCAGCACATACGCGCCGCTGCTGGCGGCAATGTTCAGCGCCGGGCCCATGCCGCAACCGCATTCCTTGTAGCCGCTGCCTTTCTTGTCGGCCAATGCGGCTGTATTCCAGTGGCGCAACTCGGCGGCGTGGGTGCCGCTCTTGTCACCGCGGGAGACAAAGTTGCCATTGCCGGCAGACAGTTTTTTGAAGGCCTCCACGATGTCGTTGCCTTTGAGCTTCAAGGGGTCTGCCGCCGGGCCGATCAGCACAAAGTCGTTGTACATGACGGGCAGGCGTTTGATGCCAAAGCCATCGGCCACAAATTTGTCCTCGGCTTCCTGGTCGTGCACAAACACCACATCGGCATCACCGCGGCGCGCCATGTCCAGCGCCTGTCCGGTACCCAGCGCCACGACCTTCACATCGACGCCCGAGGCCGCCTTAAACGCCGGCAGCAGATGAGCAAACAGCCCGGATTGCTCGGTGGAGGTGGTCGACGCCATCACAATCGACTGCGCGAAAGAGGTCATGCTTGCTATCGAAATAGAAGCAACGAGCGCATACCGGATAAGGGAAAAAGGCTTAAAAGTCACAAAATTCAAACGGTTCATATAAGTTCTCCTTGGACAAAAAAGTGGGCAGCTGGGGACACAGCCTGCAGCCGTTGGGCATCGAAAAATTCTTTCACCGGCAAGTCAGCCTCCACCCTGCCTTGCTCCAGATAAACCACCCGTCGGGCGAGGCGCTTGACCTGCCCGAGGTTGTGGCTTGCAAAAATCAGGGTCATGGGCCGCGCACCAGTCCCCGTGGAAAAGTCGGCCATGAGCTGTTCCACCTCGCGTTTGGCGTGGGGGTCCAGACTGGCGGTAGGTTCATCCAGAAACAGCACGTCAGGGCTCTGCGCCCAGGCGCGGGCCATGGCAAGGCGCTGCTGCTGCCCGCCCGAGAGTTGCCGGGCATTGCGTTGGGCCAGATCGGCCAGTTCCACGCGCACCAGCGCTTCCTGGGCCTTGACGCAGGCCCGGGCCCAAGGCACGCCTCGCAGCCACAAACCTAAAGCGACATTGCGCAAGACGGATGCGCGCATCAGGTAGGGGCGCTGGAACAGCATGGCCTGACGAGCCCTGAGGTCGGTGCGCAGGGTGCCGGCACTGACGCGCAAAAGACCGTGCAGCAGGCGCAGCAGGGTGCTTTTGCCCGAGCCGTTGGACCCCACCAGCGCGACCGACTCACCCGGCTCGATGGAGAGATTGATGTCCTTCAGGGCCTTGAGGGCGCCAAAGTTCACCTGAGCCTGGTGCAACTCAAAGAGGGGACTCACAGCGCCCCCTGCAGCGGCAATTGAATGCCCACATTTCCGTCGGCCCGCTCACGCCAGCGTTTGAGCAGGGACACAACCGCATTGAGCAGCAGCACCACGCCCAGCAAAATCAGTCCCAGTGCCAGGGCTAACGGCAAGTCGCCCTTGCTGGTCTCCAGTGCGATAGCGGTGGTCATGACTCGGGTGAATCCGTCGATATTGCCGCCCACCACCATGACCGCGCCGACCTCGGAAATCGCCCGCCCGAAGGAGGCAATCAAGACGGTCAGCAGCGCATACCGCTCATCCCAGGCCAGCAAGAGACTGCGAAAGAGGGGGCTGGCGCCCAGAGAGCGCAACTGTTCGCCGTTGGAGCGCTCAGCGTCTTCGACGGCCTGGCGGGTCAGCGCGGTCACCACCGGCAGCACCAGCAAGGCCTGGGCCAGAACCATGGCCTTGAAGCTGAACAACCAGCCCAGGTGACCCAAAGGGCCCGTGCGCGACAGCAGCAGGTACACCACCAAGCCGACCACCACCGAGGGCACCGCCAAAAGCGTGTTCAGCACGGTGAGTACGGCATCACGTCCGGCAAAACGCGCCACACCCAGCCAGGCGCCCAACACCAGACCCAGCCCGCACGCCAGAGCGCAGGCCGTGGCGCTGACGGAGAGCGAGCGCCCCACAATGCTGAGCAAGGCGGGTTCCAGGGAGGTGATGAGTTGCAGCGCGGTGTGGACGCTGTCGGTGAATGTCTGCATGGCAAAAACTATGTCGGGTATCGTATGCATCCGAATAATCACCTGCGATATGAACCCCTGTGCATAGGCCCCAGCTTCACTACACCTTTGACCGGGAACTCCCCGGCCACACAGGTCGGATCCGCAATTCCTTGATCGATTTGCTGTACGCGGTGCAAACATCGGGCTCCATCTCGGGCGCGTCACGGACCCTGGATCTCTCTTACCGGCATGTCTGGGGCGAGCTCAAACGCTGGGAAAACGAGCTTGGCAATGAGCTGCTCGTCTGGGAGAAAGGCCAGTCTGCGCGCTTGAGCGAATTCGGCAACAAGCTCCTGTGGGCCGAGCGTCAGGTGCAGGCCAGGCTGTCCCCCCAGATTGAGACATTGCAAGCTGATCTGGCGCGCGCGTTTGCCCTTGCCTTCGATGACCAGGTGCACGTGCTCACGCTGATGGCCAGCCATGACGATGCCCTGTCCGCACTGCGCCAATTCGCCGCCGCAGAGCACGCGCTGCAACTCGACATCCGGTTTACCGGCAGTGTGGATGCCATCCGGGCGCTGAACGAGGGGCGCTGTGTGATGGCGGGTTTTCATACCTTGAGCCAACCCGTGACCGGCTCCATCGCCCAAACCACGTACAAACCCCTGCTCAAACCCGGCCTGCACAAAATCATTGGCTTTGCCAAGCGGACCCAGGGTCTGATGGTGCCCCAGGGGAATCCGCTCGGGTTCACCAGCCTTGCCGATGTGGTGCGCAAGCGTGCTGTCTATGTGAACCGGGCCCTGGGCACGGGCACCCGTGTTCTGCTCGATGATTTGCTGGCCGAGGAAGGTCTGCTGCCACACGACCTGGTGGGCTACGACCAGGCCGAGCCCTCGCATTTGGCGGTGGCGCACGCGGTGGCCAGCGGTCAGGCCATGACCGGCATGGGTATTGAAGCGGCGGCGCGCGCGCGCGGGCTGGATTTTGTTCCGCTCGTTGTGGAGGACTACCACCTGGTGTGCCTGAAATCTGCTTTGAACGAGCCCGCAGTGCAGGCGCTTTGTGCGGTGCTTCAAAGCACGCTCTGGCATGAAGAGCTACGCAAGCTGCCGGGCTACCAACTCGACACCACGCCGGTCAGTGGCCAGGTTTTGTCGCTGCGGCAAACACTGCCCTGGTGGCAATTTCGCACCTGAAAAACCAATTCGCACAGGAGCGAAAGGGGGACAAAATGCCGACTCCCCCGAACGAGGGTGAGCCCCGCGCTAGACTTGCCACCCTCTCTCCCTATGTAAAAGCATTCTTATGGCCCTGACCGAACAAGCCCTCCACGCTGCCCTGCAAACCGTGATTGACCCCAACACGGGTAAAGACTTCGTCAGCACCAAAGCCCTGAGAAACCTGCAGATCAACGGCAGCGAGGTGTCGTTTGACGTGGTACTGGGCTACCCCGCCAAGAGCCAAATTGCGGGCTTCCGCAAGGACTTGATAGCCGCCGCCAAAAGTGTCGAAGGGGTGAGCAATGTGTCTGCCAACATCAGCATGAACATCGTGGCTCACGCTGCGCAGCGCGGCGTGGCTTTGCTTCCGCAGGTCAAAAATATCATTGCTGTGGCCTCAGGCAAGGGCGGCGTGGGAAAAAGCACCACCGCTGTCAATCTGGCCCTGGCCTTGGCGGCCGAGGGTGCAAGCGTAGGTCTGCTGGACGCCGACATTTACGGCCCCAGTCAGCCCATGATGATGGGCATTGAGGGGCGGCCCGAGAGTAGCGACGGCCAAACCATGGACCCGATGGAGAACTATGGCGTGCAGGTCATGTCCATCGGTTTCCTGGTAGACCAGGACGAAGCCATGATCTGGCGCGGCCCGATGGCCACCCAGGCGCTGGAGCAGCTGCTGCGCCAAACCAATTGGAAAGCACTGGATTATTTGATCGTCGACATGCCGCCCGGCACCGGCGACATCCAGCTCACGCTCAGCCAGCGCGTGCCGATGACCGGCGCGGTCATCGTCACCACGCCGCAGGACATTGCCCTGCTCGATGCCAAAAAAGGCATCAAGATGTTTGAGAAAGTGGGCGTTCCCATCCTCGGTCTGGTGGAAAACATGGCCGTTCACATTTGTACCAACTGCGGCCACATTGAACACATCTTCGGCGCAGACGGCGGCAAGAAAATGGCCGCTCAATATGGCATGGATTACCTCGGCTCTTTACCCCTCAACATGCAGATCCGCCTGCAGGCCGACAGCGGCAAGCCCACTGTGGTGTCCGACCCGGACGGCGAAGTGGCCGGCATCTACAAGGCGGTAGCCCGCCAGGTGGCGGTGAAGATTGCGGCCAAGGCCAAGGATTTCTCGAGCAAGTTCCCGAGCATCAAGATCTCTAAAGATACCTAATCCCCGTATGACGCAACGCCCAAGTTTGCAAGTCGCAGTGGTCATGCGCCGTGAGCGCGTGCCCGGCGACATGAGCCGCTGGCAGCCGTGGCGCTGGGTGCTCCACGACGTCACAGGCCACGACGTGCTGCCGCATGCGGAGCACTTCGGCAGCGTGCCGCGCTGCATGCGCCAAACCGACGACGAGCAAATGTGGCTGCACCCGGGTTTCACGGTGGAGCTCTTTAAAGACGACGCCGAGGGCTACGAGCTGAATGCCTCGTCACCCGCACCGTGCTGGTTTGTGCTGTGGCGCATGGAAGAAGAGCCTGGCATCAGCTCTGAGCGGATGGCCGTGCCGACTATGGTGAGCCTGAGTTACCACGACGCCGGCCGCTGGCTGGACGCCCAGGAAAATGTGGACCAGGTACCTGCCCCCGCCGAGGTGGTGGCTTGGATGAAGGCGTTCATTGACGAACACTTGGTCGTCGAAGCCAAGCGCCGTCGTCGCCCTGAGAGCTTCAGAACTTTGCAGGACCGCTTCGGCAACCCAGCCTCGGTAAGCACTGAAAAAAATCGTGGCGGCGGCCAGCACAACGGAGGCGGCGATGGCCAATGACGATGACAGCCCCGCCGACTTTTTAAGCCGCTGGTCGCGCCGAAAAATTGACATCCGCCAGGGGCGTCCGCTGGATGATCCCCAATCTGCGGCGGTGGCAGACGGAAAAAATTCGCCCCCGACTTTACGCGCCGAGGATCAACCAGCAGGCGCCGTGTCAGCTACTACGGCGCGGGGCCTGAAATCTGCGGCGCCAAGTCCTGTGGCGGAGGCCCAGGCTGTCAAGCCGGCCCCGACTCTGGCCGATACGCAGCAGCTCACCCCTGAGTCTGACTTTACCGGCTTCATGGTCCGGGGGGTCGCGCCCGACGTGAAAAACGCAGCCATGAAAAAGCTGTTCGCCGACCCCCACTTCAATGTGATGGACCGTTTGGACATTTACATCGATGACTACGGAATCCCCGACCCCTTGCCCTTGGCTATGCTGCGCCAAATGACCAGTGCTAAAGCCTTGAATTTGTTCGAGGACGAGCCCGACGATGCCAAAGTCGTGGCACAGTCTCCCCCCGCCGAAATACCCTCTAACCCCGAGGCCAACACGCATGACCACGCTGATTTGCGACTGCAACCAGACACAACCCCTGGATTCGAAGGCGCTGAGCCAAAGCCTGTCTGAGCCGCTCACGCTGCACACCGCGTTGTGCCGTCGTGAAGCCGGCGCTTTCATCCAAGCCGTACGAGGCACCGACGAGGTGGTGGTGGCTTGCACCCAAGAGCAACGTCTGTTCGGCGATTTGGCGGTGGAGGCGCAAGCCAAAGCGTCTGTCATCAAGTTCGTCAACATCCGCGAAACCGGTGGCTGGAGTGCTGACGCCAAAAACGCTTCGCCCAAAATTGCTGCGCTGTTGGCGGCCGCGCACATGCCCGACCCTGAGCCGGTGCCCACGGTCACCTTTAAAAGTGCGGGGCGCCTGCTCATTATTGGAACCATCGACGAAGCCGAACAAGCTGCTGCCTTGGTGGCCGACACCCTGAACGTGACCATCTTCACCCAAGGTGCAGGCGCTGCAGGGGGCGCACAAAGCCGCCGTTTTCCTGTGTTGGGTGGCCAGTTGCTGCGCGTGGACGGCTGGTTGGGCGCGTTCAAGCTGAGTTGGCAAAACAACAACCCGATCGACCTGGACCTGTGCACACGCTGTAACGCCTGCGTGGCCGCTTGCCCCGAGCAAGCCATTGGGTTGGACTACCAGATCGACCTCAGCAAGTGCAGCTCGCACCGCGATTGCGTGAAGGCATGCGGCGCGGTGGGGGCCATCAACTTCCAACGCGCGGCCGCCGAGGAAACTGCCGATTTCGATGTGGTGCTCGATTTGCGCGAACAAGCCGCCTTCGATCGCCACGCGCTGCCACAAGGCTACTTCCGAGGTGCAAGCGCCGCTCATTTGCTGCGTTTGCGGGACCTGGTGGGCGAGTTCGAAAAGCCCAAATTCTTTGACTACAAGCAAAAGCTGTGCGCGCACAGCCGCAATGAGCAGGTCGGCTGCAATGCTTGCGTGGACATTTGCTCTGCCGAAGCGGTGAGCTCTGACAAGTCGCGCCAGCAAATCAAGGTCAATCCCAACCTGTGCGTGGGCTGCGGTGCCTGCACCACGGTGTGCCCTACTGGGGCTCTGAGCTACGCCTACCCGCGAGCCAGTGACCAGGGCAGCAAGCTCAAAACCTTGCTGAACACCTACCAAAAAGCAGGCGGTAAAGACGCCGTCATCCTGCTGCACAGCCAAGAGGGGGGCCTTTCCTTGGTCAACGAGCTGGGCCGTGCGGCCCAACTCAAAGCGGCAAAGGGTTTGCCAGCCCATGTGATTCCGGTGTCTCTGTGGCACACCGCTAGTCTTGGCTTGGACGTGTGGCTCACCGCCTTAGCCTATGGCGCAGCGCAAGTGTTGGTGCTCCACACTGCCGAGGAGGCGCCGCAGTACACGGCCGGATTACAAGCGCAGATGGCGCAGGCGCAAGCCATTCTCGAAGGACTGGGCTACGCCAAACCCGGCCAGATGCCTGTGCAGCTCTTGCACGCTACCCAAGCCTCTGAACTCGATGCTGGACTGCAACGCATTACCACAGGCAAACAGCGCCTGAGCACCACCGTGCCGGCAGCCACCTTTGCCGTGATGGCAGAAAAGCGCAGCACGCTGAGCATGGTGATGGACCACTTGCTGGAACACGCGCCGGTATTGAAAGGCGCCACGGCACCCGAAGCATTGGCGCTCCCAAAAGACGGTTCGCCGTTCGGCACGGTGGAGGTCAACAAAGACAGCTGTACTTTGTGCATGAGCTGCGTCAGTGCGTGCCCTGCCAACGCGCTGCAAGACAACCAGCAAGCACCGCAACTGCGTTTCTTCGAAAAGAACTGCGTGCAATGCGGCTTGTGCGTGAGCACCTGCCCCGAAAAGGCGCTCAGCCTGGTGCCGCGCTTGTTGCTCACGCCCCAGCGCAAAGAAGTGCGTGTGCTCACCGAAACCCAGCCCTACGGCTGCGTGCGCTGCCGCAAACCCTTCGGCACGCTCAAAGGCATCGAGGCCATGATTGGCAAGTTGTCCGGTCACTCGATGTTCCAAGGCCAGGCGCTGGAGCGCCTCAAGATGTGCGGCGACTGCCGTGTGATTGACATTTACTCTGCTGGCGACGAGCAGAAAATCGTTTAAGCATTTGTATGACCCAACCCCATTTGTCCTCCGCCCTCGACGAAGAAACCGCACGCGCCGAGTTGTACGGTTTAATTTCCGAGTTGTTCTACGCGCCCGCGCGCCCCGAGCTGCTTGAGCAATTGCGCGTGGCCGCCACCGAAGCGCCCGCCGCAGGTGGCTTCTTGGAAGAGCCTTGGCGCCAGCTGGTGGGCGTTGCCCGCGAGATGGACGACCGCAGCATTCAAAACGAGCACGACGCCCTGTTTGGCGGTGTGGGCAAGCCCGAGGTGTATGCGTTTGCCTCGCACTTCTTGACCGGCTTCTTGAACGAAAAGCCTTTGGCCCAGATGCGTACCGACCTGGCTGCGTTGGGTTTGGGCCGTGACGAGACCACCATGTCTGAGACCGAGGACCATGTGTCTTATGTCTTCGAGGTGATGCGCTTTTTGGTGGCAGGTGAGGACGTAGCCGTGTCCAACCTTACGCAACAGGCCAAGTTCTTTGCCGCGCACGTGCAAACCTGGCTACCCGCGTTTTGCGACGCGGTGCAAGCCACGCCGCGTGCGCGCTTTTATGCCGCCTTGGCCGAGCTGACCCGCGCGTTTGTCAACGTCGAAGCGCAAGGCTTTGACATGCTGGCTTAGGGCCCGTTTCGCAACACGCTTCTTTTCTTGGCGCATTTGCCTGTCGCATAGGCGTCAAGAGATTGGTTTTAAAAGTACCTTTTTGTACGAATCTTTGCGCAATCAGTAGTTCTACTGAGGAGGCCTGCCTTTTAGGTGAGTACATTATGCAAAGTCGTGCATATCCACGGCATCCTGAGGACCCACATATGCAAAAAGCACAAGTCAAAGACCAAGCCAACAGCGACGCTACACCGTCGCGCCGGGGCTTTTTCATGGGCGCTGCCGCCGCAGGCGCTGCTGCCGCAGCCGTCACGGCATTGCCCGGCCTCAGCGTCCCAGCCGCTGAAGCAAACCTACTTCCCCCCGCGCCTGAAAACGGTGGCGGCTACAGCTTGAGCGAGCACGTCAAGCGTTACTACGAGACCGCCCGCGTCTGAAGGAGCACACCATGCTGTTGACACGTAAAACTGACACTGCTGCCCACGCTAACGGCAGCTCCGCATTTGTCGGCCGCTTGCAACGCGGCCTGTCGCATGCATTGCCCACCATTGATCGCCGGGGATTTTTGCGCCGGTCCGGTTTGGGCATTGGCGTCGGCTTGGCCGCCACGCAACTGAGCTTGGTCAAGAAGGCCAATGCTGCTGGCGCAGCCTCTGCCGGTGGCACCGGAAAAATTGAGGTCAAGCGCACCGTGTGTACCCACTGCTCCGTAGGTTGCGCTGTGGACGCTGTGGTTGAAAACGGCGTGTGGGTGCGCCAAGAAGCCGTGTTTGACTCCCCCATCAACCTCGGCGCGCATTGCGCCAAGGGTGCCGCTCTGCGCGAGCACGGTCATGGCGAGTTCCGCCTGCGTTACCCCATGAAGCTGGTCAACGGAAAATATGAGCGCATCAGCTGGGACACGGCCTTGGACGAAATCAGCGCCAGGCTGATTGAGTTGCGCAAGACATCGGGCCCGGACAGCGTGTATTGGATTGGCTCCTCGAAGAGCAACAACGAACAAGCCTACTTGCTCCGCAAGTTCGTGAGCTATTTCGGTAGCAACAACTGCGACCACCAGGCCCGTATTTGCCACTCCACCACGGTGGCCGGTGTAGCCAACACCTGGGGATACGGTGCGATGACCAACTCGTACAACGACATGCAAAACAGCAAGGTCGCCATGTACATCGGCTCCAACGCCGCGGAAGCCCACCCCGTGTCGATGCTGCACATGCTCAACGCCAAAGAAAACGGCTGCAAGATGATCGTGGTCGACCCGCGCTTCACCCGCACAGCCGCCAGGGCTGACGAGTACGTTCGTATCCGTTCCGGCTCTGACATCGCTTTCTTGTTCGGCCTGATGCATGTCATCTTCAAAAATGGCTGGGAAGACAAAAAGTACATCAACGACCGCGTGTTCGGCATGGACAAGGTCAAAGAAGAAGTCATGGCCAAGTGGACGCTCGACAAGGTCGAGGAGGTCTGCGGTGTGTCGCCTGAACAAGTCACGCTCGTCGCCAAGATGCTGCATGAAAACAACCCCGGCACCATTGTTTGGTGCATGGGCCAAACCCAGCACACCACGGGTAACGCCATCGTGCGTGCCTCTTGTCTTCTGCAGTTGGCCCTGGGTAACGTCGGCAAGACCGGCGGCGGCACCAACATCTTCCGCGGACACGACAACGTGCAAGGCGCGACCGACGTCGGCCCTAACCCCGATTCGCTGCCTGGCTATTACGGCTTGGTGGAAGGCTCTTGGAAGCACTTCGCCAAAGCATGGGGCGTAGAGTTCGATTGGATCAAAGGCCGCTTTGCGTCGCCAGCCATGATGAGCAAGCCGGGAATTACCCTGTCACGCTGGATTGACGGCGTGATGGAGAACAACGAACTCATCGACCAAGACAGTAACCTCAAGGCCGTGTTCTATTGGGGTCATGCACCGAACTCTCAAACCCGTGGTTTGGAGATGAAGCGTGCCATGGATAAGCTCGATTTGCTGGTGGTGGTCGATCCTTATCCATCGGCTACAGCCGCTATGGCTGCGATGCCAGGCAAAGCCGAAGACCTAAACCCTAACCGCGCGGTCTACTTGCTGCCTGCTGCCACGCAGTTTGAAACCAGTGGCTCCTGCACTGCATCGAACCGTTCGCTGCAGTGGCGCGAAAAGGTTATCGAGCCATTGTGGGAAAGCCGTTCTGACCACATGATCATGTATCAGTTGGCGCAAAAGCTGGGCTTCGGTCCTGAGCTTGTGAAGAACTACAAGCTGCACAAAGTCAAAGGCATGGATGAACCCATGGTCGAAGACATCCTGCGCGAAATCAATAAATCGGTCTGGACCATCGGTTACACCGGCCAAAGCCCAGAGCGCTTGAAGGCTCACATGAAGAACATGCACTTGTTCGATGTGAAGACTCTGAAGTCCAAGGGCGGCAAAGACAAAGAAACCGGTTACGACTTTGGTGGCGACTACTTCGGCCTTCCTTGGCCTTGCTATGGCACGCCCGAACTCAAGCACCCAGGCTCCCCCAACCTGTACGACACCTCCAAGCATGTCATGGAAGGCGGCGGTAACTTCCGAGCCAACTTCGGCGTCGAACGAGACGGAAAGAGTCTGTTGGCAGAAGATGGTTCGCACTCCAAGGGCGCCGACATCACCACGGGTTATCCTGAGCTCGACCACGTTTTGCTCAAGAAACTTGGCTGGTGGGATGAGCTCACTGATGCCGAAAAACCATTGGCCGAAGGCAAAAACTGGAAGACCGACAACTCGGGCGGCATGATTCGAGTGTTCATGCAAAACCATGGCTGCCATCCCTTTGGTAACGCGAAAGCGCGCGCCGTGGTGTGGAACTTTCCGGATCCGATTCCGCAGCACCGTGAGCCTTTGTATGGCACCCGCCCTGACTTGATGGAGAAGTATCCTTCGCACGCCGACAGAAAAGCGTTCTGGCGTCTTCCTACCTTGTTCAAAACTATCCAGGACAAGAACCTTGCCGACAAGGTGCACGAGAAGTTCCCGCTCATCCTTACCTCCGGCCGTTTGGTCGAGTACGAAGGTGGCGGCGAAGAAACCCGTTCCAACCCTTGGCTGGCCGAGTTGCAACAAGAAGCCTATGTTGAAATCAACCCCAAGACCGCTGCCAGCCGTGGCATTCGCAACGGCGAGCGCGTATGGCTGAAGAGCCCTACAGGTGCGCGTTTGAATGTTCAGGCCCTGGTGACCGAGCGTGTGGATTCAGAGACCGTCTGGATGCCTTTCCACTTCTCAGGACGCTGGCAGGGTGAAGATATGCTGAAGTACTACCCCAAGGGTGCAGCCCCCGTGGTGCGTGGTGAAGCAGTCAACACCGCTACTACGTACGGATACGACAGCGTCACCATGATGCAAGAGTCCAAAACCACAGTTTGCGACATCGAACGCGCCTAAGGAGAATTAAATGGCACGCATGAAATTTATTTGCGACTCAGAGCGCTGTATCGAGTGCAACGGTTGCGTTACCGCTTGTAAAAATGAACATGAAGTCCCATGGGGTGTGAACCGCCGCCGTGTGGTCACCCTGAATGATGGCGTTCCCGGCGAGAGATCCATCTCTGTCGCGTGTATGCATTGTTCTGACGCGCCTTGCATGGCCGTTTGCCCGGTGAACTGCTTCTACAAGACCGACGAGGGCGTGGTTTTGCACGACAAGGACATTTGCATTGGCTGCGGCTACTGCTCTTATGCTTGCCCATTCGGTGCGCCTCAGTTCCCGAGCCAAGGCACCTTCGGTGTGCGCGGCAAAATGGACAAGTGCACCTTCTGCGCCGGCGGTCCCGAAGCCAACGGCACCCAGGCCGAGTTTGAAAAATACGGCCGCAACCGTTTGGCCGAAGGTAAGTTGCCGGCTTGCGCCGAAATGTGCTCAACCAAGGCTCTGCTCGCTGGCGATGGCGACATGGTGGCCGACATCTTCCGCCACCGCGTGCTCAAGCGCAGCAAGGGTGCTGAGGTGTGGGGCTGGGGAACAGCTTATGGTTCCAAGCAAGCCGGTCAAGCACCTGCCAATGTCGAAGGAGCGAAGAAGTCATGAAACGTTTTTCACTCATCGTACTGAGCGTGGTCGCCCTGACTGCTTGTGGTGAAAGAGCACAAGGCCTCGGCACCAAAAACGACGCCACCGCTTACAGCGGTGCCACCAACAGCTTTGTCGAGGCAGGTTGGACTGCCGGCAACAAAACAAGCTGGGAACAACACCTGCGTGCACGTGGCCAATACGGCCAAGACGACCACAGTCGTGCACCGAAATAAAGGGGCACACCATGTACCGCTCTTTTCAATCGGTGTTGTGTGCAGCGATGACGGTCTTCGCACTGTCGGCTGTAGCGCAAGACAAAGCGCCTGCGGCGGCTCCGGCCGTGCAGAGCGTCAACATCCAAGACGTCAAGCCTGACGCGAGCGATGCTCCCGGCTACGCCGCGCAAACCAACGCCGAACGCGGCAAAGTTCAGCCAGGCAACAACGCGCCCGTGTGGCGTGCTGTGGGCGCGGGCGCCGAGGGCTATAACAGCCTGCCAAAGTCGGAGGCGCCTGAGGCTGGAGTGCTGATTCAACCCTTTGTGCAGTACCCCGGTTCACGCCTGACGACAGCGGGAGAAGCCTGGCGACAAGTGCGCAACAACTGGATCATTCCTTACGGCGGTGCCTTGCTGTTGATCGCTTTAGGAGCTGTGGGCATTTTCTACTGGCGCAAGGGCATGATCATGTTGCATGGAAAGCCCTCCGGCGTCGTGATTGAGCGATTCACACCGTTTGAGCGGTCGGCTCACTGGACCAACGCCATCGCGTTTGTGACTCTGGCCATCTCTGGCACGGTGATGGCGTTCGGCACCTATTTCATGCAGCCGATTCTTGGCGGCACGCTGTTTGGATGGCTGACTTATTTGCTGAAAAACGTTCACAACTTCGTGGGCCCGCTGTTTGCAGTGTCCTTGGCGGTAGTGTTTTTCACTTTCCTCAAAGACAACTGGCCCAGCAAAGAAGATTGGACTTGGATCATCAAAGCCGGTGGATTGTTTGGTGGTTCCGAAGTTCCTTCTCATCGCTTCAATGCTGGTGAAAAAGTGGTTTTCTGGGGTGGCGTGTTTGGCCTCGGTTTGGTGGTGGTGGCTTCAGGGTTTGTGCTCGACAAAATCGTGCCCTTCCTTATCTACGAACGCGGCACCATGCAGATTGCGCACATGATTCACGGCGTGGCGACCTTGTTGATGATGGCCATGTTCATCGGTCACATCTACATGGGAACAGTCGGTATGGAAGGCGCCTACAAAGCCATGCGTACAGGCTATGTTGATGAAACTTGGGCCAAAGAGCACCACGAACTCTGGCACGACGACATCAAGGCCGGAAAGATTCCCGCCCACCGCACCGAAAGCTCGGGCAACCCAGCGCGCGCTTGAGCGGGCTGTCACTGGAGAATGACTATGAATAAAGCTCTGATTGCATTGGTATTGACTGCCGCTAGCGCTGCTGTATTTGCCAAGCTGCCGCCGCTCAACGATGAGGCCAAAGCCAAAGCCGAAGAAGCCAAAGCGAAAACTGCCCACACAGGCAAGGTAGATGCCTACTTGCTGTGCAAGTCGCAGGACAAGGTCGCGGCCCATGTGCAAAAGACCAACAAGGCTCAAGCGGGCAAGCCGGTGACTACCCCGCCCTGTGCTGATCCTGGCAAGTTTGTGTACACGCCCCCGGAAGCAGCGCCTGCCGTCGCTGCAGCTGCACCTGCACCTGCGGCTCCCGCACCTGCGCCCGCAGTGGCAGTGGCTCCTGCTAAAAAGTAAGCCCCACGTTGAATTCACCGCACTGGATGCACGCTGAACCGCCCCGGCTCACTGAGGCGCGTGCGCCACTGACGCACCGCATTGAGGTGTTGAACCAGCACGGTGAGCAGCAGGTGCTGGACATTCCGGCCGAGCGTCCGCTCACCGTTTACGTAGACAAGCGTGAGTTAGTTACCTTGATGACCCTTGGCGAAAGGCCCGAGTGGCTGGTCTTGGGTTACCTGATGAACCAGCGATTGATTGCGGGTGCGCAAGACGTAGAGTCCATCACGGTGGATTGGGAAGTGGGCGCTGCCGCCGTTAAAACCCGTCAGGGTATTGCCGATGTGGAAGCCAAAACTGCCAAGCGCGTAGTTACTACCGGCTGCGGGCAGGGCAGTTTGTTTGGCGAGGTCATGGCCCATATCGAGGAAATTGCGCTGCCTCCGACCGTGGTGACGCAGGCTCAGGTCCTGTCCATCGTCAACACCATCCGCTTGCAAGACAGTACCTACAAGTCCGCCGGTTCGGTGCATGGCTGTGCACTCTTCCGAGGCCACGAGCGGCTCTTGTTCGTAGAAGACGTGGGCCGCCATAACGCTATTGACACCATTGCGGGCTGGAAGGCCCTGCAGGCCTTGGGAGAGGCGCCACTGGATGCCAATGGCCTGGTGTTTTACACCACCGGGCGCCTCACCAGCGAAATGGTCATGAAAGCTGCGCAGATGGGGGTCGCGGTGTTGATCTCGCGCAGCGGCATGACGCAAATGGGCCACGCCATGGCCAGCGACCTCGGCCTCTGTGCCATAGGTCGCGCGCTGAACACACGCTTCTTGTGCTTCAGCGGCGCGCACCGCCTGCTGCTCGAACCAGCGCCGGTAGAAGCTGACGTTTAGGCGGCTTGGCGGGGATTCCCGTCCAGACCCTGCCCAGCGGGCGTAGTAAGCTTTCTCCAATCCCAACAACCCGGACGAGCTTCAGCAGTTCGACGCCTCATGAAAACGCTGGACGACATTGCCCGGTCCTTGCAGGGCTACGACCCACAGGCCCTGCGCATGGCCGATGCCAATGCGTTCATTTCCGAACTCGTGGCTCCGGTGCAAGGCACCGAGACGCTGCCCCTGAGGCAGTGCGCGGGGCGGGTGTTGGCGCAAGACGTGATCTCCGGCATGGCAGTGCCCGCCAACGACAACTCCGCCATGGATGGATACGCATTCCATGGCGCCGCCCTGTCGGGGCAAACCACCTTGTGTCTGCACGTGGTCGGGACTGCATTGGCCGGCAAGGCCTGGTCCGGGAGCGTCGGTGCGGGCGAGTGCTTGCGGGTGATGACTGGCGCCATATTGCCGGCAGGCTTGGACACGGTCGTGCCGCATGAGATGGTGCGACTCGACGGCGACACGGTGCACATTCCCGCAGACCGCCTGCGTTCCGGAGACAACCGCCGGCTGCGCGGCGAAGACCTGCAGTCGGGCGCAATTGCGCTATCAAAAGGAGAGCTGCTTGCGCCCGCTGCTATTGGCATGGCGGCTAGTTTGGGTCTGAAAATGCTGCCGGTGATGCGCCGCCTCAAGGTGGCGTATTTGTCGACCGGAGATGAAGTGCAATCCCCCGGCGAGTTGTTGCGCGAGGGTGCCGTCTTTGACAGCAACCGCTACACCGTCACCAGCCTGCTCGACCGCCTGGGCTGCGAGGTGTTGGAGATGGGCGTGGTACGCGACGAGCCGGTGGCGCTGGAGGCGGCCTTCCGCGCTGCAGCGGCGCAGGCGGACGTGATCATCAGCAGCGGCGGCGTGAGCGTGGGAGAGGCTGATTTCACCAAGGGCATGATGGCTAAGTTGGGTGATGTGGCGTTTTGGCGCATCGCTATGCGCCCGGGGAGGCCGTTTGCCCTGGGTCGCATCGGCACCACGGTGCTGTTCGGCCTGCCGGGCAACCCGGTGGCTGTGATGGTGACCTTTTTGTCGCTGGTGCGCCCCGCACTGCTGCAGATGATGGGCGCCACCCCCAAAGCGCTGCCCTTGTTACAGGCCCACAGCGAGGAGCCCATGCGCAAAAAGGCAGGCCGCACCGAATACCAGCGGGGCGTCGTGAGCATCGGCCCCCAAGGGCGACTTCAGGTTCGCACCACCGGCAACCAGGGCTCGGGCGTGCTCAGCTCCATGGTGCAGGCCAACGGTCTCATCGTGTTGAGCCATGACCAGGGCGACGTGGAAGTGGGGGATATGGTGAGCGTGATGATGTTCGACGGGGCGCTCTGATACGGCGGTGAAAGCGGAGGGGCCGATGAAGTCCCTCTCCCCATTCCGGTCATGCCGTCTGGGGGTTATTCCAAGCTGCTAAGGTTCGGCCATGAGTCATTCTTTCTTGCGCCTAGGTTGGCGTACTTTGTGGCGCGACCTGCGCTCCGGCGAACTGCGTTTGCTGATCGTGGCGGTCACTCTGGCAGTGGCAGCCCTGACCGCGGTCGGTTTTTTTGCGGACCGGCTGCAGGGCGGCCTGCAGCGCGATGCGCGCCAACTCCTGGGTGGTGATGCGGTCATCAGCAGCGACAATCCGGCGCCTGCCGAGTTTGTTGCCGAAGCGCGCGCGCGCGGCCTGCAGGTGGCGCGTACCCTGGGTTTTCCGACCATGGCGCGCGCCACTGACGCGCAGGGTGGTCAGACCAAGTTGGTCGCCCTGAAGGCTGTCGAGGCCGGCTACCCTCTGAGGGGAAATCTGACCATCCGCAGCGCGGCAGATGCGCCCGGCGTCCGCACCCGTGCGGTGCCGGAGCCAGGGCAGGCCTGGGTAGACGCACCGCTACTGGAGGCGCTCGGCATCGCTTTGGGCGACTCGCTGCTTCTAGGCAACCGGACCTTTGTTGTGAGCGCGATTTTGCTGGTCGAGCCTGACCGTGGTGGCGGCTTCATGAATTTCGCACCACGGGTCATGATCCACCAGTCGGATGTCGCAGCCACCGGGCTGATTCAGCCGGCCAGCCGCATCAATTACCGTTTGGCGGTAGCGGGTCCGGATGCGGCGTACCAGGGCTACGTGCAGTGGGCCGAGGCGAAGACCAAGGCCGGCTTGCGCGGGTTGCGGGTGGAATCCTTGCAGAGCGGCCGCCCCGAGATGAGCCAGACACTGGACCGTGCCAACAAGTTCCTGAGTCTGGTGGCCTTGCTGGCCGCCTTGCTGAGTGCGGTTGCGGTGGCGCTGGCAGCGCGTGCGTTTGCGGCCAATCATCTGGACGACTGCGCGATGCTGCGGGTGCTGGGCCTGTCGCAGCGTTCGATTGCAGGGGCTTACGCTCTGGAGTTTGCGCTTGTGGGATTGTTTGCCAGTGGGCTGGGGGTGGCGCTGGGCTTTGGCGTGCATTACCTGTTTGTGGCGCTGCTGGCGGGGCTGGTTGATTCCGCTTTGCCTGCGGCTTCGCTGTGGCCGGCGTTTTTGGGCTTGGGCATGGGCCTGACCCTGCTGATGGCCTTCGGACTGCCGCCGGTGCTGCAGCTGGCGCAGGTGCCGGCGCTGCGGGTCATCAGACGCGACGTAGGTAATTTGCGGCCGGCGTCACTGGGAGTGTTGGCGGTGGGGGTGGCCGGCTTTGCCGCCTTGTTGCTGGCAGTCAGCAGCGATCTCACCCTGGGCCTGATTGCGGTGGGCGGCTTTGCCGGAGCGGTGTTGGTGTTTGCAGCACTGAGCTGGGCGGCGGTCAAGCTGCTGCGCCGCAGCGTCAACGAGAACACCGCGCCCCGATGGCTGGTGCTGGCCACCAGGCAAATTTCAGCGCGGCCTGCCTACACCGTGGTGCAGGTAAGCGCCTTGTCGGTGGGTCTGTTGGCGCTGGTCTTGCTGGTGCTGCTGCGCACCGACCTCATCAGCAGCTGGCGCAAGGCCACGCCGCCCGATGCGCCCAACCGTATCGTCCTCAACATCATGCCCGAGCAAGGTGAATCATTTCGCGCGGCCCTGACCGATAAAGGTGTGGCGCGCTTTGACTGGTATCCGATGGTGCGCGGACGCCTTCTCACGGTGAACGGTAAGCCTGTTTCTCCCGAAAACTACACCGATGAGCGGGCCAAGCGCCTGGTTGACCGCGAGTTCAACCTCTCTTTTGCGTCCAAGCGCCCAGAGAACAACCTGGTGACTGCCGGCAGCTGGCAAGAAGAAGAGCCAGGCGCCATCAGCATGGAGGAGGGCATTGCCAAGACCCTCGACCTCAAGTTGGGCGATACCTTGCGGTTTGAGATTGGCGGTGTGCAAACCGAATCCACCATCACCTCGCTGCGCAAGGTGGATTGGGGCTCCATGCGGGCCAATTTCTTCGCGATTTACCCGGTCAGCAGCCTGCCCGGCGTGCCGGGGACTTACCTTGCAGCCTTCAAAGCGCCCGAGGCCACTGGTTTTGACAATGCGCTGGTGCGCCAGTTCCCCAACATCACCAATGTGGACATGAGCAGCACCATCGGCCAAGTGCAACGCGTGCTCGACCAGGTGATACGCGCCGTGGAGTTTTTGTTTGGTTTCACCCTCGCGGCCGGGCTGGTGGTGCTGTTTGCGGCGGTGTCTGCCACCCGCGAAGACAGGGTACGCGAATTTGCCATCATGCGGGCGGTGGGTGCAGGCAGCGGCCTGTTGCGCCAGGTGCAGCGCGCTGAATTGGCCGGAGTCGGCTTGCTGGCGGGGTTTCTGGCCTCGGTGGTGGCGGCAGGCGTGGGTTGGGCGCTGGCGCGTTTTGTGTTTGAATTCGAGTGGACGGTGCAGCTCTGGGTTCCCCTGGCGGGTGCGCTGGCAGGTGCCGTGTTGGCGCTGGCGGCCGGTTGGTGGGGCCTGCGCGATGTTTTGCGTCGCCCGGTGGTCGAAACCTTGCGCCGGGCGTCGGCCTGACAATAACGTAGACGGAGGTTAAGGTGTCAAACGACTTTGAGGATTTGAACAGCCTGTTGACGGAAAGCGCCGGTGGCAGCGAGGCTGCCAGGGCATTCCGCAAGCAGTTGATTCTTGAGGGGCAGACCCTGGATGTTGACGCGCCCATTTCCACCTTGCGCCAGCGCGGCGAGCCCCGCGAGGAAGGGAATATCAGCAGCGTTGCCGAGGCGCGTTCGGCCGAGCGCCGCATCGTCTCGGGCCGGGCCAAACTGGGCATCAGAGGTTTGCCGGTGAGCGCCGGCAAGATGGTTGATATTTCTTCCAGCGGCGCCTGCGTGTTGATGGACAACATGGTGTCCGGCGGCAAGTCGGCGACGCTGGAATGCGACATTTTTTACGAAGGAAAGCGGTACCTTTTCAGCCTCGAAGTCGCTACCGTCTACAGCACGCTGGTCAGCGGCAAGGGCTTCAAAATCGGCCTACGGTTCGGCCCCCACAGCCACGAGGTGGCCGCCAAAATCGAAGCGCTACTGCGGACTTGAACGACCGCATCCATGGAGCCCACCGAGCCATCCTCCGCCACACCCTTTGCCTGGATCGGCGGCGAGCCCAGGCTTCGCGCGGTGGTGGACAAGTTTTACGACCTGATGGACCTGGAGCCCGGATTTGCGGCGCTTCGAGCCGTGCACGGAAGCGACCTGGACAAGGCGCGCGACCACCTGTTCTGGTTTCTATGTGGCTGGATGGGTGGCCCTGACTATTTTGTGGAGCGCTTCGGCCACCCGCGCCTGCGCGCGCGGCACATGCCATTCAAAATCGGCATTCTGGAGCGCGATCAGTGGCTGGCCTGCATGGACCAGGCCATGGCCGACACCGGTGTGGATGCTGCACTGCGCGAGCGGCTGAACACTTCATTCTTCCAGACTGCCGACTGGATGCGCAACGTCGCCGCTTAAGACGGCCGGCCCAGCTTGCGGTATACCGTGGCGCGGCTGATGCCCAGGCTCTTGGCAGCCACCGACACGTTGCCGCGGCTCTGCTCCACCGCCTTGCGGATCAACGCGGTTTCCATATCCTTCAAAGCCAGCGGAGTGCCTGCGCGGTTACTACGCGCGCTCGAGGTCAGCAACTCATCGGCGCTGTACACCGGCATCGCCTGCACATGCAGGCCGCTGCGCAGGGGCACGTCGGGCAGTGTTTCTGCCCGCTTGGCGGCGTCAAACAGCAGGTGGTGGCTAAAGCCGAACACATCGTTTGCATGCAGCGGCATGTCCCGCAGGGAAGCAGGGTTCGCCAGCATGGTCGTGGCAGTCGTGTTGGCGGCGGTGACCCAACCATCGCCGTCCAGACAGAGCATGCCGTCCCCCTCGCTGCCCAGGGCGTAACCTGGCCAGTTCAGCCGTACCAGCAGGCAATGCGGCTTGGCCATCACTAGGGCGTTCTCGATCTTGCTGGCGGTGCGCGCTACCAGATGCCGCAGCTCGGGCCGCTCCATCGCGTCTACCCCGGTCAGGTCGAGCATGCCGACACAGGCACCATCCGGTCCGAAGAGCGGGGCGCCAGCGCAGCTGTAGGCCGAATTGGCGTCAAAAAAGTGTTCCCCGCGGTGCAGCCACACCGGCCGCAGCTCGGTCAGCGCCGCGCCAATGGCGGTGGTGCCCACACGCCGCTCGGACAGGTCGACCCCCACCCGCGCAATCACGTCGGCGCGCGGGTCGCTGCGGTCAATATTGCCGCTCACATCGACCACGATGCCTTCTGCATTGGTCAGGATGGCGAAATACCGCGTGTCAGCAATCGCCTGCCCCAGCCGCCCGAGCAAGGGCCTTGCCACGCTCAACAGGGTGTGGTTGGCCTCTTCAATGCGTTGCAGTGCCTCTTTGGCCACCATGTCAAAGCTCGGGTGTTCCTGGGGACGAAATCCCATGGTCAGGCAGCGTTGCCAGCTGCCCTGTATCCACGGGGCCGACAGCGGCGCATTCAGCGCCCGGCCCTCCACCAGCATGGCTTGCCGCGCCGCTCCGATGTGGCTCAGGCGCTGTTCAGAGCTGCTGGAGGGCGGTGGGCGCATAGGGAGAATCTGAAGAGGCAATAGGGAGGGTTGGAATGCGCCGATGGCTCACAGGGGAATGCCGCGAGTGTTTCAAAGCAAGTGTTTCATTTTGAGAATTTCTAGCAGAAGTGGCAAGTGATCAAGGGTTTCTCCTGAGTCGTATCCGGGGCGCCACTTCAATAATTTGCTTCGGTACCCTACATCCATCACAACGGAGACTTATTCCATGCAGGTTCAGCTCAAGGTCAACGGCAAGCCCACTTCGGTGGATGTTGCTCCCCACACATTGCTCGTGCAGTTGCTGCGCGAACACCTCCACCTCACCGGCACCCATGTGGGTTGCGACACGGCCCAGTGCGGTGCCTGCACCGTCATCAAAGACGGCCGCAGCATCAAGTCCTGCCACGTGTTGGCCGCGCAGGCCAACGGGTCGGAGATCACCACCATTGAAGGTCTGGCCCAACCCGACGGCACCATGCACCCGATGCAAGCCGCATTCAAAGAGTGCCACGGCCTGCAGTGCGGTTATTGCACCACCGGCATGGTGATGAGCGCAGTGGACCTGTGCAACCACCATCCCAAAGCCGATGCCGGCGAAATCCGCGAACTGTTGGAGGGCAACATCTGCCGCTGCACCGGTTACCAAAACATCGTCAAAGCCGTGCAGCAGGGTCAAGCTGCTATGGCCAATTCTTAAGGAGACAATGCCATGGGTGCATCAGATTTTTCCAAGCTTCCGCATATCGGTGAGTCCGTCCGCCGCAAGGAAGACTACCGTTTCCTCACCGGCGCCGGTCAATACACCGACGACATCACCATGGACCGTCAGGCCTATGCGGTGTTCGTCCGCAGCCCGCACGCCCACGCCATCATCAAGAGCATCGACGTTGCTGCCGCCAAGGCCATGCCCGGTGTGGTGGAAGTGTTTATCGGCAAAGACCTCGAAGGCAAGATGGGCGGACTGCCCTGCGGCTGGCTGATCACCGACGTGAACGGCCAACCCATGAAAGAGCCGCCCCACCCCGTGCTGGCGCTGGGCAGGGCCCGCCACGTGGGCGATCAGGTAGCCATGGTTATTGCGGATTCGCTCGAAGAAGCCAAGAACGCGGCCGAAGCCGTGGAGGTTGATTACGACCCGCTGCCAGCCGTGGTGGACGTGCGTGATGCAGCCGCCGGCCCCCAGCTGCATGAGCAAGCGCCCAACAACCACTGCTACAAGTGGGGCCTGGGCGACAAGGCTGCTGTGGACGCAGCGTTTGCAAGCGCTGCCCACATCACCAAGCTCGACCTGACCAACAACCGCCTGGTGCCCAACGCCATGGAGCCGCGCGCAGCCATCGGCACCTACAACCGCGCCACGGAAGAGTACGTGCTCCACGTCTCCAACCAGAACCCGCACGTAGAGCGCTTGCTCATGACCGCCTTTGTGTTGGGCCTGCCCGAGCACAAAGTGCGCGTGATTGCGCCCGATGTGGGTGGCGGCTTCGGCTCCAAAATCTACCTGTACGCAGAAGACGTCGCACTGACCTGGGCCTCCAAGCAAACCAACCGCAGCATCAAGTGGACCTGCGAGCGCAGCGAATCCTTCCTGACCGATGCCCACGGCCGCGACCACGTGAGCCACGCCGAAATGGCCATGGACAAGGACGGCAAGTTCCTGGCCATGCGGGTGCAGACCGACGCCAACCTCGGCGCCTATCTGTCCACCTTTGCCACCGCGGTTCCCACCATCCTCTACGCCACATTGCTCGCCGGCCAGTACACCTGCCCGCTGATCCATGTCGAAGTGGACGCCTGGTTCACCAACACTGCACCCGTGGATGCCTACCGTGGCGCCGGTCGCCCCGAGGCGACCTACCTGGTCGAGCGTCTGGTGACCCGCTGCGGCTGGGAGCTGGGCTTGTCGCAAGACGAGATCCGCAAGCGCAACTTCATCAACAGCTGGCCCTACCAGACCCCTGTGGCCCTGACATACGACGCCGGCGACTACCTCGGCTGCCTGACCAAGGCGCAAACGCTGGGCGACACCGCCGGCTTCGAAGCCCGCAAGGCGGCCAGCAAGTCCAAGGGCATGCTGCGCGGCATCGGCTACTCGAGCTACATCGAAGCTTGCGGTTTGGCCCCCAGCAACATCGCTGGCGCTTTGGGAGCACGTGCCGGTTTGTTTGAGTGCGGCGAAGTTCGCGTGCACCCCACCGGCAGCGTGACCGTGTTTACCGGTTCGCACAGCCATGGCCAAGGCCACGAAACCACCTTTGCGCAGGTTGTGGCAGCACGCCTGGGCATTGCGGTGGATTCAGTGGACGTGGTGCACGGAGACACCGGCCGCGTTCCCTTCGGCATGGGCACTTACGGCTCACGCTCCATCTCGGTGGGCGGTGCGGCCATCATGAAAGCGCTCGACAAAATCGAGACCAAGGCCAAGAAAATTGCAGCCCACCTGATGGAAGCCAGCGACGCTGACGTGGAGTTCGCCAATGGTGAGTTCACTGTCAAGGGCACCGATAAGAAGGTGACCTTTGGTCAGGTGGCGCTTACCGCCTATGTGCCCCACAACTATCCGCTCGACAAGCTGGAGCCCGGCCTGAACGAAACCGCGTTCTACGACCCCACCAACTTCACTTTCCCC
Source organism: Rhodoferax sp. OV413 (assembly GCF_945881795.1). Lineage (GTDB taxonomy): Bacteria > Pseudomonadota > Gammaproteobacteria > Burkholderiales > Burkholderiaceae_C > Allorhodoferax. The sequence continues at coordinate 55,088 of NZ_CAMCVG010000003.1, forward strand.
AGCGGAACCTACATCTGCGAAGTGGAAATTGACCCCATGACCGGCAAGACCCGTGTGGACAAGTTCACCGCGGTCGACGACTTCGGCACCATCATCAACCCGATGATTGTGGAAGGCCAGGTTCACGGCGGTCTGGTGCAAGGTATCGGTCAGGCGCTGCTCGAGAACTGCGTCTACGACAAGGAAACCGGCCAGCTGCTGACCGGCTCCTTCATGGACTACACCATGCCCCGCGCGGATGACTTCCCCGAATTCAAGATCGAAAACATCTGCACCCCTTGCACCCACAACCCTCTGGGCACCAAGGGCTGCGGAGAAGCGGGCGCAATCGGCTCGCCACCGGCCGTCATCAACGCGGTGCTGGACGCACTGCGCGAAGTCGGCGTGAGCGATTTCGACATGCCCGCATCCCCGCACCGCGTGTGGGAAGCCATTCAAGCCGCCAAGGCATAAGCACAGGAGAACAAGACCATGTACGCATTTACTCTCGAGCGTCCCTCGACCGTGCAGGCAGCCGCTGAGCTGGCTGCGGGCGGAGCCAAGGTGCTGGCCGGCGGGCAAACCATGCTCGCTTCCATGAAGCTGCGCCTGTCGCAGCCCGGCGCGGTGGCCGACCTGAGCGGCATCCCCGAGCTGGCTGGCATCAAGAAGGAAGGCAATGCCATCGTCATCGGTGCCATGACCCGTCACATCGACGTGGCCAACAGCGCCGAGGTCAAGGCCTCCATCCCCGGCCTGGCTGAACTGGCCGCCCACATCGGGGACAAGCAAGTTCGCGCCATGGGCACTCTGGGCGGCTCGGTGGCTAACAGCGACCCCGCTGCCTGCTACCCCAGCGCGGTGCTGGCTTTGGGCGCCACGATCCACACCAACAAGCGCACCATCGCTGCAGACGACTTCTTTGTCGGCATGTTCACCACCGCCCTGCAGGACGGCGAACTGATCACCGCGATCAGCTTCCCCATCCCGCAGCGCAGCGTGTACATGAAGTTCAACCAGCCTGCCTCCCGCTTTGCCTTGGTGGGCGTGTATCTGGCGCAAACCGGCAACGGCGTGCGTGTCGCAGTGACCGCCGCCGCTACCTGCGTGTTTCGCCACAAGGGCCTGGAAGACGCTCTGAACAAGAGCTTCAGTGTGGAGTCCGCCGCGTCGGTGAAGATCGATGACAGCGAACTCAACGCCGACATCCACGCAACGGCCGCCTACCGCGCCAACCTGATCAGCGTGCAAACCCAGCGCGCTGTGGCAAAGCTCCTGGGCTAAAGCCGGTACGCAATAAAGCCCCGCAGTCCTCTGGACGCGGGGCTTTTTTTGCCCTTTTCGCTGGTGGATACTGCGCCAGCAGCTCCTAAAAATATAGCAACAAGGCTTCCATGATGGTGTTTTCTTCGGTCGACGCGCTGATCGACGCGCTGCGGGCCGCGGGTTACTACGCAGACCGCCGCTTGGCTACCGCCGTGTTTCTGGCCCTCAAATTGCAACGCCCGCTGTTGCTCGAAGGCGAGCCCGGCGTGGGAAAAACCGAGCTTGCCAAGGCGCTGGCCACCGCGCTTAAGCGCGCCCTCATCCGCCTGCAGTGCTACGACGGGCTGGAGCAGCGCGAGGCCCTGTATGAGTGGAACTATGCGGCCCAGCTGCTGCACATGCGCGCCGCAGAGTTGGCCCCCAAGAGCGGCACCGGCGTGGCCGACGTGGAGCGCGAGGTGTACCAGGACCGCTACCTCATACGCCGCCCCTTGCTGCAGGCGCTGCAGGCCCCCGCGCCCGGCGCCGTGCTGTTGATTGATGAGGTAGACCGTGCCGACGAGCCCTTTGAGGCCTTCTTGCTCGAATACCTGGGCGAATACCAGATCAGCATTCCCGAAATGGGCACGGTGCGTGCCCAGGTTCCGCCGGTGACCCTGCTCACCAGCAACCGCACCCGCGAACTCAACGACGCGGTCAAGCGCCGCTGCCTCTACCACTGGCTGGACTACCCCGAGCGTGAG
>NZ_CAMCVG010000004.1 GCF_945881795.1 Rhodoferax sp. OV413
TGGACCCCTCGCGGGTGGATGTGAACGTCCACCCCACCAAAATCGAGGTGCGTTTTCGCGATAGCCGGGAGGTACACCAGGCCGTGCGCCACGCGGTCGAAGACACGCTGGCCGCCCCCCGGGCCGCGTCTGCCGACAGTGCAGCTCAAGGGCAAGCGCAGGCGCCTTCATTGCTTGCCCAGCCCGGTGTTTATGTGCCAAATATGCCGGTAGCGCCCATGTACAGTGCGCAACCAGCTATCAAATTTGCAGCAGAAGAGGGCCTGATAGGCCACCGCGTGAACGACATCAGCACACTCTGGCAACGCACCGAAAGCCATAAAGGCTGGGCGGCTGTGGACTCTGCGCAGGTGAAGGGGGAGCCCGCACAGCGGGCGGAGGACACGGAGCAGAGTCCGCAGCCGACCAGCATTCACCGCCCAGAAGACAACGCCCAAGCATGGCCCCTCGGCAGAGCAGTAGCCCAGCTACAAGGCATCTACATCCTGGCCGAAAACGCCCACGGCCTGGTGATCGTGGACATGCACGCCGCCCACGAGCGCATCGTCTACGAGCGGCTCAAGCGCCAGCTCACCCTCACCGCGCCCGACGGCTCGGCGCACCCCCTGGCCAGCCAGCCGCTGCTCATCCCCGCCACCTTCGCCGCCACCCCCGACGAAGTCGCCACCGCCGAGGCCCACACCGCCACCCTGAACACCCTGGGCCTTGAAATTACCCCCTTCTCGCCCAAAACGCTGGCGGTGCGCGCGGTGCCCACCACGCTCGCACAGGGCGACGCGGTCGAGCTGGCCCGAAGCGTGCTGGCAGAGTTGGCCCAGCACGACGCCAGCACCGTCATACAGCGCGCACACAACGAGATTTTGGGCACCATGGCCTGCCACGGCGCGGTGCGCGCCAACCGCAGACTGACCGTGGAAGAGATGAACGCCCTGCTGCGTGACATGGAAGACACCGAGCGCAGTGACCAATGCAACCACGGCCGCCCGACCTGGCGCCAACTCAGCATCAAAGAGCTGGACGCGCTGTTCCTGCGCGGTCGATGAGCCAAATGCCGCCTGCGCCCGCCGCCCTGTGCCTGGCCGGCCCCACCGCTGCGGGCAAGACTGCCGCCGCCATGGCCATTGCAGCCGAGCACGGCGCCGAGATCATCAGCGTGGACTCGGCGCTGGTCTACCGCGGCATGGACATTGGCACCGCCAAGCCCGAGCCGCACGAGCTGGCCGCTGTGCGGCACCATCTCATCAACATCCGCGACCCGCTGGACACCTACAGCGCCGCCGAGTTCGCCAAAGACGCCTGCACGCTGATGGCCGACATCCGCAGCCGCGGCAAACTGCCCCTGCTGGTGGGCGGCACCATGCTGTATTTCAAGGCGCTGTTTGACGGGCTCGACGACATGCCCGCCGCCAGCCCCGCGGTGCGCGCCGCGCTGGAGGCCGAGGCGGCAGCGCTTGGCTGGCCCGCTATGCATGCGCAGCTGGCCGTGGTGGATCCGGTGACTGCGGCGCGCCTGGCGCCTGCCGACAGCCAGCGGATTCAGCGGGCTTTAGAGGTGTACCGCGTCTCGGGCCTCCCGCTGTCGCACTTTCATGCGCAGCAAAGTGCTACGAAAAACGTAGCTTCCGGCGCAGACGCAGCGGGCCAATACCTGCTTTTCTCCCTCGAGCCTGAGGACCGCGCCTGGCTGCACGAGCGCATTGCCCGCCGGTTCGATCTGATGCTGCAAGGCGGCTTTCTGGATGAGGTCCGCACCCTCATGGCCCGTGGCGACCTGCACCCCGATGTGCCCAGCATGCGCTGCGTGGGCTACCGGCAGGCCTGGGAGGCATTGAGCGGCATCTCGCCCATGGCGGAGATGCGCGACAAAGGCATTTTTGCCACCCGCCAGCTCGCCAAGCGCCAGATCACCTGGCTGCGATCCATGCCGCAGCGCCAGGTGGTGGCCTGCGACGCGCCCGGCGCGCTTGACACCCTGCTGCGCGCGGTGCGCAGCGCCCTCGCCACCAAGGCAACACCATGACCCGCCCCGGTCCGACCTCGCCAAACGCTGCCTTGCCTGCCACCCTGCGCATCGAATCTTTGTGCAAGCATTACGGCGCAACGCCGGTGTTCGCCGGGGTCACGCTGGATGTGGCGCCGGGCGAATTTGTGGCCATCGTGGGCGAATCGGGCGTAGGCAAATCGACCCTGCTCAACTGCATGGCCGGCCTGGACCAGTGGGACAGCGGCCGGGTCTGGCTGGCAGGACACGAGGTAGGCGCCCTGAGCGACGACCAGCGAGCGCTGCTGCGGCGCGAGAAGGTGGGCTTTGTGTTTCAGGCGTTTCATGTGCTGCCGCACCTGGATGTGGCGCAAAACGTAGGCCTGCCCCTGCTGCTTCTGGGCCGCAACGAGCCCGAACGGGTGCAGCAACTGCTGGTGGCGGTGGGACTGGGCGGACTGGGCGGGCGGCTGCCGCACCAGCTCAGCGGCGGGCAGCTCCAGCGGGTGGCGATTGCCCGCGCGCTGGTGCACCAGCCTGCCCTGCTGCTGGCCGACGAGCCCACCGGCAACCTCGACCCCCAAACCGCCGCCAAAGTGATGCAGGCGCTGGTGGACCAAACCCGCGAGCACGGTAGCGCGCTGGTGCTGGTGACCCACTCGCTGGCCGCCACCGAGCGCGCCGACCGCGTGCTGCACCTGCGCAGCGACGGGATGTTTGCGGCGGCTTAAGGAGGCCGCTGCCTCTGTCTGCGGCCCGCTACCACAGCTGCCGCAGCACCCCCTCCACCAGCCGGAAGCCGCGCAGGGCCACGGCGCGGGCTTCAGTTTCGTCGTGGGTGACCCAGAGGGTGGCCATTCGGTGTTCGGCGATGTGGGCTTTGAATTCGTCGCGCAGCTGCAGGCGCAGATCGGCGTCCAGCGCAGAGAAGGGCTCATCCAGCAGCAGCGCCCGCGGCCGCGTGATCAGGGCGCGGGCCAGGGCGACGCGCTGCTGCTCGCCGCCTGAGAGCTGCCAGACCCTGGAGCGGGCATAGGCCGCAAGACCAAACCGGGCCAGCATGTCGGCGGCCCGGGCGCGGGCGGCGGCGCGCGGCAGGCGCTGCTCGACCAGCCCGAAGGCCACGTTGTCTTGCACGTCCAGGTGCGGAAACAAGGCAAAGTCTTGGAACATGAGCGCAAAGCCGCGCCGCTCGGGCGGCAGGGCCGAGATGTCCTGGCCGTCCATGCGCACCGTGCCGGCGTCCGCCGGCTCCAGACCCGCGGCAATGCGCAGCAAAGTGCTCTTGCCGCTGCCGCTGGGCCCGAGCAGGGCCACGGTTTCCCCCGCGTCCACCGCCACCGACACGTCTCGCAGCAGCGGCTGGGGGGCTCCGGCAGGCGGCGTCCAGTGTTTGGAGATGTGGATGAATTCAAGCATGGGGCGCGTCCTCGTCGGTGGGCCATTCAATCAGCACAAAGGCCAGCAGAGCCAGCGCCATCAGCACGCAGGCCAGCAGCTGCGCAGCGGCCAGGTTAGCCGCACCGGGCTTGCCCAGGTACTGGTAGATCAGGGTGCTGAGGGTCAGCCATTCGGGGCGCGAAAGGAACAGGCTGACCGCAAATTCGCCCACCGCAGTGGCCGCCGCGAAGGCCATGCCGCGCCGCAGCGCGGGCGCCAGCAGCGGCAGCGTGACCCGGAAAAAGCAGCGCCACGGGCCGGCGCCCAGGCTGCGCGCGGCCTCGGTGTAGTGGGCGGGCAGGCCATCGAGGCGCGCCGCCAGCGACTTGGCCACGAACGGGTAGGCCAACAGCGCGTAAGCTGCCACCAGCAACTCCATGCTGGCGCTGGCCTGCGGGTACAGGAGCAGCAGCCCGAAAGCCACCATGACCGGCGAGACGATGAACGGCAAAAACACCAGCGTGCGCAGCCACATCAGATGCCGCGCCGCCAGCGCGTGCGCCAGGCCCAGGGCGCTCGCCAGCAGCAGGGCCAGAAAGGTGAAGCGGGCGGTATTGTAGAGGGCGAGCAAAGTATCCTCATCGGTCAACACGTTCAGCGCATCCGCTCCTGAATCTATAGCGCCTAGCGCAATAGCCACCAGCGGTGCGGCACAAATAAGCATCCAAACTAGCACCATCGCCAACACCGCCGCCCACTGCAGCGCACCCTGCGGGCGGCGGCGCGGCAGCCGGTCGGCGCGGGCGGGGCCGGCCAGGCGGCGCTCGGCAGCGGCATAGCCCCAGGCCACCAGCGCGGTGAGGGCCAGCATCCAGACCGACAGCACGCCGGCCTGCCCCAGCTGCAGCTCGTGCGCGACCAGGGTGTAGACCTCGACTTCAGCGGTGGCGTAGTCCTGTCCGCCCAGCACCAGGGCCAGACCGAAGCCTGAGAAGCAATACAAAAACACCAGACACAGGGCAGACGCCATCCACGGCGCCAGCGCCGGCCACTCCACCCGCCAGAAGGCGCGCCACGGCGTGGCACCGAGGCTGCGGGCCGCGGCCACCCGGGCTGCGCTGACGCTGCCAAGGCCGTCTACCCCCGCGCGCACCACCACGCACAAGTTAAAGAAGAGATTGCCGTACAGCAGCAGCCAGGGCGTGCCCTGCAGCGCATTCCCCCAGAGCGTGAGCACGCCCAGCGCAGCTACCAGCGTGGGCACCACAAAGGGCAGCATCAGCCCGCGCAGCAAGAGCCTTCGCCCTGCAAACTCCCACCGCGCCAGCACCCAGGCCATCGGCAAGCCCAGCAGCAGCGTGACACCGCAGGTCACCGCAGCCTGCCCCAGCGACCACAGCAAGCGCCCCCGCAGGTAAGCGTCATGCCACGGGGCCCAGAAGCCGGCTGCGCCCCCGCCCTCCCAGGCTTGCGCGCCGCCTTCCACGATCAGGCGCAGCGCTGGCGCCAGCAGCATGAGCACCAGAAACCCCAGCGGCAGGGCCGCCAGCGTCCAGCGTTCTGTGCGGGTCTGGCGCACGGGTGCTTACTTCAGCACCACCTTGGTCCAGCGGGCCAGCCAGTCTGCCCCTTTGGCGGCGATGTCGGCGTCTGCGGGGGCGCTAAAGGCGGCAGGCTCGGGGGCGAACCGGAACGCATCAGACTTGGCCACGCCCGCCTCGGCGGGGAACATCCACATCTCGGTTTGCAGGCCGGCCTGAACGGGACCCGAGCGCATGAAATCCACAAACTTATCGGCCGCAGCGCGCTGCTTGCCGCCCTTCACCACAGCCACGCCTTCGACCTGGCGGAACACCGCACCCGCCAGGCTCAAGGACGCGGTGGGCGGCTCGGACAGCTTGGTCTTGCTGTAGAACAGCTCAGCGGCGGGGCTGCTGGCGTAGCTCACCACGATGGGGTATTTGCCGCCGTTGCGGCTGAAGTCGGTGTAGTAGGCCTCGGTCCAGCCTTTGGAAACCTTCACCCCATTGGCGCGCAGCTTGCCCCAGAACTCAAACGCCTTGTCCTCGCCCAGGGTGGCGATGGTGGAGAGCAGGAAGGCGTAGCCCGGGCTGCTGGTGGCGGGGTTTTGCACGACCAGCAGCTTGGCGTAGGCGCTCTGGGTCAGGTCCTCCAGCGAAGCCGGCGGGGCGAGGCCTTTCTTGGCGAACCAGGCCTTGTCCACATTCAGGGTCACGTAGCCGTAGTCCACCGGCACCAGCGGCGCGGGCAAATCGGCCAGGGGCTCGCGGCCGGCGGCGGCAGCGCCGGTGCTGTCGAGCACGTCAGCGGCCAGCGCCTTGGGGGCAAGAGCGTTGTCGATGCCAAACACCACATCGGCAATCGGGTTGGCCTTGGTCAGGATGAGCTTGTTGAGCATTTCACCGGCGTCGCCGGCCTTGACGATGCGCAGCTTCACGCCGTTCTCTTTTTCAAACTGCTTGAGCAGCGGCTTGGGCACGACGAAGGCGCTGTGGGTCAGCACCCGGAGTTCGGGCGTGGCCGGCTGCGCCGCGATGGGGGCGGTGGCAACACCGGCGCCCAGCAGGGTGGCGACGGCAGCAGTCTTGAGTTTGGAAAAAATCCCGTGTGGCATGGTGCGCTCCTTCTTTCAATGCGCCAGCGGCGGCAGCATCAAAAGCCGGCACCCCGGGGGGATAACAGGCTTCTCACACTCCCTACGCTGGCATGACCCAGATCAGGTGAATGGGGTATTTCTCAGTCCTGTCACGGACACCCCCGGTGGAGCGCGGATTGTAGAGCACACCCGACCGGCGGTTCCCAGCCCGGCCCTGCCCGCCGAAGACCGCACAATCGCGCCATGTCTGACGACACCTCCTCTGCCCCCCGCCGCGAATACTCCAGCAGCGAACACGCCAACAGCGAAGGCGCCCGCCGCTTTGGTGCATCACCGCTGTGGGCGCTGCTTCGCAGCTTTTCGTGGCAAGAGCTGCGCCAGCACCCGTGGCGCAATGCGGCGGCGGTGGTGTCGGTGATGTTGGGAGTGGCGCTGGCGTTTTCGGTGCACCTGATTAACGCCTCGGCGCTGGACGAGTTCTCGCAGGCGGTGCGGTCGGTGGGCGGTCAGCCGGACCTGGAACTGCGCATGGCCAACAGCAATGACGCCGTGCCGCTGGCGCTGTGGGGCCGCCTGCAGCGCGATGCGGAGGTTGCGCTGGCCGCGCCGGTGCTCGAGCTGAACACCTACGCACGGCCGGACGCCCCCCCCGGCGAAAAGCGCGTCCTCCTGCGGGTGCTGGGCATAGACCCGCTGCAGGTGGCGCTGCTGGCGCCCGACCTGATGCCTATACAGGCCGCGCCGCCCGACGACACGCGCCAGCGCGAGCGGCTGGCCATGTTTGCGCCGGATGCGGTCTTCCTGAACCCGCTGGCCCGCCAGGCCCTGGGCGGGGGCCAGAGCGGAGAGCGCCTGCTACTGCAAAACGGGCTGTCGCTGCTCCGCGTGCGGGTGGCGGGGTCGATATCTGCCGGCGGAGCCGCGCTGGCGGTGATGGACATTGCGGCCGCGCAGGACCTGTTTGGCTTGGGCGAGCGCATCACCCGAGTCGACCTGCGGCTGCGCCCGGGCGTGGACCGCCAGGCATTGCAGCAGCGACTGCAAACTGCGGCCGACTGGCCCGCCGGTGCGACGCTGCGCGAGCCGGGTGACGCGGTGGCGCGCATCAGCAACCTGTCGAGGGCCTACCGGGTCAACCTCACGGTGCTGGCGTTGGTGGCTTTGTTTACCGGCGGGTTTTTGGTGTTTTCGGTGCTGGCGCTGAGCGTGTCAAGGCGCGCGCAGCAGTTTGCTTTGCTGGCGGTGCTCGGCCTGACCGGGCGCCAGCGCATGCAGCTGGTGCTGTGTGAGGCCGCAGGGCTGGGAGTATTCGGCAGTGTGCTGGGCCTGCTGTTGGGAACCGGCCTGGCCGCGCTGGCGCTGCGGCTGTTGGGCGGCGATTTAGGCGGCGGTTACTTCAGCGGCGCAGCGCCGGCCCTGCAGTGGAGCGCCTGGGCCGCGCTGGTTTTCGGGGCGCTGGGCACGGCGGCGGCGCTTTTGGGGGCATGGGGGCCTGCCCGCCTCGCAGAAAAACTGCCGCCGGCGCAAACGCTCAAGGGCCTGGGGCAGGCCGGGAGCGGCAGTGTTCAGCTGAGCATGGGGGCTTGCCTGCTGCTGGGCGGGCTGCTGCTGGCCCTGATGCCGCCGGTATGGGACATGCCGCTGGCGGCTTATTTCAGCGTGGCGGCCTTGTTGCTGGGCGGCATCATGAGCCTACCGGCGCTGGTGGGCGCGGTGCTGGACCGGGTGGCGCCCTGGCTGGGGCGCAGCCTGCTGCCGCTGCTGGCGGTGGAGCGGGCCCGCCGCGTGCGCCAGAGCGCGGCCGTGGCGGTGAGCGGCGTGGTGGCGGCGCTGAGCCTGGCGGTCGCGCTGACGGTGATGGTGGCTAGTTTTCGCGGCTCGGTCATGGAGTGGCTGGACCAGGTGCTGCCGGCGGATCTGTATCTGCGCACCGGGGCCGGCAGCGCCCAAGACAGCGCCTACCTCGACCCCGCCTTTGTGCTGGAAGCCGCGAAGCTCCCCGGTGTGGCGCGCGCAAGCACGCAGCGGGTTGTCAGCCTCTCGCTCGACGCGGCCAAGCCTGCGGTGGCTTTGATTGCCCGCCCGCTGCGCGACCCCGACGGGCGGCTCACGGTGCCGCTGGTGGGCGACGCGGTACCGGCGCCCGCGGGCAGCGTGGCGGTGTATGTGAGCGAGGCGGTAGTGGACTTGTATGGCGCGCGGGTGGGCCAGCCGTTTGAGGCGCTGGGCCGTGTTTTGGTGCCAAATAAGCCTCTAAGCCCCGCCGATATTGCGCAGAACGCTTCATTTTTTGTAGCAGGCGTATGGCGCGACTATGGCCGCCAAGGCGGCGCCATCACCATCGACCAGTCGGACTTTGAGCGCCTGCGCGAAGACTCGCGGGTCAACGACATGGCCTTCTGGCTGGCCGAACGGGGGACCGGGGAGGCCGAAGGAAGCAACGTAGCCACTCTGCAAGACCAGATGCGCGCGTTGGCGGACCGCCTGGCCGGCACGCCCGGCGGCGAGGCGGGGCGGCTGCTGGAGTTTGGCTCGGCGCGCGAGATTCGAGCCGTCAGCCTCAAGATTTTTGACCGCAGCTTTGCCGTGACTTACTGGCTGCAGGCGGTGGCCATTGCCATCGGGCTGTTCGGGGTGGCGGCCAGCTTTAGCGCGCAGGTGCTGGCGCGGCGCAAGGAATTCGGCCTGCTGGTGCACCTGGGGCTCACCCGGCGGCAGATTTTGCGGGTGGTCGCGCTGGAAGGCGCAGCCTGGACCACGCTGGGCGCACTCGCCGGCATCGCGCTGGGGCTGGCGGTGTCAGTGGTGCTGGTGCATGTGGTGAACCCGCAGAGCTTTCACTGGACGATGGAGCTCGCCCTGCCCTGGGGCCGCTTGGCCGCATTGGGCGCCGCCGTCATTGCCGCAGGCACGCTCACCGCCTGGATCGCCGGCCGCGCTGCCGCCGGGCGGGATGCGGTGATGGCGGTGAAGGAGGATTGGTGATTCGGGCCCTGAATCGCCGCCAGCTGCTGCTCGCGCCCGCCCTGGCTGCGGCCTTTCCGCCGGCGCATGGGCTTGCGCGCACCACCCTTCAATTTCCGCGCGACGCGGGTAGCCACAACGACTTCCAGACCGAGTGGTGGTATGTCACGGGCTGTGCCCTTGTGCCCGGAGCGACCGGTGCCGGTGGGGCCGCGCAGATGCTGGGGTTTCAGGTGACGTTTTTTCGCAGCCGGATTGCGTCTACCCAGGGCATGCAGTCGCGCCTGGCAGCGCGGCAGTTGCTTTTTGCCCATGCAGCGGCCACGGATGTGGACGGCAAAAAACTCTGGCACGACCAGCGAATTTCCCGCTGGTCCGGCGAAGCGCCGGGCCGCAACCCGGCCGACCTCGCATCCGCGAGCAGCACCGATACCGCCATCACCCTGCGCGACTGGCGCCTCCTGCGCGAAGGGCCCGACTTGCGCGCGCAGATTACCGGCGCAGGCTTCACGCTGGACTTGCGGCTGCAGGCCAGCCAACCCGTTTTGCTCCAAGGAGCGGACGGCCTCTCGCGCAAGGGACCGGAAGAAAAGCAGGCCAGCTATTACTACAGCCTGCCGCAACTGCGGGTGATCGGCAGCATTGCGCTGCAAGGCAAAACGCTCGCCCTACAGAGCGGCAGCACCGCCTGGCTGGACCATGAATGGAGCCAGGAAATGCTGCATCCGCAGGCGGTGGGCTGGGACTGGATCGGCATCAACCTGTTCGATGGCAGCGCGCTCACCGCATTTCAACTACGCGACAAAACCGGCGCTGCTCTCTGGGATGGCGGCTCTTTCCGCAGCGGTGGCGCGGGCGCGGGCGACGGTGCCGTTGCCGGGAAAAATCGCCCCTACATCTTCAGCCGCGGCGAAGTGGTCTTCAAGCCCCTGCGCCGCTGGACCAGCCCGCTCAGCAGAGCCAGCTATCCGGTCGAATGGATGGTGCGCACCCCGGCCGACTTCTACACCGTGAAAGCCATGCTCGACAACCAGGAACTCGATAGCCGCAACTCCACCGGCGCCATCTACTGGGAAGGCCTGTGCGAAGTCTGGGACAGCAACAACCGCCTGGTGGGCCGCGGGTATCTGGAGATGACGGGGTATGCGGGGGCGTTGCAGATGTGAGGCAGAGGTTGCGAGTCGTGCTAGGGGGCGCGTAGTCCATACTTACAGGCCCTCACGCCATCCACACCGCCCCCACATGACAACCTCCGACCGTCCTAAATCCACCAACCCGAAGTCGCTGAGCGGGCTGCTGCCGTTTTTGCGGCCTTACCGCGGGCGTATTGGATTGGCGTTGGTGTTTCTGGTGCTGGCGGCGGCGGCTACGCTGGCTTTTCCGCTGGCGCTGCGCAGTTTGATTGACGGCGGACTGGTGCAATCGGACAAGGGGGCGCAGATGATGGCACTGCGCGATCATTTTGCGGCTTTGTTTGCGGTGGCGGTGGCGTTGGGGCTGTCGTCTGCGGCGCGGTTTTATATGGTGAGCTGGCTGGGCGAGCGGGTCACCGCCGACCTGCGCAATGCGGTGTACAGCCATGTGTTGCAGCAAAGCCCCGAGTTTTTTGAGACCACCCAAACTGGCGAGGTGCTTTCGCGCCTTTCGGCCGATACGACTCTGGTGCAAACCGTGGTGGGTTCGTCTCTTTCTATGGGCCTGCGCAACGCGGTAATGGGCGCTGGCGCGCTGGGCGTGCTGGTGTGGACCAACCCGGTGATGATGCTGCAGGTGCTGGTCGGGCTGGCGCTGATTGTGCTGCCGAGCTTGTGGTTCGGCCGGCGGGTGCGCAAGCTGTCGCGCGCATCGCAAGACCGGGTGGCGGATTCGAGCGCGATTGCGGCCGAGGTGCTGAACGCGATTCCGGTGGTGCAAAGCTATACCGCAGAGGGGCGCGAGACGCAGCGCTTCGTGACCTCGACCGACAACGCCTTTGCCACCGCCGCCAAGCGAAGCCTGATGCGCTCGGTGCTGGTGGCGTTCATCATCATTGCCACCTCGGCGGCCTTGCTGTGGGGCTTGTATCAGGGCACACAGGCGGTGTCGGAAGGCCGCGTGAGCGCCGGGCACCTGGGACAAACGGTGCTCTACGTGATCATCCTCGCGGGGGCTTTTGCGGTGTTGGGCGAGGTGTATGGCGACTTGCTGCGCGCCGCCGGTGCTACCGAGCGCCTGATGGAGTTGCTGGGCACGCAGTCTCCCATCACTTCACCCTCCAATCCGGTCGCAGCGCCCATTCCTGTTGCGGGAAGCGCTATTGAATTTGAAGCAATCAGCTTCCACTACCCTTCCCGCCCCAAGCAGCCTGCGCTGCAAAATTTCAGCCTCAAGGTGCTGGCCGGGCAAACCGTGGCCATCGTGGGGCCCAGCGGTGCGGGCAAGAGCACGGTGTTTCAGTTGCTGCTGCGCTATTACGACGCGCAAAGCGGCAGCATCACGCTCGACGGGGTGAGCACCCGCCAACAATCGCTCTACGCCCTGCGCCAACGGGTGGGCATCGTCCCGCAGGACGCGGTAATTTTCTCAAGTAGCGCCATCGACAACATCCGCTATGGCAAGCCCGAGGCCAGCGACGCCGAGGTGATGGCTGCGGCGCGCGCCGCATTTGCCCACGACTTCATTGAGGCGCTGCCGGAGGGTTACAACACATTTTTGGGCGAACGGGGCGTGCGCCTCTCCGGCGGGCAGCGCCAGCGCATCGCCATCGCCCGCGCGATGCTCAAGAACCCTCCGCTGTTGCTGCTGGACGAAGCCACCAGCGCGCTCGACGCCGAGAGCGAGCGCATGGTGCAGGCAGCGCTGGAAAGCGCCATGCGCGACCGTACAACGCTGGTCATCGCCCACCGCCTGGCTACGGTGCAAAAGGCTGATTTGATTGTGGTGCTGGACCGGGGCGCTCTGGTGGAGCAAGGCACCCACGCTGAGCTGGTTGCGCGTGGCGGCGTATACGCGGGGCTGGCTGCGCTGCAGTTCAACGCCTAACTTTGCGTCGGCAAACGTCGGCAAAACTTTAGGGCAAACCTACGATAAGCGGGGTAAAAACCCCTCTTTTGCAACCTAAAATCTGTTCAACAGATTCAGGAGGCACCGATGGAAGTTTCCCGCAGCCAGAAACCGCTCACCCAAGAGCTCCAAGCACCGCAGCGCAACAAGCCGGCGAACAAAGAGTCCAAGATGGACGAGGCTTTCAAGGAAAAGAAGGCCGAAACGGGCAAGGCATCGGAACCTAAACCGGTGGTGAATGGCCAGAACCAGGTCATCGGCTCACGCCTGAACGTGAGCGCCTGAACGTCCGCGCACGGATTTTCTTCCCACGCCTTTCGCGCCCGAACCGCTTCACATCCCGCCATGGTCACCATCACGGCTACCAACACCGCCACAACAACGCTCCAATCGGCGTTTAACAGCGCGCGTCTGGATCGGACCCGCCGCCAGGCTGACGACGCGCGCGGCGAGATGGCGAGCGCCCAGGAAGAAACCGACCATGCGGAACAATACTTGCAGGACAAGCGTGACAGGCTGCGCAGCAGCGCGACCTACAGTGCGCTGATTGACACCACCTACATCAGCCAGCTGCGCGCCCATCGCTCGGCGGTGGCGCCGGCCACGCAGGAATTTTTGTTGCGCATGTACGCAGCAACATCCGCCAAGTTTGCAGCCACCGGTAATGCGCTGAAGTCGAGCCTGAACGCCCGCCCGTTCATCAACACGCTGGGTCAAGCCACCGGCCGCATCGTCGACCTCACTGCTTGAGGCGCGCAGTCCGGACCACAGCTGACACTCTCCGCAGACTACTGCAGCGGACCTTTGAGATGCTCTGGGAGTGCCAGGGGCATAAGGTCTATGCCCTCTTCGACAAGATCCCGTGCTTCTGTGAGCGTGGTGCGCCCGCGGATGCCGCGGTTTTCTGCTTCGCCGTAATGGATGCGGCGGGCTTCTTCGGCAAAACGGTCGCCCACGTCCACGGTATTAGCCAGCACCGTTTTGGCAATCCGCTCCCAGGCCTGCTGTAGAGCGAGCTGCAGCTCGGTACTTGCCGCCGGCAGTTGGGCAGCCTCCACTGCGGGGCTCCCGGACGCAGAAGTTGCAGGTGCCGTGTCCGGCAGGCGGGGTGGCAAAGCGCCAGACAGATTCAGACGCGGGGCGCTCAGCTTTTTATGGACATGGGCATCGCCGCAGACGGGGCATTGCACCAAAGCCCGCTCGCACTGGGATACAAAGTCGTCCTCCGAGGCGAACCAGCCTTCAAATGTGTGGCCAGCTTCACAGCGCAGATCCAGGACCTTCATTCTGACGCAGGTTCCACGAATAGCTCGACCGCAGGGCCCCATGCGGGCGTCCAGTTACCAGCCATGTAGCTCTGCAGCCAGAGCGCTGCCGCCACCGTCTTGGCGTCGGTGATACGTCCCTGCAAACACCAGGCCACCACCTCTTCGGCCGTGGCGGTGAAGACTTCGAGGAACTCTCCCCGATCGAGTTGTTGAGGGCCGGCAGTCAGGCCGCGCGCGAACCAGACGTCAATAAACTCGGTGGAATAGGCAATGACGGGATGAATGACGCCAGCCCGGACCCACCCACTGGCTTGGTAGCCGGTTTCTTCCCGCAGCTCGCGCTGGGCGCAGAATTGCGTGCCTTCACCGGAGTCGAGTTTCCCCGCAGGAAACTCGACCATCACTTGCGCTACCGGATACCTGAACTGCCGCTCCAGCACCACCCTGAGCGGCTCACCAGGCTCCTCGATAAGGGGCACCACCATGACTGCGCCGGGGTGCACCACGTACTCGCGGGTCGCCGTGCCGCCGTCAGGCAAAGCCACTGTGTCGCAGAGAACTTTAAGGAAACTTCCTCTTGCTAACTCTTCGCTGGAAACACAGGTTTCGCGCAAATGGGCATCGGCGCCCGGGTCAGTCATGGTGCTTTAAGAGGTAGCGGTAGACAAAGCCCGGGAAAGCAAAGGTCAAGAACAGGGTCGCGGTAACAGCGTAGAACTCCCAGCCCTGGGGAGCAATCTGACCTGCATTTTTCTCAAGCAACAGGCCGCATCCACCCACCAGCAGGTACAGCACCAACAGCTCCAGAAGGCGCAATCCCAGCGACTTACCCCGCTGCCCAAACAGGCCGAAGAGTCGCTGCGTTACAAAAGGGAAGTTGGCCGCCGCCAACGCCGCCAGCAACAGAACAAGCACGGATAAAGTAGGCCCGGTCATGTTTTCTACGAGATCAGGTGAGATGGTGTGGCGCGTCGGGCCACCATCAAGTGCCCAGCATCTGGCGCACCGAAGACGCGCACAGCGCCATCAAGCTGCCGGGAGCCAGACCCAGAATCAGCACCAGGGCGCCGTTGATCGACAGCACTACGCGCACGTCTGCGGGGGCGCTGACGGTCGTGGCGGTGATGGGCTCATCAAAGTACATCACCTTGACCAGGCGCAAATAGTAAAACGCACCAATCAAGGACATCAGCACGGCAAACAGCGCCATGCCCAGGTAGACGGGCTGACCCGAGACCACCAAGGCCTGCAGCACCGACAGCTTCGCATAGAAGCCTACCATCGGCGGAATGCCGGCCAACGAGAAGGCGCAGACTGCCATCACCGCGGCATAGAGCGGGCTGCGCTGATTCAGGCCTGCAAAGTCGGAAATTTCTTCGCTCTCAAAGCCTTCGCGCGACAGCAGCAAAATCACACCGAACGTTGCCAGCGTCGTCAACACATAGGTGATGACGTAGAACATGGCTGAGCTGTAGGCATTAGCGGCAAAGGTCACCGCGTCGCCATTGACCACGCCGGACATCAGTCCCAACAGCACAAAGCCCATTTGTGAAATGGTGGAGAAAGCCAGCATGCGCTTGATGTTGGTTTGCGCAATCGCGGCGAGGTTGCCAATCAGCAGCGAACCGATCGAGAGCACCATCAACATCTGTTGCCAGTCGACTGCGAGGGGGCGCATGCCTTCCACCAGCAGCCGGATGCATATGGCGAATGCGGCAAGCTTCGGTGCGCCGCCGATCATCAGCGTCACGGCAGTGGGCGCACCCTGGTAGACATCTGGTACCCACATATGGAAAGGCACCACGCCCAATTTGAAAGCCAGGCCTGCAACGATGAAGACCAGACCGAACACCAACACATCCAGCCGGATTTGCCCGCTGGAGATGGCGTTAAACAGCTGGGTAATGTCGAGCGTGCCGGTGGCGCCGTACATCATGGACATGCCGTAGAGCAGGAAACCGGAGGCCATAGCGCCCAACACAAAATACTTCATCGCAGCTTCGGTGGCAGCCACATGGTCGCGACGCAGAGCAACCAGGGCATAAGCAGCCAGCGTCAACAACTCAAGCCCCATGTAGGTGAGCAAGAGGTTGTTCGACGAAATCATGATGAACATACCTAGGAGCGAGAACATGTTCAGGGTGAACAACTCTCCGCCCCGCATCATGTCGCGGTGACCGGCATAGGGCCGCGCGTACACCAAGGACACCATGACCGCAACGGTTGCAAAGCACTTGAGCCAATTGCCCATGGCGTCGCTGACGACCATATTGCCGAAACCATAGTAAGTGGCCCCCGCCATGGCCCAATTCGCTTGCAGGGCGGCCACCACGGCGAGCGTGAGCATGGTCAAAACGTAGGTGAGGTTGCGCAAGGGCGACTTCACTCCCAGATCGATCAACAGAATGGCGCAGGCCATCACCATCAATACGATCTCAGGGAAGACCGTGATCCAACTGATTGTGTCAATCATCATTCGTCTCTCAATTCAGTGTGATCAGTTCAATTTGGAAATGGCCACGTGCTTGAGGAGCTGAGCCACAGACACATCCATCACGTCGGTAAACGGCTTGGGATACAGGCCCATAGCCAACACGGCGGCGGCCAGCAGCCCGAGCATCAGGAATTCACGGGCATTGATATCGGTCAGTTCTTTCACCTGTTGGTTTGTAACCGGGCCGAGGTAGACGCGCTTGAACATCCACAGGGTGTAGGCTGCGCCAAAAATCAAGGCGCTGGCCGCAGCAAAGCCGATCCAGAAGTTGAATTTCACTGCGCCCAGGATCACCATCCACTCACCCACAAAGCCGGCAGTTCCGGGCAAGCCGCAGTTCGCCATTGCAAACAACAAAGCGAAGGCCGCGAACTTAGGCATGGTGTTGACAACGCCGCCATAGCTTGAGATTTCGCGCGAGTGGACACGGTCATACAAAACGCCGATGGACAGGAACATCCCCGCGGAAACAAATCCGTGAGCAATCATCTGCACCAGGCCGCCCGAGACACCCAGATCATTGAAGATAAAGAAGCCGAGTGTCACGAAGCCCATGTGGGCGACCGAGGAGTAGGCCACCAGTTTTTTCATGTCCTGCTGCACCATAGCCACCAGGCCCACGTACACGACCGCCACCAAAGAAAGGGCCACCATAAAACCACCCCAGGCCTGGGCGGCATCAGGAGCGATGGGCAGCGAGAAGCGCAGGAAACCGTAAGCCCCCAACTTCAGCATGATGGCAGCCAGCACGGCAGAACCGCCGGTTGGCGCTTCCACGTGTACGTCGGGCAACCAGGTGTGCACTGGCCACATGGGCACCTTGACCGCAAAGGCTGCAAAGAAGGCGAAAAACAACAATGTCTGCGCTGTCTGCCCCAGGGGCATGGCATGCCATAGGGCCAGATCGAAGCTGCCACCGGACTGGGTGTACAGGTAAATAAGTGCGATGAGCATGAGCAGCGAGCCCAGCAGCGTGTAGAGGAAAAATTTGAACGCAGCGTAAATTTTGTTAGGGCCGCCCCAGATACCGATGATGAGGTACATCGGGATCAACGTAGCCTCGAAAAACACATAAAACAGCATGCCATCGAGTGCAGAAAACACACCGATCATCAGGCCGCTCAGGATAAGGAAAGCTCCCATGTACTGATTTACGCGATGGGTAATGACTTCCCATCCGGCAATGATCACGATGACCGTCATGAAGGCAGTCAGCAACACAAACCAGAACGAAATGCCATCCACACCGAGGTGATAACTGACGTTGAAGCGCTCAATCCAAGGCATGTTTTCCACAAACTGCATCGCCGCTGTGGTGTTGTCGAACTGGCCATAGAGCGGCAGCGTCACCAACAAGCTAACGATGGCACCAATGAGCGCCACCCAGCGCACGGCGGTCGCCTGCTCATCGCGCCCCAAAGCGAGCAGCACAGCACCGAAGGCGATGGGGACCCAGATAGCAAGGCTCAATAAACCCATTTTTTACTCCTACTTGAGCCAGACGAAATAAGTCATCAACACAAAGACGCCCAGAATCATGACCAACGCATAGTGGTACAGATAACCAGACTGGGCTTTGCGCACCAAGCGAGAGACCATGCCCACCAGGCGCCAGGAACCATTCACCACCGCACCGTCAATCAGTGTCTGGTCGCCGAACTTCCAAAGACCGAGACCCAGCATGCGTGCCCCGCGAGCCAGAACGTTTTCATTGATCCAGTCAAGGTAATACTTGTTTTCCAGCAAGGTGTGGATGGGCTGCAAAACACGCTGAATGGCTGCAGGAATGGCGGGATACAGAATGTAAAAAACATAAGATGTAAGCACACCGCCAATGGCCAGCCAAAGCGGCAGCGTGGACAGGGAATGCATCGCCATGGCGGCCGCGCCGTGGAACTCGGCGGACAGCTCTTTCATCGCGGGGTGCAGGGTGTGATTCACAAAGATGGCATCTTTGAAAAAGTCGCCGTGCAGCATCGGCCCGATGGTGAAGTAACCAATCAGCACCGATGGAATGGCCAATAGCACCAGTGGCACCCACACCACCCAAGGCGATTCATGGGGATGGTCGTCGTGGTGGCTGTCATGGCCATGGTCGTCGTGGTGCGCGTCGGGGTTCTGATCAAACCGCTCTTTGCCGTGGAAGACCAGGAAATACATGCGGAAGGAGTAGAACGCGGTCACGAACACCCCGGCCAAGACAGCGAAATTCGCAAAGCCGGCAGCCGGAAGCGTGCTCGCATGCACCGCTTCAATAATGCTGTCCTTGGAATAAAAGCCTGAGAAGAATGGCGTGCCGATCAAGGCCAGAGAGCCGAGCAGCGATGTGATCCAGGTGATGGGCATGTACTTGCGCAGTCCGCCCATCCAGCGGATGTCCTGGTTGTGGTGAACACCCATGATCACCGAACCGGCACCGAGGAACAGCAAGGCCTTGAAAAAGGCATGCGTCATCAAATGAAACACCGCCACAGAGTAAGCCGATACGCCCAGCGCCACTGTCATGTAGCCCAACTGCGACAGCGTGGAATAGGCGACCACGCGCTTGATGTCGTTCTGAATAATGCCCAGAAAGCCCATGAACAGCGCAGTGATGGAGCCGATCACCAGAATAAAGTTCAACGCTGTATCGCTCAGCTCGAACAAGGGAGACATGCGGGTCACCATGAAGATGCCTGCCGTCACCATCGTTGCTGCGTGGATCAGCGCGGAGATGGGTGTGGGGCCCTCCATCGAATCCGGCAACCACACATGCAATGGAAACTGAGCCGACTTGCCCATGGCCCCGATGAAAAGGCAGATGCAGATCACCGTGACCAGCATCCAGTCAGTGCCGGGGAATAGCAAGGCAGACAGGTCAGACGACTTTGCGAAGATTTCGGTGTAGTTGAGGCTGCCGGTGTAGGCCGCAATCAAGCCGATTCCAAGGATGAAACCAAAGTCACCCACGCGGTTGACCAGAAAGGCCTTCATGTTGGCGAAGATAGCTGTCGGCTTGTTGAACCAGAAGCCAATCAATAAGTACGACACCAGACCCACCGCCTCCCAGCCGAAGAACAACTGCAGCAGGTTGTTGCTCATCACCAGCATCAACATAGAGAAGGTGAACAGAGAGATGTAGGAGAAGAACCGGTTGTAGCCCTCGTCCTCTTCCATGTAGCCCACGGTATAGAGGTGCACCATCAAGGACACAAAGGTCACAACGCACATCATCATGGCGGTGAGCGAGTCAATAAGGAAGCCCACCTCCATCTTGAGGCCACCCACGACCATCCAGGTGTAGATGGTTTCATTGAAGCGGGCGCCGTCGTTGACGACCGCGTCAAGCGTGATCACCGACAGAACAAAGGCGATGAACACGCCCAGGATAGTGGCGCTGTGGCTGACTCTGCGACCGATCCAGTTGCCGCCGAACTTTGTACCGAAAACACCGGCGAGAACTGCGCCGGCCAGAGGCGCAAGTGGCACGGCTAGCAGCATCGAAGCAGAAAGGGTCTGACTCATTCGATTAACCCTTCAATGTGTTGAGCTCATCCACGCTGATACTAGTTTTGTTGCGGAACAATAAAACCAGAATCGCAAGGCCAATGGCCGATTCCGCAGCCGCCACGGTCAAGATGAAAAAGACAAAAATTTGCCCATGCATGTCTTGAAGGTAGTGCGAAAAAGCAACGAAGTTAGTGTTCACCGCTAGCAGCATCAGCTCGATCGCCATCAACAAAACAATCAAATTGCGGCGATTAAGAAAGATACCGACCACTGATAGTGCGAAAAGCATCGCGCCGAGTGAAAGAAAATGCCCGAGGGTCAATGTCATGGTTTTGGCTCCGAACTCTCCACAGCAGGCGCAACGGCTGCCTGGGTCACATCCATCTTGACGACGGTCATACGATCAGCGGACCGCACACGCACTTGGTCAGCGGGCGACACATATTTGCTGTCTTTGCGCGCCCGCAGGGTGAGTGCAATCGCGGCAATCATGGCCACCAGCAGAATCGCAGCAGCCACCTCCAGCTGGACCAGGTACTTGGTGAACAAGAGCTTGCCTAGCTCTTTCGTGTTGTTAGATTCAGCAGCATTGGCTAGCGCCTGCGGGTCCTCCGCCACACGGAAACCACCCATCAGTACCGCGGCCATTTCAAGGGCAATGACCACGCCGACGACGGCCGCCAAGGGAAAATGCTTCCAGAAACCGGCACGCAAGTTCTCGACGTTGACGTCCATCATCATCACCACAAAGAGGAACAGCACCATCACCGCCCCCACATAAACCAACACCAGGATGATGGAGAGGAACTCTGCCTTGAGCAGCATCCAGATCATCGCGCCCTGAAAGAAGGTGAGAACAAGATACAGGGCGGCATGGACAGGGTTACGGGCCGTGATGACGCGAAACGCTGCGAACAGCAGTACCGCCGAAATGACGTAAAACAGGCCGGTCGTTACATTCATGATTCAAGGGCTTTCTTGCGGCAAGTCATCGGTATTTGGCGTCGGCCTGCTTGTTCGCCGCAATCTCGGACTCGTAGCGGTCCCCGACGGCCAGCAGCATTTCCTTGGTGAAATACAAATCACCGCGCTTTTCGCCGTGGTACTCAAGGATGTGCGTTTCCACAATCGAGTCCACCGGGCAGCTCTCTTCGCAAAAACCGCAAAAGATGCACTTGGTCAAGTCGATGTCGTACCGGGTCGTGCGGCGCGAACCGTCGTCCCGAACATCGGACTCGATCGTGATAGCCATGGCGGGGCAGACGGCTTCACACAACTTGCAGGCGATACAACGTTCTTCGCCGTTGTCATAACGACGCAGCGCATGCAAGCCACGGAAACGTGGAGACAGCGGAGTTTTTTCTTCGGGGAACTGCACAGTTACCTTGCGGCGGAACAAATAGCGGCCGGTCAAAGCAAGCCCCTTGAACAACTCCACAAGCAGGAAGCTGTACAAAAAATCCTTGATGGAAAAGGCAGAAGTCGGGCGCGCTGTAGATGATGTAGACATTTCGGTGACTCTCACTTCCAGATGTTCAGAGGCGTTTGCATCCACAAACCGACCACCAATAGCCAAAACAAAGTCACGGGGATAAACACCTTCCAGCCCAAACGCATGATCTGGTCGTAACGGAAGCGTGGGAAGGTAGCGCGAACCCAAATGAAGAGACTCACAATCAAGAAGGTCTTCAGCCCCAGCCAAATCCAGCCGGGAATCCAGTTGACCAAGGCGTGGTCAAAGGGCGAGAGCCAGCCGCCCAGGAACATAATCGCGGCCAGAATGGCGATGAGCCACATGTTGGCGTATTCAGCCAGATAGAACATGGCGTACGACATACCGGAGTACTCGACCATGTGTCCGGCAACGATTTCGGCCTCGCCTTCCACCACGTCAAAGGGGTGTCGATTGGTTTCAGCCAAGCCGGAGATGATGTAAACCACAAACACTGGAAGCAACGGCAACCAGTTCCAGGACAGGAAATTCAAGCCCATGTCGGCAAACTGTCCGACCGCCTGGACAGCCACGATGTCAGTGAGATTCATGCTCGAGGACACCATGAGCACAATCACCAAACAGAAGCCCATGGCGATTTCGTAACTCACCATTTGGGCGGAGGCGCGCAAGGCACCCAAAAAGGCATATTTGGAGTTGGAAGCCCAGCCCGCAATCACCACACCGTAGACCTCCATGGAGGTGATTGCCATCACGAACAACAGGCCGGCATTGATGTTGGCCAAGGCCACGTCGGGGCCGAAAGGCACAACCGCCCAGGCGGCCAAGGCCGGCATGATGGTCAAAATCGGACCAACAAAAAACAAACCTTTGTTCGCCGCAGTGGGGACCAAAATTTCCTTGGTCAGCAGCTTCAAGGCATCTGCAATCGGCTGCAACATGCCCCATGGACCCACACGATTCGGACCCAGGCGCACCTGCATCCAGCCGAGCAATTTACGTTCCCAGAGGGTCAAATAAGCCACAGCCGCCATCAGGGGCAAAACCACTGCCATGATCTTCAGGAGTGTCCAGATCACCGGCCAGAAAAGGGACGCCCAAACTGGCGCTGAAAACAGACCGAGGCCATTGTTGTAGATAGCGTCGATCATGCGGCCACCTCATGAGCGGCTCTGGCATCCGCCGTTAACTGCAAGGACGTCGACCGGCGCACCAAACTATCAAGTTGGTAAATGCTGGCCACCGCCGGACGCACTGTCGCGGGCGACAAGTCAATCAGTGCGCCGGTGTTGCTTCCCAGCCGGTCAGAGGCAACTTCCGTTGAACTGATGCCCAAGCTATACAGACTCGCCAGCACTTCCTGGCTCGAATCAAAAGCCATGCTCGGAATGCCGAGCAAATTAGCTAACACCCGCAACACCTTCCACGCCGGGCGGGTCTCGCCCAGAGGCCTCACGACCGCATGGAAACTCTGCACACGCCCTTCTGCGTTGGCAAATGAGCCGGATGTTTCGGTGAAGGGCGCAATTGGCAACAGAACATCACTGAAGGCCATATTGGCTTTGAACGGGCTGAGGGTGACCACCATTTCGGCCGCCATCAAGCCTTGCTTGGCGTGAGCGCCAACCGCCGAATCAAATTCCGGCTCGACGTTCAGCAGCACAGCGGCCTTCAAGGAACCGGACAACATTTGGCCGGCGTGAAACCCGCCATCCGTTGGCAATGCGCCAACCGCGTGGGCGCCCACCGTGTTGGCAGCCTCGGTCAGGTATCCGACGGATGCGCCGGTTTGTCCCGCAATCCAAGCCGCCAAGGTGGCGATGCTGGAAGCTTTGGCGTGGTGGGCTGCGGCACTCCCCAGCAACACGGCCTTTCGCTCTGCGGTCATGAGCGACTGCGCTACCACCTTGGCTGCATCGGTCGCCGTCCCGGCGGCGGGTGCTTGTACTCCAGTCAACTCTGAAACGGCGGCAGCGATATCGGCCATCGCTTGCACCCACACTGCAGATTCCACCAACTGAATGCTGGCCACTGGCAAGGCCCAGTCCTGGACGACATCCACCAGAGCATGAACTTTCGCGCCCGCCTTGGTGGCCTGCCGGATGCGTTGCGCAAACAGTGGGTGATCTTTACGAAGGTTGGAACCGACAACCAACACACGTTGCAAGGAACTCAGCGATGCAATAGTGGTACCGAGGTAGGGAACATTGACGGAAGAAGCGAACTCCGCATGGCGCAGACGGAAATCGATGCTTCCTGAACCCAATCCATCCATCAGGCCCTTGGCAAGATGCAGTTCTTCAAGTGTGCTGTGGGGGCTGACCAACGCACCGATGGAATTGGCACCGTGGTTGGCTTTGATTTGTTTCAGGCCGTTGGCAACGTACTCTAGCGCGGTTTGCCAATCGACTGTTTTCCATTCGCCGCCTTGTTTGAGCATAGGCGAGGTCAAGCGCTCGTTGCTGTTCAGGGACTCGTAGGAGAAACGGTCGCGGTCTGCGATCCAGCACTCGTTGACGTCTTCGTTTTCAAGAGGGACGACCCGCTGAACTTGGTTGTTCTTGACCTGGACAATCAGATTCGTTCCAGTGGAATCATGGGGACTGACCGACTTGCGACGCGATAGTTCCCAAGTGCGGGCACTGTACCGGAATGGCTTGCTGGTCAACGCGCCGACGGGACAGATGTCGATCATGTTGCCGGACAGTTCCGAGTCCACGCTCTGACCGATGAAGGTCTCGATTTCCGCATGCTCACCGCGATGCGACATACCGAGTTCCATCACGCCTGCAACCTCTTGACCGAAGCGCACGCAACGGGTGCAGTGGATGCAACGGCTCATTTCTTCCATGGAAATGAGGGGGCCCACATCTTTGTGGAAAACGACCCGCTTCTCTTCGTCATAGCGGGATGCAGATCCGCCATAGCCAACCGCCAGGTCCTGCAACTGGCACTCGCCGCCCTGGTCGCAGATCGGGCAATCCAAGGGGTGATTGATCAACAGGAACTCCATCACCGACTTTTGAGCCTTGATCGCCTTGTCGCTCTTGGTGCGAACGATCATTCCGTTGGTCACGGGGGTCGCGCAAGCCGGCATGGGCTTGGGCATTTTCTCAACATCCACCAAGCACATACGGCAGTTGGCGGCGATGCTCAGCTTCTTGTGGTAGCAGAAATGAGGAATGTAGGTGCCGGCCTTGTCTGCCGCGTGCATCACCATGCTGCCTTCGGCGATCTCTACTTTTTTGCCGTCGAGTTCGATTTCAATCATCTTGTGGACTCGCTCAAACGTAAGCTGGGACCGTGCAGGTCTTGTGCGTTACGTGGTGTTCAAATTCGTGACGGAAATGCTTGATCATGGCCCGCACCGGCATGGCAGCAGCATCGCCCAGCGCGCAAATGGTGCGGCCTTGGATGTTCTCGGCGACGTTGTCCAATAAGTCCATATCGCTAGGGCGACCTTGTCCGCCCTCAACGCGATCGACCATGCGGGACAACCAACCTGTGCCTTCGCGGCACGGCGTGCACTGACCGCAAGACTCGTGCATGTAGAAATAACTCAGACGTTGAAGTGCCTTCACCATGCAGCGAGTCTCGTCCAACACAATGACAGCTCCCGAACCCAGCATAGAACCGGCTTTAGCGATGGAGTCATAGTCCATAGTGCAGTCCATGATGATGGACGTAGGCAATACGGGCGACGACGAACCGCCGGGGATGACCGCCTTCAATGCGCGGCCACCGCGCACTCCGCCAGCCAACTCCAGCAGCTTGGCAAAGGGCGTTCCCATAGGAATTTCATAGTTGCCGGGGCGCTCTACGTCACCACTGACCGAAAAAATCTTGGTTCCGCCATTGTTCGGCTTGCCACACTCCAGATACGCTTGTCCGCCGTTGCGGATGATCCAAGGAACCGCAGCAAATGTCTCGGTGTTGTTGATAGTGGTCGGCTTGCCGTAGAGGCCGAAACTCGCAGGGAAAGGCGGCTTAAAACGGGGCTGACCTTTTTTGCCCTCAAGCGATTCCAGCAAAGCCGTTTCCTCGCCGCAGATGTAGGCGCCGAATCCATGTGCTGCGTGCAGCTGGAAACTGAAGTTGCTGCCCAGAATATTGTTGCCCAACAAACCTCCCGCCCGGGCCTCTTCCAAAGCCGCCTCAAATCGCTCGTATGCCGAGAAGATTTCACCGTGGATGTAGTTGTAGCCTACGGTGATACCCATGGCATAAGCCGCTATGGCCATGCCTTCAATCACGATGTGAGGATTGAATTCCAGAATGTCGCGATCTTTGCAGGTTCCGGGTTCACCTTCGTCAGAGTTGCAAACGAGATACTTTTGTCCAGGAAACTGGCGGGGCATGAAGCTCCACTTCAGACCCGTGGGGAAACCCGCGCCACCACGACCACGCAAGCCGGATTCCTTCACGGTCGCAATCACTTGGTCCTGGGTGAGACCTTCGCCTCCATCTTTGCCCAGGATCTTGCGAAGGGCTTCGTAACCACCGCGAGCCACGTAATCTTGCAGGCCCCAGTTAGCACCAGTCAAACCCGCGTAAATCTGAGGAGTGATATGGCGGTCGTGAAAGCAGGATTCAGTACCGCTGGCAAGAAACTTCGACAGAACATTCTCCGCACTCATGCTTGGCCTCCCGATGCGCGCAACTCATCCACCAATTGGTCGAGTCGGTCGTTCGACATAAAACTACACATGGAGCGGTCATTCACCAACATGACTGGCGCATCAGCGCATGCGCCTAAGCATTCGCTCTGCTGCAGGGTGAACATTCCGTCCGCGGTAGTCTCCCCCATGTTCACGCCCAACTTGCGCTCTAAGTGGTGCAGTGCCTTTTGACCGTCGCGCAGCTGGCAGGGCAGATTGGTACACACGTTCAACTTGAACTTTCCAACAGGACGCTGGTTGTACATGTTGTAAAAAGTGGTTACCTCGCGAACCGCCATCGGCGCCATACCGAGGTGATCCGCAATGACTTTTTCGCTCTCGGAACTCACGAAGCCCAACTCTTGCTGGACGATGGCCAAACAGGCCATCACGGCGGATTGCTTCTGATCAGAGGGGTACTTGGCGACTTCGCGGTCGAAACGCAATTTGGTTGCAGCGGAGATCATCGATCAATCTCTCCAAAAACGATGTCCATGGTTCCAATGATGGAAACGGCGTCGGCAATCATGTGGCCCTTGGCCATTTCATTTAGGCTGGCGAGGTGAACAAATCCCGGAGGACGAATCTTCAAACGGTATGGCTTGTTCGCCCCGTCACTCACGATATAAATGCCGAACTCGCCTTTGGGATGCTCCACCGCAGCGTAGGTTTGTCCCTCGGGTACGCGGAAGCCTTCGGTGAAGAGCTTGAAGTGGTGAATCAACTCCTCCATGCTGGTCTTCATCGACTCGCGCGACGGGGGTGCCACCTTGTGGTTGTCGGTAATGACGGGACCGGGGTTGGCCTTGAGCCAGGCAACGCATTGCTGAATGATGCGGTTGGACTGCTTCATTTCTTCCATGCGGACGAGGTAGCGGTCGTACACATCCCCGGTCTTGCCCACAGGAATATCAAATTCGACCTTGTCGTAGGCGTCGTAGGGCTGCTTCTTGCGCAAGTCCCAGGCGATTCCGGAGCCCCGCAACATGGGGCCGGTGAATCCCATATTGAGTGCACGTTCGGGAGAGACGATACCGATATTGACCGTACGTTGCTTCCAAATGCGGTTTTCGGTCAGGAGGGTGTGGTACTCCTCCAAGCAATTGGGGAATCGCTGGGTGAAATCCTCGATGAAATCGAGCAAAGAACCCTTGCGGTTGCGATTCAACTCTTCCACGCCCTTCGCGTTGCGAACCTTACTGGCCTTGAACTGCGGCATCGCGTCCGGCAAGTCGCGGTATACGCCGCCCGGGCGGAAATAGGCCGCATGCATACGCGCGCCACTGGCGGCTTCATACATATCGAACAGATCTTCACGCTCGCGGAATGTGTAAATCAGGATTGTGGAGCTGCCACAGTCGTTACCGTGGGACCCCAACCACATCAGATGGTTCAGGAGACGCGTAATTTCTGCGTACATCACACGGATGTATTGGGCACGGATGGGCACCTCAATACCCATGAGCTTTTCAATGGCCAGACAATATGCGTGTTCGTTACACATCATGGACACATAGTCCAAGCGATCCATATACGGCAAAGACTGGATGTAGGTCTTGCTTTCAGCCAGCTTTTCGGTCGCGCGATGCAGCAGGCCGATGTGCGGATCGGCACGCTGGATGACCTCTCCATCGAGCTCCAGCACCAAGCGCAAAACACCGTGGGCCGCAGGATGCTGCGGGCCGAAGTTCAATGTGTAGTTCTTAATTTCAGCCATGCGTTCACTGCTATTGCAGCCCCCCGTATTTGTCTTCACGGATGATGCGGGGAGTAATTTCACGCGCTTCAATCGTGACGGGCTGGTACACCACGCGCGCCTGCTCGGCGTCGTAGCGCATCTCCACGTGTCCGCTGAGTGGGAAGTCTTTACGGAACGGGTGACCAATAAAACCGTAATCCGTAAGGATGCGGCGCAGGTCATCGTGTCCCTCAAAAATCACTCCAAACAAATCGAACGCTTCACGCTCAAACCAGTTCGCGGAACTCCAAACATCGTTGACCGATGCTATGACCGGCATATCGTCGCTGGTCGCAAAAGCCTTCAAGCGCAGACGCTGATTCAAGCTCACTGAAAGCAGATGGCAGACCACTGCATAGCGGGGGCCGTCGTACGCGCCGTCTGCGTATTCCGAATAATCGACACCGCAGAGGTCAATGAGTTGCTCGAACTGGCAACCCGCCGCGTCACGCAGAATTTGTGCTGCGTCATGGTAATCGTGGGCAGCCACCTGAACGGTGACCTCACCCAGCGCAACCAATACGTGCTTAGCCTTGCTGCCTAAAGCAGCCTCGACAGCGGCCTTCGTGACTTCGGGGTGTACTGCAAATGTAGTCATAAATGCTCTCAGGCCCGGGCAATGGTCTGGGTGCGGCGAATCTTCTGCTGCAGCTGCAAAATGCCGTACACCAAAGCCTCCGCAGTTGGAGGGCAACCCGGGACATACACATCGACCGGGACAATGCGATCGCAGCCGCGCACAACCGAATAGCTGTAGTGGTAATAACCACCGCCGTTGGCGCAGGACCCCATGCTGATCACCCAACGAGGCTCTGACATCTGGTCGTAGACCTTACGCAGAGCGGGCGCCATCTTGTTACACAGCGTGCCCGCAACAATCATCAGGTCCGACTGACGTGGGCTAGCGCGAAAGACTTCGGAGCCGAAGCGGCTAATGTCATACCGTGCAGCCGCAGCGTGCATCATTTCTACAGCGCAACAGGCCAGACCGAAAGTCATAGGCCAAATCGAACCGGTTTTGGCCCAGTTCACCACCGAGTCGTAACTCGTAGTGACAAAGCCCTCTTTCAAAACGCCTTCAATCATTGCGTTACTCCCAGTCCAGAGCGCCTTTTTTCCACATATAAATGAAGCCGATGGTCAAAACAACCACGAACTCGACTCCAACCAAAAAACCGAACAGCCCCATCTCCTTCAGAGCCACAGCCCAGGGAAAAAGGAATGCGGTTTCGAGGTCAAACAAAATGAACAGGATGGCGACGAGGTAGTACCGCACATCAAATTTCATGCGGGCGTCTTCAAAGGCTTCAAAGCCACACTCGTAAGGGGAATTTTTGGCGGCGTCAGGCTTGTTAGGTCCGAGGATGTAGCCCAGTACCTGGGGAACCACACCGACGGCAACACCGACCAAGATGAACAAGAGGACGGGGAGATATTGATCGAGGTTCATCTTTAGATTCTGATCACCGTGAATGACAGACGCAGGACTCGACTCCTGCGTCTGTTAATTTTTCTGGTGCCGTCGGCGAGACTCGAACTCGCACAGCTTTCGCCACTACCCCCTCAAGATAGCGTGTCTACCAATTTCACCACGACGGCGGCGCTCTGACGATGCGTTTGCTTGAGGCGCCTTACGGCAGTTGCTCCCGCATCAGACTAAGAGTTTACCCTGAATTTCCCCTGCTCTCGGCGGGGGAAAGGGTTTTAAAAAAGCGGTTTATTTGGCAGGAATTTGTGCCGCGCCAGAAGCTGGCGCCGCAGGTGGCGCATCCACTGCCGGAGCCACTGGCGCTACCACGGATGCACCCTCCAATACCGATCCGGAGCTGGAGGGGCGAAGGTTGCCAAAGTAGGCTAATGCAAGAGTGCAGACAAAGAATACTGTTGCCAAAACTGCTGTGGTGCGCGACAGAAAATTCGCACTGCCGCTGGCGCCAAAAAGACTGCCAGAGCCACTACTACCAAAGGCTGCGCCCATGTCGGCGCCTTTGCCGTGCTGCACCAGAATCAAGCCGATCATGGCGAGCGCCGCCAGCATCTGCACTGTCAAAATGATTGTGATAACGATACTCATCAATTTCTCCTCTTCAATATCAATCAAGCAGCAGATGCTGCAGCAATGATGGCCAGAAAATCGACTGCCTTCAAAGAGGCGCCTCCAATCAGTCCACCGTCAATATCCTTCTCCGCCAGCAATTGCGCCGCATTGGCCGCATTCATGCTCCCGCCGTACAGGATGTGAATGCGCTCCGCTTGGGGCGTTGCAGACTGCAGCTGCGCACGCAGCACAGCATGAACTTCTTGCGCTTGCTCGGGGCTTGCCGTTTTCCCCGTGCCGATCGCCCAAACAGGCTCGTAGGCCACCACGATTTCGCTTATGCAATGCCCGTTAAGGTGTATCACCGCAGCCAGCTGGCGCCTGACCACCTCTTCGGTGCGGCCGGCTTCCCGCTCAGCCAAGGTTTCACCCACACACACCACGGGCGTCAC
The DNA here is from genome assembly GCF_945881795.1 of Rhodoferax sp. OV413. Classification (GTDB taxonomy): domain Bacteria; phylum Pseudomonadota; class Gammaproteobacteria; order Burkholderiales; family Burkholderiaceae_C; genus Allorhodoferax. Next base: position 29,575 of record NZ_CAMCVG010000004.1, read on the forward strand.
ACCAGCCGCCAAGGCCTTTTGGGCCTTGATCGCCACCAATGCATCGGTTTCACCGTGGTACTGGCGGCGCTCCGAATGACCGACGATGGCGTAACGCGCACCGAGATCGCGCAGCATGGAAGCAGAAACTTCACCCGTGTAGGCGCCGGCGTCATGCGCCGACACATCTTGCGCACCGACGGCAATCGCTGTTCCCTGCGTGAGGCCTGCCACTTGCTGCACATAGATCGCGGGGGCGCAGACTGCAACGATGCAAGGATCAGCCGGCAAACCGGCGAGCACTTGCTCGAGCAGGCTCGCGTTCGCTGCCAGGCTGCCGTTCATCTTCCAGTTTCCGGCAATCAACTTCTTCTTCATGATCAATCCCACAACTCAATGGCGTCGACCGATGCGCGGGCGATAGTTCTATTCAATTTTGGCATTGAATTGACCGGTAGCGCCCGCCACATATGCGCGAGCAGCTACCAAATCAATAGCAAACCTTACGCTTGATCTTGCGCAGGACGGTCGATCAGGGCCTTCATGGACAGCTTGATACGGCCCTTTTCATCGGTTTCCATAACCTTGACCTTGACGATCTGGCCTTCGGACAGGTAGTCGGTGACCTTTTCCACGCGCTCATGGGCGATCTGGCTGATGTGCAGCAGGCCGTCCTTGCCGGGCAGCAGGTTCACCAAAGCACCGAAATCCAGAATCTTGGTGATCGGGCCTTCGTAGACCTTGCCGATTTCCACTTCGGCGGTGATTTGCTCGATGCGGCGCTTGGCTTCTTCGGCCTTGGCCGGATCGCTGGAGGCGATGGTGATGGTGCCGTCTTCCTCGATGTTGATCTGGGTGCCGGTTTCTTCGGTCAGCGCGCGGATGACAGCGCCGCCCTTACCGATCACGTCGCGAATCTTGTCAGGGTTGATCTTCATGGTGAACAGGCGGGGCGCGAAGTTGGACACTTCGGTGCGCGCTTCGGCCATGGACTTTTGCATTTCACCCAGAATGTGCACGCGGGCTTCCTTAGCTTGGGCCAGAGCCACTTGCATGATTTCCTTGGTAATGCCTTGGATTTTGATGTCCATTTGCAGCGCGGTAATACCGTTGGTCGTGCCGGCCACCTTGAAGTCCATATCGCCCAGGTGATCTTCGTCACCCAGAATGTCGGTCAGCACCGCGAAGCGGTTTTCTTCCTTAATCAGGCCCATGGCGATACCCGCCACGTGCGCTTTCAGGGGCACGCCGGCGTCCATCAGAGACAAGCAGCCGCCGCACACAGACGCCATGGAAGACGAGCCGTTGGACTCGGTAATTTCCGAGACCACACGGATGGAGTACGGAAACTCTTCTTTGGTAGGCAACACGGCAACCAGCGCGCGCTTGGCCAGACGACCGTGGCCGATTTCGCGGCGCTTGGGCGTGCCCACGCGGCCGGTTTCGCCGGTGGCAAAGGGAGGCATGTTGTAGTGCAGCATGAAGCGGTCTTCGTACTCACCGCTCAAAGCGTCAATGCGTTGGGCATCGCGCTCGGTGCCTAGGGTGGCAATAACCAGGGCCTGGGTTTCACCACGGGTGAACAACGAGGAGCCGTGGGTGCGGGGCAGCACACTGTTGCGGATTTCGATGGCGCGCACGGTGCGTGTGTCGCGGCCGTCGATGCGGGGCTCACCGGCCAGAATCTGGCTGCGCACGATCTTGGCTTCGATTTCGAACAACAGGCCTTCGACCTTGACGCTATCAAACTCCACGCCGTCTGCTTTCAGGCCGGAGAACACGTCAGCGTAAGCGGCGCGGCAGGCTTGAGTGCGGGCCTGCTTGTTGCGGATTTGGTAAGCCGCTACCAGCTTGTCCTTGCCGTGCGCGTCCACCTTGGCAATCAGTGCTTCATCGCGGGCGGGGGCTTTCCAGTCCCACACCGGCTTGCCGGCGTCACGCACCAGTTCGTGGATCGCGTTAATTGCGGCCTTGCTTTGGTCATGGCCAAACACAACCGCGCCGAGCATGACTTCCTCAGACAGTTGCTGGGCTTCGGACTCCACCATCAACACGGCGGATTCGGTGCCTGCAACCACCAGGTCCATGATGGAATCTTTGCGTGCGGTCTGGCCGGGGTTCAACACGTATTCGCCGTTGACGTAACCCACGCGGGCCGCGCCGATAGGGCCGTTGAACGGAATGCCGGAGATGGACAAGGCGGCGCTCACTGCAATCATGGCGGCGATGTCAGCATCCACTTCGGGGTTCAGGGACACGGTGTGCACCACGACGTGCACTTCGTTGAAGAAGCCTTCAGGAAACAGAGGGCGGATCGGGCGGTCGATCAGGCGGCTGGTCAGGGTCTCAAACTCGCTGGGGCGGCCTTCGCGCTTGAAAAAGCTGCCGGGGATCTTGCCGGCGGCATAGGACTTTTCAAGGTAGTCCACGGTCAGGGGAAAGAAATCCTGGCCGGGCTTGCCTTCGGTCTTGCCGACGACTGTGGCCAACACAACGGTGCCGTCCATATCCAACAGCACAGCGCCGGTGGACTGGCGGGCCATTTCGCCGGTTTCCATGGTGACGGTATGTTGTCCCCATTGAAAGGTTTTGGTAACTTTATTGAAAATACTCATGGTGAATCTCCGGTGAGGGTCAAGTTTTTTGGGGGATGCAGGCCATCCCGCCGTAGCCCGGATTCCACAACACAGTCCACGATGCCATTCCAGAAACACTGCCCACGAGGGCAACGGCTTTGGAATGACACAGCTTCGTTCTGTTTTTGCAGTCTCCGAAGTAAAAAACGCCTGAGCTAGTGACCTAACTCAGGCGTTCATCATTCTGTCAGGCGCTTACTTGCGCAGGCCCAGCTTGGCAATCAAGGCCACATAGCGATCGTGGTCCTTGGAATTCAGATAGTCCAAGAGCTTGCGGCGGCGGCTCACCATGCGCAGCAAACCACGGCGACCGTGGTGGTCTTTGGCGTGGGTCTTGAAGTGGGGGGTCAGCTCGTTGATACGGGCTGTCAGAAGTGCAACTTGCACTTCTGGGCTACCGGTGTCGGTAGCGGAACGGGCGTTGTCTTTGACAACAGCAGCTTTAATGCTGGAAGCGATCATGGTGATTTCCTATTGGTGTTTTAACTTGCGCCAGGTGCTGGAAGGGCTCTTGGCGTGCGCCTTGCCGAATGTAAAGCCTTGAGATTATAGCCCGAGGCAGGCTGCGACCCCGGGGCCGCTCAGGGGGACTAAAGCGCGTGCAAGGGCCAGCGCGGCTTCACATCGAAGGCGTAGTCCCGCGTGGCTTCTTGCAGGCCACTTTGCAGTCGCATGGCAGCGGCCATGGCAATCATGGCGCCGTTGTCGGTGCACAGGTGCAGCTCGGGGTAGTGCACCCGCACGCCGCGCCGCTCGCATTCGGCATTGAGCTGCAGGCGCAGCTGCTGGTTCGCCCCCACGCCGCCCGCCACCACAAGTCGCATCAGGCCGGTTTGCTTGAGCGCAGCCACTGATTTCTTGAGCAGCACCTCCACAATCGCCGCCTGCGTAGAGGCCGCCAGGTCCGCCTGCTGCGGCAGGGGCAGGTCCTGGAACCGCCCCACGCCGGCCGCAGCCACCATGCGCTGGCTCTGCACCAGCACCGCGGTTTTAAGCCCGGCAAACGAAAAATCGAGATTGCCGCTGTGCATCAAGGGGCGCGGCAATGCGTAGGCTTTCGGGTCACCCGCCTGCGCCAGCCGGGCCAGCAAGGGGCCGCCCGGGTAGGCCAGCCCCATCAGCTTGGCGGACTTATCAAAAGCCTCGCCCGCCGCATCGTCAATGGTTTCGCCCAGCAGTTCGTAGCGCCCCACACCGTCCACCCGCATGAGCTGGGTATGACCGCCCGACACCAGCAAGGCCACGAACGGAAATTCCGGAGGATCGGCGCTCAAGAAGGGGGACAGCAAATGCCCCTCCAGGTGGTGCACGCCCAGGACTGGCCGGCCCAAGGCCGCACCCAGTGCACAAGCCACCCCCGCCCCCACCAGCAAGGCGCCGGCCAGCCCGGGCCCGCGCGTGAAGGCCACCACATCCACATCTTGCAAACTGCGGCCGCCGGATGCCAAAACCTCGCGCGCCAAAGGCAGCACGCGGCGGATGTGGTCGCGGCTGGCCAGCTCGGGCACCACGCCGCCAAAGGCCTGATGCATGTCAATTTGGCTATGCAGGGCGTGGGAAAGTAGTGCGGGGAGCATCTCGTCATGCGACTGCACCAGGGCCACTCCTGTTTCATCGCACGACGACTCGATCCCCAACACCAACATGCTTTACCCCTTGAGAGGCGTGGAGTGTAGAGGATGCCCCCAACCGGAAAACGCCTCAAGGGCGCGCGCATAAGGGCATAGCCGAAACTTATGTAGCTTCATCGACAATCTGCCCATGAGCATTGGCCACTACATCAAGGAAATCGGGCGCGGCAAAGAAGGCGCGCGAGCCCTGAGCCGCGAGCAAGCGGCTGATCTGCTGGGCCAGGTGCTGGACGGCAGCGTGACCGATCTGGAGGTAGGCGCCTTCTGCCTGGCCATGCGTATCAAGGGCGAAACTGCCCAGGAGATGGCGGGTTTTCTGGATGCGGTGCGCAGCCGTGCGGCGCTGGTTCCGGCGGGCGCAATGCCGACGGTCGTCATCCCCAGCTACAACGGCGCACGCAAGCTCCCCCTGCTCACCCCGCTGTTGGCGCTGCTGCTGGCGCGCGAGGGCCTGCCGGTGCTGATTCACGGCACGGCCACCGAAGACAAGCGTGTTTTTGTGTCAGAAGTGCTTGCTGCGCTTGATATACATGCGCAGGCAGCTACCAAAAGCGTAGCAAACGGCAGCGTTGCGTTTGTCCCAACCGGCACCCTGCTGCCCGGCCTGCAGCGCCTGCTCGATGTGCGGCGGGTGGTGAACCTGCGCAATCCGGCGCACAGCCTGGTGAAGCTGATGAACCCGGTCAAGGGCGCAGCCCTGCTGGTGAGCAGCTACACCCACCCTGAATACGCGGTCTCCATGGCCGACACCTTTGCGCTGCTGCAGGCCGATGCCTTGCTGATTCGCGGCACCGAGGGCGAGGCGGTGGCAGACGCCCGGCGCACGCCGCACATGCAGGGCTTCTTGGCAGGCCGGGCGATTGACCTGCTCACCCACCAATCCGGCCCGCTCACCAGCCTGCCCGATGTGCCCACAGCTATCGACGCCGCAAGCACCGCCGCTTACACCCGCTCGGTGTTGCAAGGTGATCGCCCTATTCCGGCGCCGGTAGCAGCACAAGTGACCCAGATCTTGCACTTGCATGCGCAGATTGCCGGGTAACTTTGTCCTGATTTTTCGTCTATCCGCGCACCATGAACCACGATTCCCCCCCCCGGCCCGCCTCCGGCCACGTCACACTGGTGGGTGCCGGCCCGGGCGACCCGGAGTTGCTCACGCTCAAAGCCTTAAAAGCCATTCAGCAGGCCACTGTGCTGCTGGTCGACGACCTGGTGAACGGCGCCATCGTGGCCCACGCGAGCCCCACGGCGCGCGTCGTACACGTGGGTAAGCGCGGCGGCTGCAAGTCCACGCCGCAGTCATTCATCGATCGTTTGATGATTACCGCCGCATTGGAGGGCGAATCCGTAGTGCGCTTAAAAGGCGGCGACCCCCTCATCTTCGGCCGCGGCGGCGAGGAGGTGGAGCACCTGCAGGCCGCCGGCGTGCAGGTGTCGGTCATCAATGGCGTGACCGCAGGTCTGGCGGCTGTGAGCAGCCTGAACGTGCCCCTCACCCACCGGGACCACGCTCACGGCGTGGTGTTTGTAACCGGCCACGCCAAGCCCGGCGACGGCGGCACCGACTGGCCCGCCCTGGCAGCTGCCGCCCAACAAACCAAGCTCACCTTGGTTATTTATATGGGCATCAGCGGAGCCGAAGACATTCAGGCGGGCCTGCTGCAGGGCCTGCGACCCGAAACGCCGGTGGCCATCATCCAAAACGCCAGCCTGCCGGAGCAGCGCCACGTGGTGTGTACCCTGGGCGCATTGCAACAGACCATCGCCGCCGAGCGGCTGGCCAGCCCCAGCGTGATTGTGGTGGGCGACGTGTTCAGCGGCATGCTGGCAGCTGCCAGCGCCTCCGACCGGCAGCGCACCGCCTGAACCCGCCGCTATGCATAGTTTTGATGTGGTGGTGATCGGCGCGGGCGCTGCCGGCCTGTTTTGTGCGGGTGTGGCGGGGCAGCTGGGGCTCAAGGTTTTAGTCCTGGACCACAGCGAAAAAGTGGCCGAAAAAATCCGCATATCCGGCGGCGGGCGCAGCAACTTCACCAACATGGATGTCTCGGCTGCCAACTTCCTGGGCGAAAACCCGCGATTTGCCAAATCAGCCCTCTCTCGCTACACCCCCAACGACTTCATCGCCCTCATCAAAAAGCACGGCATCGCATTCCACGAAAAACACAAGGGACAGCTGTTTTGCGACCGCTCCGCGGAAGACCTGATCGCCATGTTGCTGGCCGAGTGTGCCGCCGGCGGCGTGGAGCGCTGGCAACCCTGCGGCGTCAGATTTATACGCTTTTTGGCCTCCAGCCCTCATGGGAAAAGCGCCAGCAGCTATGAAATCGATAGCGACCGCGGCACCATTCACTGCGCAACCGTGGTGATCGCGACCGGGGGCTTGAGCATTCCCAAAATCGGCGCAACCGATTTCGGTTACCGCATTGCCAAACAGTTTGCGCTACCGCTCATCCCGCCCCGCCCAGCGCTGGTGCCACTCACCTTTGACGAAGCCGCCTGGGCGCCGTTTGCCGATCTTTCCGGCCTGTCGCTCCCCGTGGACATTGCGACCGGCAGCAAAAAAACCTCCATGGCCTTCCGCGAAGACCTTCTCTTCACGCACCGCGGCCTCTCCGGCCCCGGGGTCCTGCAAATATCGAGCTATTGGGCTGAGGGAACGCCGATACGACTGAACCTGGCCCCCGGCACCCCTGTGGCTCAGCACCTGGCCGACGCCAAGACACAGTCCAGAAAACGTATTGCCAACGAACTCGCCGGCATCGTGCCAGCGCGGCTGGCGGACACCTGGGTGGCGCAGGGGTCCGTCTGGGGGCACGACTGGCAGCGCCCTGTGAATGAGGCCAGCGACAAGGCATTGACGGCGCTGGCCGATCGCCTGTCGCGTTGGGAAATCACGCCCACCGGCACCGAGGGCTACCGCAAAGCAGAGGTCACTTCCGGCGGAGTGGACACCAAAGCACTCTCCAGCCAGACCATGGAAAGCCGCCAGCCCGGGCTGTATTTCGTTGGCGAGGTGGTTGACGTAACCGGCTGGTTGGGCGGCTATAACTTTCAGTGGGCCTGGTCCAGTGGTTTTGCCTGTGCCCATGGCATTGCGGGCCGCCTGATGTAACGGATGCGACAAGTTCTGAAAGCCCGGGATAGGCAATCGGTAAAAACCCTGCTGCCTTTTGGTGAAAGTTAACGCAATATCCCAGACGGTATTTCCCCAAAACTCGACTGGAGACATTGATGACCAAGAACGTTACCAACCGCCGCGGCATGATCAAAGGCGCTGCCGTAGCAGCAGGCGCATTGAGCGCCCCAATGATTGCCACCGCGCAAACCACGACCACCCTGCGCTTCCAAAGCACTTGGCCTGCCAAGGACATTTTTCACGAATACGCCAACGACTTCGCCACCAAAGTCAACGCAATGGCCAGCGGCAAGCTCAAGATTGAAGTGCTGCCAGCGGGTTCCGTGGTTCCAGCATTCCAACTGCTGGACGCCGTCAACAAAGGCACGCTGGATGGCGGCCACGGCGTTCTCGCTTACCACTACGGCAAGAACACGGCGCTGGCCCTCTGGGGTTCCGGTCCCGCTTTCGGCATGGACCCCAACATGGTGCTCGCATGGCACAACTACGGCGGCGGCAAGGCGCTGCTCGAAGAAATCTACAAGTCGCTCAATATTGACGTGACCTCTTATGTTTACGGCCCCATGCCCACACAGCCACTGGGCTGGTTCAAGAAGCCAATCTCCAAGGTGGAAGACCTGAAGGGTCTGAAGTTCCGCACAGTGGGTCTGGCCATTGATGTGTTCAAGGAACTGGGCACTGCCGTGAACCCGCTGCCTGGTGGCGAAATCGTTCCTGCGCTGGACCGTGGCCTGATCGACGCCGCAGAGTTCAACAACGCATCCAGCGACCGTATCTTGGGCTTCCCCGACGTGGTGAAGAACTGCATGCTGCAGAGCTTCCACCAAAGCGGCGAACAGTTCGAAATTCTGTTCAACAAAGAAAAGCTCAATTCCCTGCCCGCCGAACTGCGCTCCATCATTGACTACGCTGTGCAAGCCGCAAGCGCCGACATGAGCTGGAAAGCCATCCAGCGCAACAGCCAGGACTACATGGAGCTCAAAGCCCAGAAGATCAACTTCTACAAGACGCCCGATGCCATCCTGCGCGCGCAACTCGCCGCATGGGATAAAGTCACCGCAGCAAAAGCAGCTGAGAACCCACTGTTCGCCAAGGTCATGGAATCGCAACGCGCGTTTGCGCAGCGCGCCGGCGCATGGCAAAACGACTACATGGTGGACTTCAAGATGGCTTGGAACCACTACTTCCGCGCCCCCGCCAAAAAGGCCTGATACTCAGGCATGAGACTCAAGGCGCCGTGGGGAATCCACGGCGCCTTTGTGTTTCTATTTAACCTTATGTAGATTAGGGAATTTCATGCAAAGTGTGCTCCTCGCGGTGGATCGTATATCCACCTTTATCGGCAAGACGTTCGCCTGGTGTGCGGCGCTGCTGACGGTCCTCATATGCTGGGAAGTGTTTTCCCGCTATGTTCTCAATAACCCCCACGCCTGGGTGCTTGATGTACAGATCATGCTCTACGGCACCTTGTTCATGACTGCCGGTGCTTACACCCTCAGCAAGAACGGGCATGTCCGCGGCGACGTGTTGTACGGCTTTTTTCAGCCCCGCACCCAAGCCACGCTCGATCTCATTTTGTATTTTGTTTTCTTCCTTCCGGGCGTCACCGCGATGACGTACGCCGGCTGGGATTTCTTCACCACATCATTGGCCATCCGCGAACAGACCTTCTCCGCTGATGCGCTGCCGCTGTATCCCTTCAAGTTCATCATCCCCTTGGCCGGCGGCATCCTTTTGTTGCAGGGCATCGTTGAGATCATCCGCTGCGTCATCTGCATGCGCGACGGAGTTTGGCCTGCGCGCGACGAAGACGTGGAAGAAGTCGACGTTGAGAAACTCAAGGCGATGGTTAATGTCAAAGACGAAGACATTGCCGCGCTTGACCGCTATGTTGTGAAAGATGGGAGCCGGGCATGAAAATTCGTAAAGAACTCTGGTTCGGCTTTATCCTGATGGCCATCATCATGGCCGGCGCGCTGACCATGCTGGGCCTCGCCAACCCGATTACCAACGGGCACATCGGGCTCCTGATGCTCTCGCTGGTGGTGGTTGCGATCATGTTGGGATTCCCCACTGCCTTCACCCTGATGGGAATGGGCATGATCTTCACATGGATTTCCTACGACCAGAACATTACCAAAACACTCGACCTAATGGTGCAAGCCGCCTTCAAGGTGATGGGCAACGATGTGCTTATCAGCATCCCGCTCTTCGTGTTCATGGGCTACCTGGTAGAACGGGCCAACCTCATTGAGAAGCTGTTCCGTAGCTTGCATCTGGCACTGGTGCGCCTGCCAGGGGCCCTAGCCGTCGCAACCCTGGTGACCTGCGCGGTTTTTGCCACCGCCACCGGCATCGTGGGCGCGGTAGTGACCTTGATGGGCCTCTTGGCTCTGCCGGCCATGCTCAAGGGTGGCTATAGCGTGCCACTCTCCGCAGGTGCGATTACCGCAGGCGGCTGCCTGGGGATTCTCATTCCGCCCTCGGTCATGCTGATCGTTTACGGCGCCACTGCCGGGGTCTCCGTTGTGCAGCTGTACGCCGGCGCATTCTTTCCCGGCCTGATGCTTGCGGGCCTCTACATCATCTACGTCATCGTTGTGGCGAAGATTTGGCCGAGCATGGCCCCCCCGCTGTCTGCACAAGACCGTTTTGTCCCATTGCACCCGTTGACGGAAAAACTGGGCGTGGCCCACGCAGCTCGGGCGTTTCCAGCCTTGCTGAAGGCACTCAAGGGAAAGCGCAACAGCGAAGTACCCACCGGGCACCTTTTGCGTCAGCTGGGAATCGTGGTGTTGCCTGCCTTGCTTTTCGTGTTTGTGTCCCTCTGGAGCTACAACAGTGTCACCACGGTCGTAGCCGAAGAAGTCCAGACCATGGCGAAAATCGGCGACGAAGAGCAACCCGCTGCTGACAGCAGCTCGCTGGCTGAACCGCCCTCCTCTGGGCTGGCAACGCCGCCTGGTGCGGGCGAATTGCCAGAACCCGCAGGTGCAGGTCTGCAAGCGCCTCCAAGCGGCCTTGCCCCACCACCCGGCAGCGGCGAAACGACTGCTGCGACCTCTGCGGCAGGACCAGCATCCAGCGGCGGCGTCTCGGAGCCACCGGGCGCTACATCGTCGCCTGCTGCGGGGGCCAGCCCTGCTGCAACCACCCGCCCAGCGCCTACCGGCTACTGGATCGGAGTGGCAGTCGGTGGTGCTGCGATGCTGCTCTTCTACGGCTTGCTCAGCTTTACGCGGCTTGAAGTCTTCAAAATGCTGCTGTCGAGCTTCTTCCCGCTGCTTGTACTCATCCTGTCGGTGCTGGGAAGCATCGTGATGGGCCTGGCCACCCCCACCGAGGCGGCCGCAGCCGGCGCCATGGGCGGCTTCCTGCTCGCTGCGGCCTACCGGCAGCTGACCTTTAGCGTGGTCAAAGAGAGCGTATTCCTGACCGCCAAGACCAGCGCCATGGTGTGCTGGCTGTTCGTCGGGTCCGCCATTTTCTCTGCCGCGTTCGCGCTGCTCGGCGGGCAGGAGCTGGTGGAGCAGTGGGTGTTGTCGATGAACCTCACCAAGACCGAGTTCCTCGTACTCAGTCAGGTCATCATTTTTATTCTGGGCTGGCCGTTGGAATGGACTGAGATTATTGTGATCTTCATGCCGATCTTCATCCCGCTGCTGGACAACTTCGGGGTTGACCCATTGTTCTTCGGCCTGTTGGTCGCATTGAATCTGCAAACCGCCTTCCTGAGCCCACCTGTGGCGATGGCAGCGTTTTATCTCAAGGGCGTGAGCCCGCCGCATGTCACGCTGAATCAGATCTTTGCCGGCATGATGCCGTTCATGGTGATTCAGGTCTTTGCTATCGTGATCCTGTACCAGTTCCCGGCCATCGGTATGTGGTTGCCGGAAGTTCTGTACCGGTAACCAACGGGCGAGCGCCACGAAATTGCTATAATCTAAAGCTTTTCTGGCGCTCCCCCCGTCGGCCAATACTAGTTACGCATCAACAGTCGGGGGACTAATCGCAGCACATGGTGTTTGGGGCCCCGATCTTCCCTGAAACCCTCTGGCAGCAAATTTTGGAATTCATGACGTAATGACAACGATCCGTGTAAAAGAAAACGAACCCTTTGACGTCGCCCTGCGCCGTTTCAAGCGCACTATCGAAAAACTGGGCCTGCTGACCGACCTGCGCGCCCGTGAGTTTTACGAAAAGCCCACTGCAGAGCGCAAGCGCAAAAAGGCAGCCGCCGTGAAGCGCAACTACAAGCGCATTCGCAGCATGCAACTCCCCAAGAAGTTGTACTAAGCAGCGCGGCACGAGCGCTCTGAGGAGCTGCCCGAACCACCAAAGCCCGCCCGGGGACGCTCAGGCGGGCTTTTTTTATTGCGCTAAGCACCCACCCGTCCTTAATAGAAAGCCCTGTTATGTCCCTCAAAGACCAGATCACCGAAGACATGAAAACCGCCATGCGCACCAAAGACAGCGAACGTCTGGGTACCATCCGGCTGCTGTTATCTGCGTGCAAGCAAAAAGAGGTGGATGAACGCGTGGTACTCGATGACACGGCCGTGGTTGCCATCGTGGACAAGCTCATCAAGCAGCGCAAGGACAGCATCGAAGCCTTCCAACAAGCCCAGCGTACCGACTTGGCCGACAAAGAAGAGGCCGAGCTTAAGGTGCTGCAAGCCTATCTGCCCCAGCGCATGGCTGCTGAAGAAGTGTTGGCAGAAGTGAAGTCCATCGTGGCCGAACTGGCTGCAGAGCTCGGACGCGGCGTTGGCCCGGGCGACATGGGCAAGGTCATGGGCGTGGTGAAGACGCGCTTGTCCGGCAAGGCAGAAATGAGCACCGTGTCTGCCGCGGTGAAAGCAGCACTGGCCGGCTAAACAGCTTGGCTAACTTGGCGGGCCGGCCTAGCTGCCCGCAACTTTCATCCGGCTCACCAGGATCGAGCCCACGGTCTTGGCGCCGTAGTTGTAGGTGTCGGCGCCCACCGCGTCGATTCCCTTGAGCATGTCCTTCATGTTCCCGGCAATCGTGATTTCGTGCACGGGAAAGGCAATACGGCCGTTTTCCACCCAGAAGCCACTCGCACCCCGCGAGTAGTCGCCAGTCACGTAGTTCACGCCCTGCCCCATCAGCTCAGTAACCAGTAAGCCGGTGCCCAGCTTTTGCAGCATCGCGTCCAAGGTGTCGTCGGCGCGCGTCAGGCGGGAAGTAAACGTCAGGTTGTGGGAGCCACCCGAGTTGCCGGTGGTGCGCATGCCCAGCTTGCGGGCCGAATAGCTGCTCAAAAAATAGCCCTGCACGCGCCCCGCATCGACCACCTTGCGCGGCAGAACCCGCACGCCCTCGTCGTCAAAAGGCGAGCTGCCCTTGCCCCGCAGCACAAACGGGTCTTCCATCAGGTCAATGTGCTTGGGCAGCACTTGCTTACCCAGTGTGTCGAGCAAAAACGTGCTCTTGCGGTAGAGGGCGCCGCCGCTCACCGCCTGCACAAAAGCGCCCACCAACCCCGCCGCCAGGGGGGACTCAAACAACACAGGGCACTCTGTGGTGGCAATCTTGCGGGCCTTGAGCCGGCTGAGCGCACGCTCGGCGGCGTAGCGGCCCACGGCCTGCGGCGAGGCCAGATCGTCGGCCGAACGCATGGAGCTGTACCAGGCGTCGCGTTGCATGTCTTTGCCCTTGCCGGCAATCGGCGATACCGAAATCGCATGGCGCGACGATGCATAACCGCCGCGAAAACCCCGCGTGTGGGCACTGAAAAAATGAGACTGCTGGGCCGATACGGCGGCGCCTTCGCTGTTGGTGATTCGCTTGCTCACGCCCAGCGCTGCCGCCTCGCACTCCAAGGCCAGCCGGGCTGCTTCTTCGCTGCTCACCGCCCATGGAAAGAACAATTCCAGCGAACGCTCGCGCTCCCCGGCGGGCGCAATGTCGTCGGCATCGGGAAGGCTGGCAAAGGGGTCTTCGGCGGTGAAGCGGGCGATGTCGTAGGCGGCGCGCACGGTTTGGGCGATGGCGGCGTCGGAAAAATCGGAGGTGCTGGCGTTGCCCCGGCGGTTGCCGAGGTAGATCGTCACGCCCAGCGACTTGTCGCGGTTGCGCTCAACGTTTTCCAGCTCGCCATTGCGCACCGACACGCTCAGACCGCAACCTTCCGAGACTTCGGCACCGGCATCTGTCGCGCCCAGCTTTTTGGCATGCGCCAGAGCGGCATCCACACGGGTTTCGAAAAACGCGCGGGAATAGGCAAAACCGCTGTCTGCGACAGGAGTTGCGGGGGCGGATGGACGCGTTTGGGCGGGTGAGTGTTTCTTCATGGCGACAGCTATGATACTTGGCTATGTCACGCAAACTTAAAAAAGGCTATTACGTCCGCGGCCTCTTCGTTGCCGAGGGAAGCGCCCTGGATCTGGAGTACAAGCGCGAGCTCAAAGGCACCGATGAGCCCACCCGCACCGACCTCAAAAAGGAAAGTGATGCGCTACAAAAACTCGGCGAGGACCTGCTCACACTGCGTGCCGAACTTCTGAGCAAACTCGAGCTGCCGGACCGGCTGATTGAAGGTGTTGCCGAGGCCAAGCGCATCACAAACTTCGAGGGCAAGCGCCGCCAGATGCAGTTCATCGGCAAGCTTATGCGCAAGCTCGACCCCGCCAAATGGGACGATATCCGTGCTGCACTCGAGGAGCAGCACATGCCTTCGGTGCAAGAGACGATGGTGCTGCACCAGTCAGAGCAATGGCGCGACCGCCTGATTGCCGACGATGACGCAGTGGGCCATTGGCTGACACTGAGCCCCGATACCGACAGCCAGCAGCTGCGCGCTCTGGTGCGCCAAGCCCGCAAAGATGCCAAGCCCGAAAAACCCGGCGAGGCCCAGCGCCACGGTCGGGCCTACCGAGATATTTTTCAGCTGGTGCGCGAGGCCTTGCTGGCCCAGCAAGAAGACGCCCGAGGCGCCAGCCCTGCGACCGCTCAGGGTGCCGGAAGCGACGACGGCAGTGAAGAAGACGATGAAGACTACTACGACGGAGACAAAGCTTGAGCAACAGCCCCCTGGACGAAGTCCGCATTGGTTTGGTGTCCATCAGCGACCGCGCATCGGCAGGCATTTACGAAGACAAAGGCATTCCTGCCCTCAAGGAGTGGCTGGGTCGCGCGCTGCAAAACCCTGTGGTCCTGGAAACCCGCCTGATTGCCGATGACCAGTCGACCATTGAAGAAACCTTGATTGCCCTGACCGACGCCCGCTGTGCGCTGGTGCTCACCACCGGCGGCACCGGCCCCGCACTGCGGGATGTAACGCCAGAGGCCACCCTGGCCGTGGCCCACAAAGAAATGCCGGGATTTGGTGAGCAGATGCGCGCCATCAGCCAGAACTTCGTGCCCACCGCGATTCTGTCCCGGCAGGTTGCGGTCATTCGCGACCAGTCGCTCATCATCAATCTGCCGGGGCAGCCCAAGGCCATCGCCGAAACGCTCGAAGGAGTGAAAGACGCCGAAGGCAAACAGGTGGTGCCGGGGATTTTTGCCGCCGTGCCGTATTGCGTGGACTTGATTGGCGGCCCCTACATCGAGACCGTAGAAACTGTCTGCAAGGCCTTCCGGCCCAAGAGCGCTATTTCCCGATCAGCGCGTTGATTTTCGCAGCCTCAAACGACTCGCTGCGAGCCGCATCCTGAGGCACGCAATCGCTGCCCGCCAGGCGCGCTGACAACTGCTCTACCGCCTGCCACAGCATGGCGATCTGGTGGTCCTGGCTGGAGGCGCTGTCCACCAAACCACGCAGTGCCTCGCTCACCGGATCGTCGTCCTGCGTGATGCCATAGGCGCTGAACTTACGGTCCTGGGTGGTGACATCGGCGCTCACGCCTTCTTTGCTGGCGATGATGCGCGCCGGAATACCTACCGCTGTAGCCCCCGCAGGCACCGGCTTGATGACCACCGCATTGCTGCCGATCTTGGCGCCGTCGCCCACCTCAAAGCCGCCCAGCACTTTGGCGCCGGCGCTGACCACCACGTCTTTGCCCAGCGTGGGGTGGCGCTTGGCGCCCTTGTAGAGGCTGGTGCCGCCCAGCGTTACGCCTTGGTAGATGGTGCATCCGTCCCCGATCACGGCGGTCTCTCCCACCACCGTGCCCATGGCGTGGTCAAAAAACACCCGCTCGCCGATGCGGGCGCCGGGGTGGATTTCGATGCCGGTCAGGAAGCGGGCGATGTGCGAGGTGAACCGGCCCAGCCAGTGCAAACCATGCGTCCAGAACCAGTGCGCCGGACGGTGCAAGACCACGGCGTGCAGGCCGGGGTAGCAAGTGAGCACCTCCCACTTGCTGCGCGCAGCGGGGTCACGGTCAAGGATGCACTGAATGTCGGAGAGGATGCGGGAAAACATGGTCACAGTCTATCGCCCTAGCGGGCTGCCTGCTGCAGGATGGCCTTGGCAATGCCGCGCAGGATGTGGATTTCTTCCTGCGTAAGCTGCGCGCGGTTAAACAGCGCATTGAGCCGGGGCATCAGCTTCTTGGGCGCGGCCGGATCCAGAAAGCCCAGCGCCACCAGCGACTGCTCTAAGTGCCCCAACATGCCCGCCACCTGCGCGGCATCGGCTACAGCAGCGTGGTGAGTGGCATGGGTGTTGTCGCTGCCAGCCAAGTCAGGGGGAGGCGCTGCAAAGCCACCCAAGGCGAGCCGCCATTCGTAAGCAATGACCTGCAGGGCGGCGCCAATGTTGAGGGAGCCGAAGCTCGGGTTGCTGGGAATCGACAGGCAGACATGGCATCGGTAAACATCTTCATTGCGCATGCCAAACCGCTCCGAGCCGAACAAGAAGCCCACCCCGGATTGCACGCCCCCCGAAGTCACGCCTTCTGAATGCAAAAACCCCGATTCCGCCCGCCCCGATTGCGCAAGCTGCTCCTGTTTTGATAGTGCCTCAAAGTGCTGCCGCGGCGTGGTGGTGGGCGGGCCGAAGTCGCGCGGCGTCATGGCGGTGGCGCACAGGTGGCTGATTCCGTCCAACGCCTCGTCCAAGGTGTCCACGATGCGGCATTTGTCCAGCACGTCCAGGGCGCCGCTTGCGCGCTGAATGGTTTCTTCGCGGCGCAGCACATTGGGCCAGCGCGGCGCAACCAGCACCAGGTCGTCAAAGCCCATGGTCTTCATGGCGCGCGCTGCGGCGCCTACGTTTCCGGCATGGCTGGTGTGAATCAGGATGAATCGGGTGTGCATCTATCGCTTCATGACATCAACGTTAAAATGCCGCATTGTCGCGCCTGCATCGCCAGAGCGCCCCTTCGGTTCTTTCCCCACAATCTATGACGCTCAACCTGCACCCCATGGCCAACGTGGCCATCAAGGCCGCTCGCGCTGCCGGCTCCATCATCAACCGCGCTGCGCTCGACATCGAGGCGGTCCGCGTGTCCCAGAAGAAGGCCAACGATTTCGTCACCGAGGTCGACCACGCAGCAGAGCAAGCGATCATAGAAACCCTGCTCACCGCCTACCCCGGCCACGGCATCTGGGCCGAGGAATCGGGCAACACCCACGGCGCGCGCGACTCGGAATACGTCTGGATCATCGATCCGCTGGACGGCACCACCAATTTCATCCACGGCCTTCCGGTGTATTGCGTGAGCATTGCTCTCGCCGTTCGCGGCAAGGTGGAGCAAGCCGTGGTGTACGACCCCACCCGCAACGACCTCTTTACCGCCACCAAGGGGCGCGGCGCGTACCTCAACGACCGCCGCCTGCGCGTCTCCAAGCGCACCCATCTCAAGGACTGCCTCGTCTCCACCGGCTTTCCATTCCGCGAAGGCGACGATTTCCGCCACTACCTGACCCTGATGGGCGACGTGATGCAGCGCACCGCCGGCCTGCGCCGCCCGGGCGCGGCGGCACTCGACCTGGCCTATGTGGCAGCGGGTTACACCGATGGATTTTTTGAGCTGGGCCTGCAGGCCTGGGACGTGGCCGCGGGCTCTCTGCTGGTCACCGAGGCAGGCGGGCTGGTGGGTAACTTCACCGGTGACGCCGACTTCTTGGACCAGCAGGAATGCATGGCTGCCAGCCCACGCGTCTACGGGCAAATGGTCAACGTGCTGGGCAAGTACAGCAAGTTTGCATCGGCCGGTGAAAAAGCGGCCCTGCGCCAGGCGCCGCCTGAGTCCCATGCCGAGGCTGCGGCAGAACCCGGAGCAGCAGCCGAAGCAGAATCCGCGCCCGAGGAACCCAGCGCGCCTTTCTAAGCGGGGCAGGTGCCGGCGCGGGCGCCCATGGGCCGGCGCGTGTTCACGTGCCGGCGCGCATGTTCACGTGCCGGCGCGCATGTTCACGTGCCGGCGAACACTCCCAGCGACTCAAAGCGTCCGTTCAAGAGCGCGGTGCTGTCGGCCCCCATCCAGTCCTGCATCAGCGTGGCATACACACGGCGGAAGTCCACCGTGTGCCGCATGTTGCCTTCGGCGTTAAGCCGGGTCCAGTCCGGCGCCTGCCCGTAGTGCCCGCCTTTGACAGGCTGCCCGATCAGGTAGACATGGTTCGCGGTGCCGTGGTCGGTGCCCAGGCTGGTGTTTTCAGCGGGGCGCCGGCCGAACTCGGAATACACCATCACCGTCACATCCTTCTCGCGTCCGATGCGCTTCATGTCCTGGAGGAATCCCGACACGCTGTCTGACACGTACGACAGCAAGCGCTGATGCACCTCTGCCTGGTGTACGTGGGTGTCAAACGCGTTGTGGCGGTAGGAAGTCTGGTAAATCCGCGCGGGCAGGCGGGCCTCAATCATGGCCGCCACCTTGGGCAGGTCCAGAGAAATAATGCCGTAATCCACCGGCGACTTGTAGTTGCTCCAGGCCTCGCGCACCTGCACCGAGGCCTGCCGCGCGCTCTGGGCCACATCTTCCAGGTACTTCTGGGCTGCGTTGGCGGCCAACACCCGTTCGCCGCTGCCCTGGTCCAGTAACTCACGGCTCTGAAACAGACCCTTGCGGCCGAATCGCTCGGGGTCATCAAACACCACCGGCACATGGCGCGCAGAGCGCACCGCCAAAGACTGGCGCTCGTCGATGTTGATCAGGAAGTTGGGCGTGAGTGAGGGATCAATGGCGTCTGCCAAACGGCCCAGCCATCCGTAAGGCTCGCCCGTGTTGGGCGCGCCGGTGTGCCAGTAGGCAGCCGAGGTGAAGTGGGAATACGAAGGGTTGTCGTACCCACAGCCGTGCACCACTGCCATTTGCCCGTTTTTATAGAGCCGCTCAAAACCCGACATGCCGGGGTTAAAGCCGTGCATGCTGTCGATCTTTCGCAGCCTGGCCGCGGGGATGCCGAGATTGGGGCGCAGCCGGTAATAGTTGTCGTCGCCGTAAGGCACGAGGGTATTGAATCCATCGTTGGCGCCGGTCAGCTCCACCACGACCAATATGCGCTCGCTCGCAGCGCCTTGCTCCGCGTGCTTCGCTGCGTGAAGTGGCAGAGCCGCATGCAGCGGCAGGGCTGCGCTGAGGCTCATGCCGCCCAGCGCCTGCAAGAGCTGGCGGCGGGAGACAGCGTGGGGGTGGGAGAAATGACGCATGGCTTAACCCAGTTGGTAGGCGGGCAGGGAAAGAATGACGTGCAGAAGATTGCGCAGGGCGTCTTCCATGTAGCTGTCAGCCCGCGCCAAATCGCCGGTGCCCAGGTCTTCGGTCAGCAGGAGCGCGAGCTTTTGGCGCACGCCCTCGGGCACCGGCGCCGACATAAACCGCAGCAGCAAGTGGTCCACGGCTTCTGCCGCGGTCTTGCACTGCGCCTGCCGCATCATCTGCGTGAGGCTGATCTGCGCGGTATCCCGCGGTATAGGCTTGACCTTTTCAATGGCCTTGCGCCAGGCGTGGTAGCTGGCCAGACGGGTGTTGAAATCTTCTTCGCGGTCCACCTGCAAGGGCACAACCTTTTCCCCCATGGTCTTGCCCTCGGGCATGGTCGCGGTGCTGATGTCCATGCCACGCGCGAGTTTGTCGGCCACCGGAACAATCTGGTACAGCCCCCGGGGCACGCGATCGTTCGCCACAAAATCAATCGGCGGAAAAACCATGTCGTACATCACGTTGCCCCGCGCCAACAACAGGCCCGGCGTAATCCAGCTGCGGCCGTGGGCCCAGCCGGCCACGTTGGGCGGGTAAAACAGTTTCTGGCCCAGCAGTTCGGTCTGGTCATTGAAATCCGGCAGGCCCGGCACCGCGGTGATCCCGGCCTTTTTGTAGGTCGAAATCAGCAGCTCCACCGGCGGCTTGATACGCGTGGCGCGGGAGGCTGCGCTGTAAAAGTCGCGGGAGAGCAGCAGCGTCTCCATGAAGACGGCAATGTCGTAATTCGCATCGCGCAGCACCCGGCCCCACTGCTGCGCAAGCGCCGGAGACAGGTCTTCGCACACAAAAAACCGGTACAGCTTGCCCGCCAGAAAGTCAGCGGTCGCCGGCTGGGCCAGCAGGATGTCGACCACCTGCTCGCCATCAAAATTACCCGTGCGGCCCAGCACCGTCTTGGCACTGTCGTCATGCTGGTCGGGGTTCACCACAAAGCGCAGGTCCTTGTAGTTCCAGCCTGTGAATGCGCGGGCTGTTTCCTGGATGTCGCGCTCGGTGTAATGGCCCACGCCCATGGTGAATAACTCCATCACCTCCCGGGCAAAGTTCTCGTTGGCCGCGCCCTTGACGTTCACCCCCGCATCCAGATAGGAGAGCATGGCCGGATCGCGCGCCACCGCCAGCATCAGGCTGCGGAAGTCGCTGTTGGCATGGGCGCGCAGGGTCTCGTTTTGCAACTGCATCTTGCGGAAATCCCGCACCTTTTCTTCGCTGGTGGCGAAGTGACCGTGCCAAAACAGGGTGAGCTTTTCCTGCAGGGGGCGCGGCGTGGTGAGCATGCGATTGGCCCACCAATAGCCCAGGCGCTGTGTCTCCAGGCGCGAAGCGCGCAGCCAATACAAATAACGGTCTGCCACCTGTTGCGCGCGGCGGTTTCCCGCCGGCTTGACCTTCACCCCCAGCGCCTCGCCCGTGGCCTTGGCCAGGTCGGTGGCGGCGGGCCGCGAGCTGGCAAAGGGCTCCAGACCGTCGTCGTGCGCCTGGGATGCCTCGAAGGGCACAAACACATCGGGCACACGCTGGTAGCGCACCAGGCTGCGCACCGCCTGCTCAGGCGTCAGCCGTGCCAACTGCGCGACCTCCTGCGGCGTGCCGCCAAAGCCGGCGCGCTCCAGCAGGTGGCGCGCCATGGTGGCATTCCACTGCGCGGCCGGCAATGGCTTTAGCGCATCAGGATCGTCAGCCTGCGGGCCCTGTGCCCAAGCGGAACCGAACAGGCATATCGCCAGCCACAAAGGCCCAAAGCGCCGCAGCGCTTTCATCAACGACCCAGCCAACGCCCCGATCATCCCCAACACTTCCGGACAGGACTTCATGATTTCCCTCGTGTAATTGGGGGCAGATCAGGCGTTTTGCCGCCGAGGCGCGCCACCATGAATCCCGCCGCGTGCATCAAATGGTTTCGTACCAGCGACTCGGCCAGATCGCCGTCGCCGGCCGCAATGGCTTTGAGCATGGCTTCGTGCTCGTCCCAGATGTCGCGCGGCTTTTCATCCTGGTTCAGCACCGCACCCATCACACGCTGGGTGTGGGTCAGGTGCGTCTCGAGGGCGGGCGCGATCAGCGGGTTGCCCGAGAGCGCATAGATAAACGCGTGCAGGCGCATGTCGGCGTCAATCATCTTGGCAACCGCGCCGGCCTCCACCGCCTTGCGCCCCGCGGCAATCAGGGGCGGCCCTTCCTTGGCGGCGCGCGCGGCACCCAGCTCAGCTGCACGGCGGGCAGCCAGCCCCTCAATCACAGCGCGAATGTCATACATCTGGCGCACAAAGTCTGGGTCCAGGGGCGCCACCAGCAGCCCGCGGCCCGGGGCGTCTTGCAGCACGCCCTGATTGCGCAACAGCGCCAGCGCCTGCTGCACCGGCTGGCGGGATACGCCCAGCGACTGGGCAATTTGCTCTTGAATGATCCGCTCACCAGCCGGCATGGCCCCCGAGGCGATTTCTTCCAGAATGGCGTCGCGCACCTGCTCAACCAGGTTGGGTTGGATAACCAGTGTCTTCATGAATTCAGAATATCAAATTCAAACAGTGTAGCCCCGCGCGATCGCCTCCCTGCCCTGACCCATCTCTGGCTGGGAGACAATGTGCCTCCCCTCCCTCCCTGCCCGTCTTGTTATCGAATGTAGGTACGTCCTTGAGTTCCAGCGAGAAAATCACCGCCCCGGGCCCTCAGGCCGCCGCCGCGCAGCACACGCCGATGATGGCCCAATACCTCGGGGGTATTTTGTAAGGCCCTATTTATGCGGGTTTAGGGGATTTGAAAATTTTCAGTCACCCCTTAGTGCGCTTCAGGAAGCAGATACTTTAGGACACTTTGGGAAGCACTCGGCGTTGCGTTCTAAGCTTACCAGACCCACTTCAAAGGCGGAGAATACAGCCCATGGATGACAAAGTAACCCGCCTAAAAACGCCCGAAGAATGTGCCATCTTCATCGAGAACGTGGGGGCCAAATTTCCTGATCTGGCAGCACAAGCAAGGCGTCGATCCGTCGAGCTTAAAGCCTCATCCAAAGGAGCAACTAATGACGCCGAACGCGAAGCCTTGGAGGCTATCTATGCCGTTGAAGAAGTGATGACCCAACGCAACGGTAAAAAGACGCATGCATCACGCACGTGGCAAAGCATTCAAAGGCACGGCATCTTGCAAACCGTGGAAAGGGTTGTGGCAAGAAACAAGCCCACTGATGCCTATGAGGCTTTGGTCGAAATGGGCATGGATGACTTCACCTTTGAAGCGGTGGTGACCCAACACCCCGAACACTTTGCACCTGAAACTCTTGCCATTGCCAAGAAGCGTCTTGCTGAGCTTCAAGCCGGATGATGACAGGTTGGGCTCACTTCAGCCCAGTCTCTAAGTTCGTCGTCGTCTTCTTCTCGGTTAAGGGGCTCTCAACTATCGAAGCATCTGTTAGACACAACCAATCATTCCCGCATTGAACGTCACAAAAACCTCCTGTGTGGAGGGCCTCACGAACTGCATATGCCCACTTATAAGTTGATATGGGTCTTGGCAGGCATTTTGTATCTAAAAAATGGCGATAAGATGAGGTCAGCGGAGGAAAAAAGCCATGTCATGGCACCATAAAAAACACGCTAAACGAGTGGAACGCCTCAGAAACAGCACCGTGCAGACACTGTTGGCATTGACATGGGACGACTTGTATCTTGATTCCGGCAGAGCAACCGAGTGTTGCCCAATTCTCAACACTGGGGCTTGATGCCCACTACCGCACAGGCGAACGCGACCCTGTGGGCGGCTTTTACCAGCCGTGTTTGAGTGCTGCGATTCGGTATTCCAGAGCTGTTGGCTACTTTAGAAGCAGCATTTTTAGCATTGTTGGGCGTCCCTTTTTGGAGTTTGCTCGGCGTGGCGGCACAGCCCGGTTGGTTTGCTCCCCGTCGATCACCGAGGATGATGCTCAAGCCATTGCCTCTGGATACCTAAGCCGGGATGATGCCATTGCTCAAGCACTCGATCGTGACCTTCAAGAGCTTTTGTCTGAACCTGCACTGGAATCACGCACCAAACTGCTGGCCACATTGATTGAATGCGGCTCTCTCGACATCCGCTTAGCCGTCAGAAGCAACGGCACTGGCATCTATCACGAGAAGATTGGCATCTTCACTGACGGAGTCGGAGAACGGGTGAGCTTTATTGGCTCCTCCAATGAAACCTGGAGTGCCTGGCACACCCAAGGCAACCACGAATCCATTGAAGTGTTTCGAGAGTGGGTTAGCTCCGCAGAATCAGAGCGAGTGCAAACCCATGCAGCCCACTTTGAGCGGCTGTGGGATGGACTTGTCATCGGTGTGGACACCGTTGCATTCCCTGAGGCACAACGCAAAAAGCTTTTAACCACTGCCACAAACTCCTTGGACGATGTGGATGTGGACTTTCCTGATGAGCCGATTGCCCCTGCCTCTAGGCGACGCTCACCCATGGAGCACCAACTTGCTGCCATTGCCGCTTGGGAGGCGGCGGGCCGTCATGGAGTGTTTGAACATGCCACTGGAAGTGGCAAGACCTTTACGGCCATTACAGCCATAAAGAAGCATCTGGCCTCTGATCAACCTGCCATCGTATTGGTGCCAAGCCAGCTTTTGCTTGAACAGTGGCGTCGAGAGATCGAGGAAGAAATCCCTGACTCCACGATCCTGATGTGCGGTGGCGGTCACACGAAATGGAAAACAAACGGAAAGCTTAGGGCTCACACCAGTCCTGACCTTGGCATGAATCGAATTGTGCTTTCGACCATGCAAACAGCAGCGACTGACACCTTTATCAATGGTGTCTATGGTGGCGACCACCTTCTTATCGTGGCTGATGAGATTCATCAAATTGGTAGCCCATTCAACGCAAGAGCCATGGCCATTCAGACAGGTGCAGCCCTTGGGTTGTCCGCTACGCCTATTCGATATGGAGACCCAGAGGGAACAGCCAACATCTTCAAACGATTTGGTCCAGTGCTTCCGCCCCCAATTACTCTTCAAAACGCCATCGACTCAGGCAGGTTGGTCAATTACGAATACCACCCTCACCCGGTGCACTTGAGTGAGGATGAGGCAGAGCGATGGAAGAAGCTCACAAAGCAAATCAGCTTTGAGCTTGCCAAGAGCAAAAAGGCCGTCAATGGCAACGGAGGCTTGACCGACAAAGCCAAAATGCTTTTGATCCAACGCTCAAGAATTGCCAAGAAAGCTCAAGTGAAGCCGGGTTTGGCCGCAGGAATCATTTGCAAAGAGTATGAACCCGGTCAGCGTTGGCTTGTCTATTGCGAAGACTCGGATCAACTTAGTGAAACCATGGGACTGCTCACGGACGGCGGCCTTCACCCGATTGAGTATCACTCAGGGATGGAAGGAGACCGCCCCGCAGCACTGGAGTGGTTCACTCGCTTTGGTGGTGTCTTAGTGTCCATCAATTGTTTGGATGAAGGCATTGACATCCCGGCAGTGAGCCACGCATTCATCTTGGCTTCCTCACAAAACCCCAGACAATTCATTCAGCGGCGTGGGCGAGTCTTACGCAAGTCTGGACAAAAACTGCTGGCTGTCATTCATGACGCCATCGTTGTGCCTGTTGACGCTGAGAATGAACCTGAACAAATTGCACTGCTGAAAGCCGAGATGATTCGAGCACTTCAGTTTGCTGACGCTGCACTCAATAAAGGTGCAGGCTCCCGCCTACGCTCACTGGCTCTGTCCATGGGCATCACGATTGATGAGGCCCCTAACGCGGGCATCGAAGATGAAGGAGATGAAAAAGAATGACCACCGATAACGATCAAGACATGGCTTTAGCCGCCCTGCGGTCCGCTTCTGCTGACGTAGAGGCCACTTTGCCGGAGAGCTTTGTTGCGGCCACCTATGCCATTCAACGCCGCCATCAATTCAATCAGGATCAAACAGCCTCGCTGCACGACCTGGAGAAGCTTGTGGAAGATCACCTAGGGCAAGGAGAAGCAAAATGAAGCTTCTAAAACTCACCGCCTCCAACTTCATGCCCTACAAGGGCACGATGAGTCTGTCCTTTCCAACCAGCCCAGAACAAAACGTCATGCTTGTCTATGGCGACAACATGCGGGGCAAAACCAGCTTGTTAAACGCATTACGCTGGGCCTTCTACGGAAAAGCACTAGGCCGACATTCTCGTGAGCTGCCGCTTCAAGACTTGATCAACAAAGAAGCCACTCTTGAAGGTGACTGGAGCATGGAGACATGCATCACTTTTGAAGACAGTGGCCACACCTATGAGTATCGTCGTCGGGCTACAAAGCACGTATTAGTGTCAAAACCAAGCCGTCCTGAGGATTTCGAAGTCTCACGTGGACTGCTACGTGACGGCATTGCCATCAATGGCTACATGATTGACGCTGAAATCAGTCGTTTTGCCCCAGAGCAAACGTCACGATTTTTTCTCTTCGATGGCGAACTCTTGCAAGAGTATGAATCACTACTCATTGATGGCAGTGAGCAAGGCCGGAGGATTAAAGAGTCCATTGAGCAAGCCCTTGGTGTGCCCACACTTATTAAAGGCCGTGAAGACGCTCAAACTCTGTTGAAGAGTGCGCAAAAACAGCAGACCCGTGATCTAGACAAGATTTCGGGAATGGAGCGGCACGTGGAT
>NZ_CAMCVG010000005.1 GCF_945881795.1 Rhodoferax sp. OV413
AGCCACAACAGAATGCTTATGTCGAGCGGTTCAACAGAACCGTCCGCTACGAATGGCTATCCCAGTATTACTGGTCCAGCATTGAAGAGGTTCAGGACTACGCCACAAAGTGGATGTACTCCTACAATCACGATCGCCCGAATATGGCCTTGGGCGGTTTCACCCCAAAGCAGCATCTGGCCATGGCTGCATAACCGTTCTACTTTTAGGTCCTGTGGAAATCGGGGGGATTACCCAGCGAAAGAAGCGTTCCAGGAAAATTCGAGCTATCTGTCAACCTGACCGCTGCACCGAGTGGTTAGATTTATTTTCCAAATAACATCGCTTCAGCCCTGGTAAGGCCTGTGTGCCCGAATAGGGTTTCTTTCAGGCACCATTTAGTCGGCTCGAAAGCCTCCCCGGATGCGATCAGCCCCAAAAACAAACGGGAGCCAAAGCCCCCGTTGTCGTTTGCAAGATGAGGCTTGCTTATGCAGCGGAACTGGCTTTGCGGCGACGCGCTATGGTGCCTATCAAACCCAGGCCAGCGAGCAGCATGGCATAGGTTTCGGGTTCCGGGACTGCGGTCACCGCCACGTTGTCCAAGGACCCGCCATAACTGTTTGAGGTGCCGATGCCGCTGAAAATCAACTCTGTAGCGCCGTTGAGTGCGACCTGGCCCTTGTAGTTCATCCAGTCGTTACCGCTTTGCAAACCGGCGGTATTTTCCAGAACTGTTCCACTCAAAGAGCCAAAGCTGAAGGAAAGACCGTTGTCCCCGGCTGCGCGGTTTTCGCGGGCGGAATAGTCCGTTCGGATAGATGCACAGCCCGCCGGATAAGCGCAGGCAGCTATCAAAAGATGAGCAAATCAGCCCTGGCGCAGGGCAATGATCTCGCAGCGCAGGGCAGCGGCGAGAGCTCGGCGGTCACGGCCGGCGGCGGCTTGGGCTTCGCCAAAGCGCACCACCGCCTGAATTCCGTCGCTGCACAGCGTGCGCCAGAGGGAGCCCAGCAGGGTGTCGTCGCCGATGTAGCAGGGCGCAAAGCTCTGCCGGCCCTGCGCGTCTTTGAAAAGCAGCGCCACCGGCTGCACCGGCGCACCGGCCGCAATGGCGGCTTGCAGCAAGTTGGCGTGAAATGGCAGCACCTGGGTGCCGTCCCCGGTTGTCCCCTCCGGAAAAACCGCCAGCACCTCGCCGGCCTGCAGCCGCTCTGCCATGTGGTGCACTACGCGCATCGCATCCCGGCGGGATTCGCGCTCTATATAGAGAGTGCCGGCGCCGGTGGCCAGGGTTCCGACCAGCGGCCAGTGTTTGACGTCGGATTTAGAAATAAAGCGGCAATGCCGCGCCGCGTGAATCACCACAATGTCCAGCCAGGAGATGTGGTTGGCTGCCAGCAGCACCGGCCCTGCCTTGGGCGGCGCACCATCTACTATCAATTTGATAGCTAGCCGCGCAAGCATGGTCTGCGCCCAGGCCTGAACTTGTGCATAACGCCCAGCTTCCGACAGACGCGGAAACACAAACTTGATGCGCCAGGCGCCGGTCAGCAAATGCAGGATGACGCGGGTCAGCCGCCAGCCGGCTCTGAGTTGGCGCATGAGCCTGAGCAGCGGCCTTCGCATGAACCTCAGTCGGCGGTAAACGCCACCCGGCCCGCCACCAGCGTCGCCCTGACGCGACCGGGCAATTCGTAGCCGCCAAACGGCGTGTGCCGGCCCTGGCTTCGCAGGGCTGAAGGCGTCACCACCCAATGGGCGGCGGGGTCAAAGACGCAGATGTCGGCGGCACCGCCCTCGGTCAGGCGGCCGGCGCTGGCGGCAAATGTACCCAGGGCGCTGCCCAAAACGCCTGCCGAGCGGCAGGTCACGGTGGCCAGTGCGTCGGCCACGCCCAGCCCGCTCTCGGTCGCCCACTTGAGCGCCAGACTCAGCAACAGCTCCAGACCGGTGGCGCCGGGCACCGCTTCAGCAAAGGGCAGGCTTTTTTCATCCTCGCCCGCGGGGGTGTGGTCGGACACCAGAGCATCAATCGTGCCATCGGCAAGGCCTGCGCGCAGGGCGTCGCGGTCGCGCTGTTGGCGCAAAGGCGGGCTCAGGCGCATGCGGCTGTCGAAGTAACCGATGTCTACATCGGTGAGGTGCAGTGAGTGGATACTCACATCGCAAGTCACCGGCAGGCCCTCGCGCTTGGCCTGGCGCACCAGCTCCACGCCGGCGGCGCTGCTGATGCGGCACAGGTGCACCCGGGCGCCAGTAGAACGCACCAGCTCAAAAATCGTGTGCAGGGCAATGGTTTCGGCCGCCACCGGCACGCCGCTCAGGCCCATGCGCGTGGCCAGCGGGCCGCTGGCGGCCACGCCCTTGCCCAAAAAAGCCTCTTGCGGACGCAGCCACACCGCGTAGCCGAAGGTGCTGGCGTACTGCAGGGCGCGCTGGGTCACCTGGGTGTTGACCAAAGGCACCTCGGCCTGGCTGAAAGCGACGCAGCCGGCCTGGGTGAGTTGCAGCATCTCGGTGAGCACCTCGCCCTGCAGATTGCGGGTCAGGGCGCCGAGCGGAAACACCCGCGCCTGGTGCAGGCGCTCGGCGCGGTGGCGCAGCATTTCCACCAGCCCCGCCTCGTCCAGCACCGGCTCGGTGTCGGGCGGGCACACCACGCTGGTCACGCCACCGGCCACGGCTGCAGCCATTTCCGAGGCCAGCATGCCTTCGTGCTCATGTCCGGGCTCGCGCAGGCGCACCGACAAATCGACCAGCCCCGGGGCCACGATGCAATGCTGGGCCACGATGGTGGTCTGCGGCTGAAAGCCCTCGGGCAGGCTGCCGATGGACACAATGCGCCCGCCGGAGATGGCCACATCGGCCACCCGGTCGGTGCCGCTGGCGGGGTCGATCACGCGACCGCCCTGGATCAAAATTTTCATAGCGTCAGTCCTCGATTCCGGCCTCAGGCCTCAGGCCTCAGGCCTCATTACCCGCGACGATGCTCATGACCGCCATGCGCACGGCAATACCAAACGTCACCTGCGGCAGGATCACGGCCTGGTTGCCGTCCACCACCGCCGAGTCAATCTCGACACCGCGGTTGATGGGGCCGGGGTGCATGACGATGGCGTCGGGCTTGGCCAGTTGCAGCTTGTCGGGCGTGAGGCCGAAGCTCTTGAAGAATTCGTGCATCGAGGGCAGCAGCGCGCCGCTCATGCGCTCGTTTTGCAGGCGCAGCATGATGATCACGTCGCAGTCTTTGATGCCCTCCTCCAGCGTGTGGCACACCCGCACGCCCAGGTGGGCCAAGTCAGAAGGCACCAGCGTTTTGGGGCCCACCACCCGCACTTCGGCGCAGCCCAGGGTGGTGAGGGCATGAATGTCCGAGCGGGCCACCCGTGAGTGCAACACATCGCCCACGATGGCTACCGTGAGGTTGGCAAAGTCTTTTTTGTAGTGCCGGATGGTGAACATATCCAGCAGCCCCTGAGTGGGGTGGGCGTGGCGGCCGTCGCCGGCGTTGATCACGTGCACGTGGGGCGCCACATGCTGCGCAATCAGATAGGGTGCGCCTGACTCGCCGTGGCGCACCACAAACATATCCGCCGCCATGGCGCTGAGGTTGGCAATGGTGTCGAGCAGCGACTCGCCCTTGGACGCGCTGGAGCGGGCGATGTCGAGGTTGATCACATCCGCGCTCAGGCGCGTAGCGGCAATCTCGAAGGTGGTGCGGGTGCGGGTGGAGTTCTCAAAAAACAGGTTGAAAACACTCTTGCCCCGCAGCAGCGGGACTTTCTTGACTTCACGGTCGTTGACCGAGACGAAGTTGGTGGCGGTGTCCAAAATCTGCGTCAGGATGTTCTTGGGCAGCCCTTCGGTGGAGAGCAGGTGAATCAGCTCACCGTGTTTGTTGAGTTGCGGGTTGCGCTTGTAAAGCATGCTCAAGCCTCCTGCACATCAAAGGAAAACACGCCCTCGGTGCTGCGCGCCAGCGCGAGCGACTGGTGCGCCGCCAGCGTGACCCGCGCCGCCGCGAAGTCCGGCTGCACCGGCAGCTGCCGCCCTCCGCGGTCTACCAGTACCGCCAGCCGCACCTGAGCGGGCCGGCCGAAGTCAAACAACTCATTCATGACCGCCCGCAGGGTGCGCCCCGTGTAGAGCACATCGTCAAGCACCAGAATATCGGCGCTGTTCACCTCAAAAGGCAGTTGCGTTTGGCCACCGGAGGCCAGGCCGCGCTTGGCAAAGTCGTCGCGGTGCATGGACGACGAAATCACCCCGGGCCGCCCGGGCAGCGCCAAGTCAGCCTGCAGCCGCTCGGCCAGCCAAGCGCCGCCGGATGTGATGCCCACCAGGCGGGTATCGGCGTGGCACAACTGCTGCACACCTCGCAGGAGCTCGCGGTACAGCGCTTCTGCGTCCAGCAATAAGGCACCCCCGCCGTGGGACGGCCCGGAGGCGTTCGTCAATGTGGTCACTCCAGACTCCTCAAAAACTGTTCAAGAATGATGCAGGCCGAAGCGGCATCGGCGTCTTTGGCTCCGCTGGCCAGGGCCTCGGTGGTGCTGTAACGCTCGTCCACCTCAAACACCTGCAGCCCGAAGCGGCCCTGCAATTGACGGCCGAACTTCTTGGCACGGGCGGTGTTGTCGTGCGCGGCGCCATCGGGGTGGTAGGGCACACCAATCACGATGGCGTCGGGCTGCCACTCTTTCAGCTTGGCGGCAACGCCGTCAAAACGGGCGTTGCCCTCGGCGTGGATGGAGCCCTGGGGCTGCGCAGTGCGCAAAAGCCGGTTACCCACCGCAACACCTGTACGTTTAAGGCCGAAGTCGAATGCGATAAAGGTAGTCAGGTCGGCGGGCACGGGGGGCGATGGGGGCTGGGTCGCAGAGCTTGCAGGTGCTGCCTGCCCGCTCATGCGTGCCCCGCCTGCTGCGAAATCATCCACGACTGCAGGCCCAGCAAACCCAGAGCGCGCTCGTAGCGCTGATCGACCGGCGTCTCAAAAATAAGCGCCTGATCAGCCGCCACGGTGAGCCAGCTGTTTTCGCCCAACTCGGTCTCCAGCTGCCCCTCGCCCCAGGCCGCATAGCCCAAAGACACCAGCACCCGCTTGGGGCCCGAGCCCATGGACAGGGCCTCGAGCACGTCTTTGGAGGTGGTCATCTCCAGCCCGCCGGGAATCGTCATGGTGGATGAATACAGCGACTCGTCCTCGCCCTGCCCCTCAGCTACCACCGACTCATGCAGCACAAAGCCGCGCTCGGTCTGCACCGGCCCGCCCTGAAACACATTCTGGCCCAGCAAATCGGCACGGTGCAGGGGCAAATCAATCTTGTCAAACAGCGCGGTGAGTGCCATGTCGGCCGGCTTGTTGATGACCAGCCCCAGCGCGCCGCGCTCAGAGTGTTCGCACACATAAACCACGCTCTTGCCGAACAATTCGTCTTCCAGTCCGGGCATGGCAATCAGAAAGTGATTGGTGAGGTTGAAAGGTGCAGAATCGCCGGACATGGTTTGATTTTAGCGGCTGACATGCACACACAATTCTCCAAAGGGCTGGTTTGGTTCCGGCGCGATTTGCGCTCTGACGACAACGCCGCCCTGGCCCGCGCCACCGCTTGCTGCGACGCCGTCATCTGCGTTTTTGTCTACGACACCGCGATTCTGGACGCCCTGCCGCGGCAGGACCGGCGGGTGGAATTCATCCACGAATCGCTCGCCACGCTGGACGCCGATCTGCAGGCCCTGCGTGGCAGGCCGGGCCAAGTCTTGCTGGCCCTGCACGACCTGGCAGAGACCGCCATCCCCCGGCTGGCTGACGCCGTGGGCGCAGATGCGGTGTTTGCAGCGCGCGACTACGAGCCCTCGGCGGTGGCGCGAGACACAGCAATACAACAGCAACTGCTGCACCGCGGCCGGCAACTGGTGCTGGTCAAGGACCAGGTGATTTTTGAGGAGCGCGAGGTGCTCACCCAAACCGGGCGGCCCTATGGCGTGTTCAGCCCCTACCACCGGGCCTGGCTGGCTCGAATCGGCGCGGAGCCGGTGGCCACGCATAGCCTGACCCAGCCAGAGCGCAAGCTGATGGGACTGGGGGAGTTGCCCCGTCTCCAAACGACCGAAACATCGGAAACATCATCCACCTCAAAATTAGAGCCTTTTCCGGCTGAAACCCTTGCGCTGCCTGCGCTGAGCGCTATCGGTTTTGAAGCAAGCAACCTCTCAGCGCTCGGAATTCGCGGCGGCGCGGCGGCCGGCGCAGCGCTCTTGGAGGACTTTCTCCCCCGCATGGACCGCTATGGCGAGACCCGCAATTTTCCCAGCGTCAAGGGGCCCAGCTATCTGGGGGTGCATCTGCGCTTTGGCACGGTCTCCATCCGCACGCTGGTCAACCTCGCACTTGAGCGCTTGCGCGCGGGCAGCGAGGGGGCTTCGGTGTGGCTGGCCGAGCTGGCCTGGCGGGATTTTTATTTCCAGATTCTTGCCAACTACCCGCAGGTGGCGCAGAGCGCCTTCAAGCCCGACTACGACGCCATTGTTTGGGAGCAGGGGGAGCGCGCGCAAGCCCTCTACCAGGCATGGTGCCAAGGGCGCACCGGCTACCCCATCGTCGACGCCGCCATGGCGCAGATCAACCAGACCGGCTACATGCACAACCGCCTGCGCATGGTGGCGGGCAGTTTTCTCGTCAAGCACCTCGGGCTGGACTGGCGCTGGGGCGAGCGCTACTTTGCCCTGCAGCTGAACGACTTTGACCTCGCAGCCAACAACGGCGGCTGGCAGTGGGTGGCCTCCAGTGGCTGCGATGCGCAGCCCTATTTCCGCATCTTCAACCCGGTCACGCAGAGCGAAAAGTTTGACGCGCAAGGCAAATTCATTCGCCGCTACCTGCCGCAGCTGTCAGCCCTGTCTGACAAGGCGATTCATGCGCCGTGGCTAGCCAAACCGCTGGAGTTGGAGATGGCCGGTGTGCGGCTGGGTGACAACTACCCGCAGCCGGTGGTCGACCACAGCGAGGCCCGGGCCCGCACGCTCGCTCGCTACGGCTTTCTCAAGAAATCCGCAGACGCCTCCACCGGCGCCAGCGCGCAGTAATCACGCACCAGCGCCAGCAGCTCGTCTTCCGAGTAGGGCTTGCCGAGGTAGTGGTCCACGCCCAGGCTGCGGGCGTGTTCGCGGTGCTTTTCAGCAATCCGGGACGTGATCATGATGATGGGCAGCTTGCTGAGCTTGGCGTCGGCGCGGATGTTGCGGGCCAGGTCGAAGCCGTCCATGCGGGGCATTTCGATGTCGGTGAGCACGACCACCGGTGCCTCCTCCTGCAGGCGCTCGAGGGCTTGCAGGCCGTCATTTGCCAGCACCACCCGGTAGCCCTCTCGCTTGAGCAGTCGCTGGGTGACGCGGCGCACGGTAATGGAGTCGTCCACCACCATCACCAGCGGCAGCTTGGGCGCTGCGCTGCCGGCCAAGGCCGGGCCGTCTGCCGCCGGCGGGCTTGCCGCAGCCAAGCGCGCGACCTCATCGGCGCTGTGGCCATGCGCCAGTGCGCGGGCCTGATCGCCATACACCGAGACCAGCGCCACGGGGTTGTAAATCAGCACCACCGCGCCCGAGGCCAACACCGACATGCCCGAGAGACCGGGCAGGCGCGCGAGCTGCGGCCCAAGGTTCTTGACCACCACTTCGCGGTTGCCCAAGACCTCGTCAATGTGGGCGGCCAGGCGCTGCCCCGCGCTGCGGAAAATAGCCACCGGCCGGGTCTTGCCCGCCGGCTCCTCGCTGCGCGCCGAGGTCTGCAGCAATGCGCCGCCCCAATAAAAGGGCACCTGCTCCCCGCCAAACTCAAAACTCTGGGATGCATACGCCGCCTCCACCTGTCCCGCAGGCACGCGCAGCACGGTTTCCATCAGGCTGGCCGGCACGCCGATGGAGTAGTCCCCCATGCGCATGATCACCACCTGCGTCACCGCCGTGGTGAGCGGCAGCACCAGCGCAAAGGTGGTGCCCACATGGACTTCGGTTTGGGTCTCGATGCGCCCGCCCAAGGCCTGCACCTCGGATCGAACCACGTCCATGCCGATGCCGCGGCCGGAGAGTTCGGTCACCACATCCGCCGTCGAAAACCCGGGGGCGAAGATCAGGTTGGCGGCGTCGGCCACACTCAAAGTGTCTTCCGGGCCGACCAGGCCATTGGCCCGCGCCTTGGCAAGAATGCCTTCCATATCGAGGCCCGCGCCGTCGTCGCTGAAGCGCACAATGATGTCATTACTCTCTTGCTGCAACGCAATGCTGATGGTGCCGGTGGCGGGCTTGCCAAGCCGGGTGCGCTGCGCAGGGGCCTCGATGCCGTGGGCTACCGCATTGCGCAACAGGTGCTCAAAGGCCGCCGCCATGCGGTCGAGCACGCCGCGATCCACCTCGATAGAGCCGCCGGCAATGTCCAGCTTCACCTGCTTGCCTGCATCTTTAGCCGCCTGCCGGACCACACCATAAAGGCGGTCGGCAATGCTGTCGAACTCCACCATGCGGGTGCGCAACAAATCTTTTTGCAGCTCGCGGGCCTGACGGGCCTGGGCCACGAGGTCATCTTCGGTGCCTTCCACTGAACGCATCAGGGCGCGTTGCACGGTAGCCACGTCATTCACCGACTCGGCCATCATCCGGGTGAGTTCCTGCACGCGGGTAAACCGGTCGAACTCCAGCGGGTCAAAGCCCTGCGCGGAATCTTTGGTCTGTGCCAGGCGGGACTGCATCTGCGACTCGGCCTGCAGCTCCACATCGCGAAGCTGCTGGCGCAAACGGTCCAGGTTGCCGGTGAGCTCGCCAAGCGACGATTTCAACTGCCCCAAGCGCTCGTCCATCCGGGAGCGCGACATCATCACCTCGCCGGCCTGGTTCACCAGGCGGTCCAACAACTGCGCACGCACCCGTACCGTCTGGTGGGCCTGCGCCCGCGGCAGGAAGGACGCCGGCGCATGGACCAGCGGGCGGGACTTGGCTTGCGCCGTGTCCACCGGCAGGGCGGGGCTGGCCGCGCCAGCTTCGGGCCGGGCAGGGGTTTCATCGGGCGCATCCACCCCTGTTTGAGCCAGCGCGTCCAGCGTGGCCTGCAGGGCATCGAACCGCGTCAGCAATGGCTCGAGCTGCACGGTTTGCAAGCCTTCGGAGCCCAGTTGCTCGATGGAAGACTCCATGCGGTGCGCCATTTCGCCAAAGCGCATAGCGCCGGCCAACCGGGCGCTGCCCTTGAGGGTGTGAAGCAGGCGCAAGACCGCACGCCGCGGGCCGGGCTGCTCGGGGCTGGCCACCCATTCGCGCAAGGCCGCGCCCAGTTGGGGCATGAGCTCTGCGGCCTCTTCTTCAAAAATAAGCAGCAGGTCGGGGTCAATGCTGTCTTGCGACTCCAGCGCCACGTCTTGTGCATCCAGCACCCGCAAGGGCGCAGCCACCGGCAGGGCGACGGGCTGATCAGGCTCCCCGGCCGACACCGCGTCGGGCTCGCCAGCCGCAAACTCGGTGTCGATGATGGCGTGCAGGGCTTCGAGCACAACCGGATCGGCCTCTTTGACGAAACCGGCGGCAAACTGGTGCAACAGGCGACGAATCTCTTGCGCGGCGTCGCAAAAAACAGCGGCATGCTCGGTGCGGATCTGGCGGTGCAGCTGAACATGCTGCAGCGCCTGCTCCAGCAATCGGGCCAGATTGGACAGCTCCATGAATCCCACGGTGGACGAGCTGCCCAAGAGCGAATGCGACAGAGAAATCACCGAATCCGAGACCGGAGCCGCCAGCTCGATCGACCATTCGCCGAGCTCAGTCTGCAAACGGCGGGACCATTCATCGGCCTCGTTGAGGTAGACGTTGTAGAGCGGAATACTGATGCGCAAGGAGCCAATGACCTTGATTCCCTCATCCTGCGGCTCCTCTTCGCCCAGCTCGATGACCTCGACGGCATCGGTGTCAAGCGGATCGGCCGGGGTTGCCGCCGCTGGAATGTCGTCAGGCTCATCGAAGTCAAAGTCGTCGAGGCTGAACTCCAAACTATCGAGCAGGCTCTCTGCTTCGAGCACGGCGGCCGGTTTGACCTCGACGGCGGGAGCCACTTCCTCGGCATCCTCCATGTCGGGCCAATCGTCCAGCTCCTGAACCTGCGGCTCGGCAGGAGCCGGGCTGGCGACGGGCTCAGGCTCAGGCTCAGGCGCTATCGCCACTTCCAGCGCCTCTTCCATCGGTGGGAACTCCAGCACCACCTCGGGTTCCGGCTCCGCATCCAGCGCGTCGGGCGGAACCTGCAGGGGCAGCCATTCGCCGCCCAATCGCAAGGCGTCCGCGGTCTTACGGAATTCGGCGGGGCTCCAGGCCGAGGCGTCGCCCGCCGCAATCGCTTGCGACCAGCGAGCCAGAGCGGCCAGCGCCTCGGTGCTGCTGGTCATTAGCGCCTCGCTGGCGGGCTTGTGATCGGCCAGGTTGGCGTTGAGCAACTGCTCATAGGCCCAGGCAGCTTCGCCGAAATCGTGCAGGCCGACCATCCGAGAGCTGCCCTTGAGGGTGTGAAACGCACGGCGCAAAGTGGTCTGGTCGGCCAGGTTGGTCGGCTCCGCGCGCAGCGCAGCAAGGGCCTCCTGCCCTTTCAACAGCACCTCGCGCGACTCCTGCAAAAAGACATCGAGGAGTTCGCCGTCGTCGTCAGCCGGCTCCCGCCCCGGAGCCGCAGCGGCCGGAGCTGCGGCGGCAGGCGCAGGAATGGCTTCACGTTCACGGCCCATGAGCGGGCGGAATTCGCCGGCAAGCTCGTCGTACTCAAACAGTGTCCTGGCCAGGGCACGCTGGTAGCTCAGCATGTCGATAAGGAACCCCAAGGCGCCCAGGCTGTTGCCCAGCTTTTCAAAAATGCCGGTGCGGGCGGTGGCGGCGTCCACCGTGTCGACCATGAACTGCTCCACGCTGCTGCGGATGCGCAAGGCGGCCAGCGCCGGCTGGTCCAGCCCCAGCACAGAAAAAACTCCGCGCATCTGCGACAGCTGGCTGGGCACTTCGCGCAGGGGGGTGTTGTCGCCGGGATCCCGGAAGAACTGGTCGAGCGCTTTCTCCACCTCGTCCAGCGTGCCGCGTAACTCATTGACCACGCTGCCCATGGTCTGACGCTCGCTTACCCGGCGGTAGAGGTCTTCCATCCACGCCTCGAGGGGCTCGGCCAGGCCGCCGGCCATGACGCGCTGCAGGCGCTGCGCCAGGCGGGCGCCGCGCTCGGCCATCTGGTTGTCGGCGGGGTCCAAGTCGTCGTAGGCGGCTTCAAGATACAGCACCGCCGTGGCCACCTCCATGGCCAAGGCGGGCGAGGGAGAGGCGCCTGAGCGGACCGCAGCATCGACGGCGGATGTCAGGGCGCGGGCCAACACGGCACTCTCCCCGTGCAGTTTGATAACCACATCCGACACCGCGGCAAACTGCTCGCCCGCGGCCTTCAGGCGGTTCAGGTCACCGCCGGCCAGCGCCGACCAGGTTTCGGCGGCGGCTGCAATGCGCTTGCGTGCCAGCACCAACAGAGCGGGATCAAAGCGGCCGAATTGCTCGTGCGCGTAGTCCACCGCAGGGCTGTCAGTCAGCCCATAAGCCAGGCGTACCGCCGCCACCGTGGGGGCCTTCGAAACATCAGCGGGATTTGCCCGCGAGCAGAAAAAAACAATGTCTTGCGCCAGCCGCTCGGACACCGCGCTGCGGCCCTTGGACCGGGCCACATACTGCTGCAAGATGCGGGAGGCGGTCCGCTTGGTATAGATGTCGTCTTCAAAAAGCTTGTACGAGGTGCCCTCGAAGTAGGCAGCGCCCAGCATCCAGAACGCTTGCTCCTCGACGGACTGCGCCGCCGCAGCCAGGCCGACACTGAGCGCTTGCAAGCGTCGCGCCGCAGCCGGGTCCTGGTATTTCATCAAGCGGAGGATGGCGTGGTCCACCTCGCCGCGCAGCTCCGGGCCCGTCGTGTGCGGCTTGGCACCTTCGGGGAGGGCAAGGGGCTTCCACTCCCAGCCGGAAACCCAGAGGTCTGCCGGGTGAATACGTTCGGCGCCACCCAGATCCAGCAGGGCCTTATATTGCGGAAACAGCGCGACCGGAGAGGCTGACTTGCCCTTGAGCAACCCTTCCAGATATTCGTTGAGCGCGAAGCTCGCCCGCTCGAGGCAACCGGCGACCGCATCGTTGCAGATCTCAGGGCGCTGAACACACTTGTGCGCCAGAACCTCCATCGCCCGCAGGAACTTGGCGGGCGCCTCCAGGCCGATCATCTCCAGCGCGCCTGCCGACTGGTGCAACTGCTGGCGAGCGATGCGAAGGTGGCTGG
Source organism: Rhodoferax sp. OV413 (assembly GCF_945881795.1). Lineage (GTDB taxonomy): Bacteria > Pseudomonadota > Gammaproteobacteria > Burkholderiales > Burkholderiaceae_C > Allorhodoferax. The sequence goes on from NZ_CAMCVG010000005.1 coordinate 12,317, forward strand.
CATCGAGCAGGCTGGGGTCCGAGCTCTGGGCCAGCTCGGCGTCGCGCACAAAACGGCGAACCGCTTTGGTCGCGCCATCGAGCGACTTGCGCAGCTCTTCCAGAACCCACGCCAAAGGCCCCAGATCGGCCTGCGAAAGCGGCTGACCTTGGTGAGCGACAAGTGATGACGACATGGCTTGGGCCTCTTCAGGGGTTCACGGGGCGATCACGCGTGGCGCGGATAGGCGGGGCTGTGCGCGGATCAGGCAATCTTGAACCGGGACACCGACCGGCGCAACTCTTCGGCCATGGTGGAGAGCTCACGAACCTGATTGGCGGTCACCCGGGTGCCCTCACCGGTCTGCTCGGTCACCGCAAAGATGTGCTGGATGCTCTCAGCCACCTCATTCGCCAGCAGCGCCTCGCGGGACGCCGCGTTTGAGATCTGCTCAATCAGGTCGGCCACGCGGCGGGAAACCCGGTCAATTTCGGTCAGCGCCGTGCCCGCGTTGTCGGAGAGCTTGGCCCCCTCCACCACACCCAGCGTGGAGCGCTCCATCGCGCCGATGGCGTCTTGCGTGTCGGTCTGAATGGCTTTCACCAGCGCCGAGATCTGGCGGGTGGCGTCCGCAGAGCGTTCGGCGAGTCGCTGTACTTCTTCCGCCACCACCGAAAAGCCCCTACCGGCTTCTCCTGCGGAGGCGGCTTGAATGGCAGCGTTCAGGGCCAATACGTTGGTCTGCTCGGTAATGTCGGAAATCAGCTCGGTGATTTCGCCGATCTCTTGCGAGGACTCACCCAGGCGCTTGATGCGCTTGGAGGTTTCCTGGATCTGATCGCGGATGGAGTTCATGCCGCCGATGGTGTTTTGTACCGCCTGCAGACCGGACTCCGCAGCCTCCAGCGACTGGCGCGCCACTGCGGCAGACTCCTGCGCCTGGGTGGACACCTCGTTAATGCGTCCGGCCATGTCCAGCACCGACTTACCGGTCTCACGAATTTCAAGCAGCTGCTCGTTCGAGGCCGCCAGCAGCTCGGTGGAGGTGGCGTCCACACCGGCGGTGGTTTGCGCCACGCGGGAGGCGGTGTTTTGCACGTTTTCCACCAGCGAGCGCAACTCTTCCACGGTGTAGTTCACCGAGTCTGCAATCGCGCCGGTGATGTCCTCGGTCACCGTGGCTTCCTGGGTCAGGTCGCCTTCAGCCACAGTTTGCAGTTCGTTCATCAGTCGCAAAATAGCGGCCTGGTTGGCGTCATTCACCCGCTTGGCCTCAAGCTGCAGGCGCTCGGCATCCACGCGCTGGGCGTCCGCATCCTGCTCGCGGATGCGGCTGTCCTGCAGCTGCACATACGACAGGCCAGCCGCGCTGGCCAAGGCAATGGCAGCCGCCAGCACCAGCAGCACCAGGACAAAACCGCTGATTCCGGCGTCACCGGACAGCTTGCCCTGCAACTCCTGCAGGCTGCGGCGCAGGGGCTCGCTGTCTTCCAAAATCAAACCTTGCGCAGCGCGCGCAGCCACCATGCCCTGCACGTTGCTAAGCAGCGCGACAGATTGCGCACGGGTTTCTTCATAGAGCTTGATCAGGGATTCCAGCTTCGCACGGGTGGCCGCATCTTTGGTGGCGCCGAGCTTGAGCTCCGCACTGCCTGAAAGAAGCCCTGATGAGATGTCTTTGAAGGTATCCAGGTCCCGGCCCAGCTGGGCCAGCGCTTCGGCGTTACCGCCTTCCACCGCCATGAACTCGCCGGCGGACTTGCCAATGCGCTGCGTCAGCATCAGCAACTGCCCCGCGGCGGCGACCTCGGCAGCAGGCGCGCCCAGTTGCAATTTGAGTGTGGCAACAGCATTGGCCGCCTCCAAAAGCTCCGCCGACTGGACGCGAATCCGACGCAAGGAAGCGCCGATGTCGAGCAGCATTTTTTCCTGGGCAATCACCGACTGCGCGCTCTTGTCCCCCCGCTCCACCAGCGGAGTCACCTGCCGCAGCTCGAGAGCGTAACGGTCACTGAGGGCGCTGATATTGAGCGCGTCGTCGCCCGACTTAAGGCCCATGACCGATTTGGTGAGCACTTCGGTGCTTTCCTTCACATCGGTAAAGGCCTCCGCGTTGCCCTGCATGGCCTGCGACACCGATTTGGCCAGCCGCTGCGACTGCATCAAAGACTGGCCGGTGGCGCCTAGCTGCTGGGCCACCTTGTCGGACTGGTTGAGCGCATAAAGCGTGACCAGCGCCAGGAAGACCAAGGAGCCGCCCAACACACGAAACAGGTTGCGCTGGTGCTCTTGCACCGTGCGAAAGCCCATCACGGGCACATCAATCATCTGGCTGCTGGTCGCGCGGGTGGCTGCACCGCCGTACACCTCGGTGGCTTGGTACAGCGTGCTCTCTGGGGCTTGCTCAGAATCCTGGTAGGCCGTGCTGGAGACCGCATCTCTGTCCGAATCTGCGGCCTTTCGGAAAATGCGGCTTTTGAATTGATCAACGAGGGACATGGTGGGGCCTTACGGTTGAATTAAGCGCTGATGCTCAGAAACTGCGGAGATTGGGAGAGAACGCGTAAATTTATTTCCTGCCAGTCGTCGCCCTCTGCATCGACCAGCACATTGCCGAAATAATCCGGCGCGCCCTCTGCCGGGCCGCGCGATTGGCTGAAGGCGTCGGCACCGCGCAGGCCGGACAAGGCGTCCACCTGCAGCGCACAGTTCAGGTCCAGAGCCGCGTTGAAGGTGACCACGCTGGGCTCCGGCGACGGCGCCACCGGCGCGGGGAGACCCAGCTCGCCGGCCAGAAAACCAGCCAGATTGACCACACCAAACAAACCCCCGCGGATATTGACGATGCCGCGGAACCAGCCCACGGTGTAGGGCACCGGCTGAGCGTGCGTGAGCGGAACGATTTCACCGGCCTGCGCCAGCGGAAACAGCAGCCTGTGCTCTCCAGCTATCACTGCCAACCACGAGACCGACATGCCCTCGGTTTTCGCCGCCTGCAGGCGGGTGGCAAGCCGCGCCTGCAGCTCCCGCAGTGCTTCTCTGTTGGCCATGGGTGGTGGGCCCTATTCCAGGGACCGGATCTTGGCGAGTAAATCTGCGGGGTCCACCGGTTTGGTGACGTAGTCCTTGGCGCCCTGGCGCAGGCCCCACACCCGGTCGGTCTCCAGGTTTTTACTGCTGCAAATGATGATCGGAATGTCGGCGTATTCCGGGTTGCGGCTGATGGAGCGGGTGAGCTGGAAACCGTTCTGCCCGGGCATCACCACGTCCATCAATATGAGTTGGGGCTTTTCTTCTTCGAGGCGCTGCATGGCCTCGTCTGCGCCTTCCGCCGAGCGAACGCTGAAGCCGTGCTTTTGCAGTACCTGGGTGAGAAACAAGATCTCGGTCTTGGAGTCATCAACAATCAGCACGTTCTGGATAGGCATCAGTGAGCTCCTTGCATGGCGGCACCGAGCTGCTGCACGGACTGCAGCAACTGGTCTTTGGTAAAGGGTTTGGTGAGGTAGTCCTGCGCGCCGACCATGCGGCCACGCGCCTTGTCAAACACACCGTCTTTCGAGGAGAGCATGACAACCGGCACCCCGGAGAAGCGCGCGTTGCGTTTGATGATGGCGCAGGTCTGGTAGCCGTCCAGACGGGGCATCAGGATGTCGCAAAACACAATGTGCGGCTGGAAATCGTTGACCTTGGCCAAGGCATCAAAACCGTCGTCGGCCAACAGCACTTCGTGCCCGCCCTGCTTGAGAAAAATCTCGGCACTGCGCCGGATGGTGTTGCTGTCGTCAATGACCAGAACTTTGTAAGTGGGGGCGTTCGTGTTCAAGGGGCAGCACTCCGGAGCATGTGTGGAAGGTCAGTGCTTGCCGGATCCACACAGTGCGTGTGGACTCAAATTTGCACCATCTCGAAGTCTTCTTTGCGGGCGCCGCACTCAGGGCAGGTCCAGTTCATGGGGACGTCTGCCCACAAGGTTCCGGGTGCGATTCCGTGGTCCGGAGCCCCTGCAACCTCGTCGTAAATCCATCCGCAAATCAAGCACATCCAGGTAGTAGGGTCAGTCACAGCGTATCGGGCCTTCAAATAGAATGAGATGATTGTATAGAGCGGGTTTTGTCAAAATAAAGACGGTCTGCCATGGCCAGGCCGCTCTGCACGACGAACCACCCCAACCAAGGTCTCTCGATGTCGGCATCCCCATCCCCCGAAACAGAACATGACACCGACGACGACGGCCCCTCCGCCTGCGTGATGGCCTTCAATGCCAATGACCCCAGCGGCAGTTCCGGCACCTCGGCCGACCTCACCGCCATAGCTTCGGTGGGTGCCCATGCCCTGCCGGTAGTAACGGGCACCTATGTGCGCGACACCTCCGAAATCGTGGACCACTTCTCCATGGACGACGAGGCGGTGACCGAGCAGGCCCGCGTCATCCTGGAAGACGTACCCGCGCAGGTGTTCAAGGTGGGGTTCGTGGGCACCCCCGAGAATCTATCGGCCATTGCGGAGCTGGCCTCGGACTACGCCGACATCCCGCTGGTGGCCTACATGCCCGACCTCTCCTGGTGGGAGGAAGACAAGATCGACATGTATCTGGACGCCTGCACCGAACTGCTGCTGCCGCAAACCACCCTGCTGGTGGGCAACCACAGCACCCTGTGCCGCTGGCTGCTGCCGGACTGGTCTTCCAGCAAAAGCCCGACCGCGCGCGACATTGCCAAGGCGGCCAACACCTTCGGCGTGCCCTACACGCTGGTCACCGGCATTGCCTTGCCCGACCAGTTCATCGACAACGTGCTGGCCTCGCCCACGGCGGTGCTGTGCAGCGAGAAGTTTGAGCGCTTTGAGGCGATTTTTACCGGCGCCGGTGACACCCTGTCCGCGGCACTGGCGGCCCTGATTGCCAGCGGAACCGAGCTCAACGAAGCAGTCACCGAGGCGCTGAGCTACCTCGACCGCTGCCTGGAGCATGGCTTTCGCCCCGGCATGGGGCATGTGCTGCCCGACCGCCTGTTCTGGGCGCAACCCGATTCCGACGATGAAGACGCACCGGCCAGCGGCCTGGAGAGCGACTTCGACATCCCCCCCAACTCCACCCGGCATTGAGCGACATCATGGCGACCAACCGTAATCTAGATTTGTTCGAGCGCGCCAAGCGCGTGATCCCCGGAGGAGTGAATTCGCCGGTGCGGGCCTTCAAGGCCGTGGGCGGAACACCGCGCTTTGTGAAACGCGCGCAAGGCGCCTATTTTTGGGACGCCGATGGCAAGCGCTACATCGACTACATCGGCTCCTGGGGTCCGATGATTCTCGGCCACGGCCACACCGCGGTGCTGGAGGCAGTGCAAAAAGCGGCGCTGGATGGTTTTTCATTCGGCGCACCCACCGAACGCGAAGTAGAACTGGCCGAGGCCATTCTGGCCCAGGTGCCCAGCATGGACATGGTGCGCCTGGTCAGCAGCGGCACCGAGGCCGGCATGAGCGCCATCCGTCTGGCGCGCGGCGCCACAGGTCGCAGCAAGATTTTGAAGTTTGAGGGCTGCTACCACGGCCATGCCGATGCGCTTCTGGTCAAGGCCGGCTCGGGCCTGGCGACCTTTGGCAACCCCACCAGCGCCGGTGTACCGCCTGAGGTGGTGCAGCACACGCTGGTGCTGGAATACAACAACATCCCGCAGCTTGAGGAAGCCTTTGCCCTGCACGGCAAAGAGCTGGCCTGCCTGATGATGGAGCCGATTGCCGGCAACATGAACTTCGTGCGCGCCAGCCTGCCGTTCATGCAGCGCTGCCGCGAGTTGTGCACCGAATACGGCGTCCTGCTGGTGTTTGACGAGGTGATGACCGGCTTTCGCGTTGCACTGGGCAGCGCGCAAGCGGTATACGCCCGCAGCCTGCCCGGCTTTGCCCCTGACATGACGGTGCTCGGCAAGGTGATTGGCGGCGGCATGCCGCTGGCGGCCTTTGGCGGCAAGCGCGAAGTGATGGAGCAACTCGCCCCGCTGGGCCCGGTCTACCAGGCCGGCACGCTGTCGGGCAATCCGGTGGCCACCGCCTGCGGGCTGGCGACCCTGACCGAAATCAGCAAACCCGGCTTTTATGAAGAGTTGGGCCGCAAAGCGCAGCTGTTGATCAGCGGGCTGAAGGCCGAGGCTGACAAGGCAGGCGTCGATTTTTGCGGCGACAGCGAGGGCGGCATGTTCGGCTTCTTTCTGTTCAAGGACTTGCCGCAGAACTACGCCCGGGTCATGACGACCGACAACACGCGCTTCAACACGCTTTTTCACGGCCTGCTGGACCGTGGCATATACATCGCCCCGGCGCTCTACGAGGCGGGTTTTATCAGCGCTGCCCACACCGATGCGGACATTGCTGACACCGTGTCCGCTGCCGCCGAGGCATTCGCCTTGCTATCAAGATAGAAGCTGCCCGCGCAATAGCGGCGGGCTAAAAAGCCGTTTTAGGCCTCAAAAAGCCTACTCGCCGGCGTAATTCTCGGGGAAGAAGTGCCGCTCGGTCAGTTCGATCAGGATGTGCAACACCTTGATGTGGAGCTCCTGGACGCGGTCGGCGTAGTGGCCGCCGGGGGTGCAGATGTAGACATTGCTCAGGGGCTCGAGCTTTTCGCTGCGGCGCCCGCTCAGGATGATGACCTTCATGCCCTGCGCCTTGGCGGCTTCGGCGGCCTTGATGATGTTCTTGCTGGTGCCGCTGGTGCTGAGCGCGACCAGGCAGTCTCCGGCGCGGCCGTGGCCTTCGATGTAGCGGGCGAACACCTGCTCGTAGCCGTAGTCGTTGCCCACGCAGGTCAGGTGTCCGGCGTCGCTGATAGCGGCAGCGCCCAGGGCCTTGCGGTCTTTGCGGTAGCGCCCGGTCAGCTCTTCGGCGAAGTGCATGGCGTCGCACATGGAGCCGCCGTTGCCGCAGCTGTACACCCGCCCCTGGCTCTCGAAGGTGGAAATCAACAGTTGCGCGGCCTGCTCTACCGTAGCGAGCGCGGCGGGGTTGGCCAACAGCGCATTCAGCGCGGACGAAGCCTCTTGAAGGCTGGCGGTAATGTGGTTTTGCATGGCTGAAGTTTAGTGGCGGAAGTGGCGAACGCCGGTAAACACCATGGCGACGCCGCGCTCGTTGGCCGCATCAATGACTTCCTGATCACGCATCGAGCCTCCGGGCTGAATGACGCAGGTGGCACCGTGGTCCACCACCACATCGAGCCCGTCGCGGAAGGGGAAAAACGCGTCGCTGGCCACCACCGTGTCCGCCAACGACAAGTTGGCGTGGCCGGCCTTGATGCTGGCGATGCGGGCCGAGTCCAGGCGGCTCATCTGGCCGGCGCCCACGCCCATGGTCATGCCGCCCTTGCAAAACACGATGGCGTTGGACTTGACGTACTTGGCCACCTTCCAGGCGAACAACAGATCGTTCATCTCCTGGGCGCTCGGCTGTCTGGTGGTCACCACTTGCAGGTCACTCTGGGCCAGCTCGTGGTTGTCTGCGGTTTGCAGCAGGATGCCGGAGCCGATGCGCTTCATGTCCATCCGATTGCGGCCCTTATCCCAATCGGTGGCTCCTCCCGCGGGCAGGTCAATTTGCAAAATCCGCACATTGACTTTCGACTTGAACACCTCTAACGCTGCCGGCGTGAAGGAAGGCGCCATGAGCACCTCGACGAACTGCTTGGAGATGGCTTGCGCGCCGGCCTCGTCGAGTTCGGTGTTGAGGGCGATGATGCCGCCGAAAGCGCTGGTGGGGTCGGTCTGGAAGGCCTTGGAATACGCTTCCAACGCGTTCGCGCCTACCGCCACGCCGCAGGGGTTGGCGTGTTTCACGATGACGCAGGCCGCAGCCTGTGCCAAGTCGCCGGAAACGCCAAAGCTTTTGACGCACTCCCAGGCGGCGTCAGCGTCGGCAATGTTGTTGTAGCTCAGCTCCTTGCCCTGGAGCTGCCTGGCGGTTACCAGCGAGCCGGGCGCTGGTAACAAGTCCCGGTAAAGGGCGGCTTGCTGGTGGCTGTTTTCGCCGTAACGCAGGTCCTGGACCTTCACAAACCGGCCGTTGCTCTGGCCGGGGAACAGGTCCAGCGCGGGAGTCTTGTCACCGGCGGGAACAGCATGGCTCTCATCACCGAGCTGGATGGCGGACAGGTAGTCGCTGATGGCGCCGTCGTACTGGCTGATGCGGTTGAAGGCGGCAACCGACAGGCGCAACTTCGTCTTGTCGCTGACCCCGCCGCTGGCCTGCAGCTCGGTGATCACGGTGGCGTATTGGCTGGCGTCGGTCAATACCGCGACGTCCTTCCAGTTCTTCGCGGCGCTTCGCACCATGGCGGGGCCGCCGATGTCGATGTTCTCAATCGCGTCTTCGAGAGTGCAGCCGGCGCGGGCTACCGTGGCCTCGAAAGGGTAGAGGTTCACCACCAGAAAGTCTATGGTCTCAATGCCGTGCTCGGCCAGAGCCGCCATGTGGGCGGGAAAGTCGCGCCGCGCCAGCAGGCCGCCGTGCACGCGGGGGTGCAGCGTCTTGACCCGGCCGTCCAGCATTTCGGGAAAGCCGGTCATCTCGGCTACCTCGGTCACCAGCAGGCCGCTGTCCGCCAACAATTTGGCTGTGCCGCCGGTGGACAGCAGCTTCACGCCCTGGGCATGGAGCGCCCGGGCGAGCTCTGCGATGCCGGTCTTGTCCGACACGGAGAGCAGCGCGGTGCGGGAGGGTGTGGTGTGTGTGTTCATATAAAGGGATGCGGAGGATGCGATCAGGGCAGCATCTGGTGCTCGACCAGCTTCTTGCGCAGGGTGTTGCGGTTCAGGCCCAGCCACTGCGCCGCTTTGGACTGGTTCTGGTCGGCGTGCGCCATCACCACCTCGAGCAACGGTTTCTCTACCGCCCGCACCAGCATGTCGTACATGCCATCGGGCTCGGTGCCGCCCAAATCCGCGAAATATTTTTCAAGACTCATGCGCACGCAATCATCCAGTTGCTTGTTGCTCATACTGCCACTTCCATCACTTCATTTCCCCTTGTCGGCTTGGCGCCTGCAATCCTGGCGGGAATGCGGTCCATTTCTTCGTTCAACTGATTCAGATAGCTTGCTACGGCAGCCACCTGGGCTGCGCTGTCTTCCAGCAGGTTCATGCGCTGGCGGAATTCTTCGCCGCCGGGCAGGTCCTGCACATACCAGCCGATGTGTTTGCGCGCGGAGCGCACACCGATGAATTCGTCGTACAGGCTGTAGTGGTCGTGCAGGTGCTCAATGAGGAGCCTCTTGACCTCGCTGACCAGCGGAGGCGCCAAATGTGTGCCGGTGGCCAAAAAGTGCGCCACCTCCCGGAATATCCACGGGTAGCCCTGAGCGGCGCGGCCGATCATGACGGCGTCAGCCCCCGTGGCTGCGAGCACGGCGCGGGCTTTTTCCGGACTGTCGATGTCGCCATTGGCCACCACCGGAATGCGCAAAGCTACTTTGACGGCGGCAATGGTGTCGTACTCGGCCTGGCCCTGGTAGCCCTGTTCGCGGGTGCGGCCGTGGACGGTGACCATCTGCACGCCGGCCGCCTCGGCCATGCGGGCCAGGGCTAACGCGTTTTTCTCGGCCTGGCACCAGCCGGTGCGCATCTTGAGGGTCACCGGCACATTGCGCGGTGCGCACGCGCCCACCACCGCCTCGACGATGGCAATGGCGAGCGCCTCGTCCTGCATCAGCGCGGAACCGGCCCATTTGTTGCACACTTTTTTGGCGGGGCAACCCATATTGATGTCGATGATTTGCGCACCGCGGTCGATGTTGTAGGCGGCGGCCTCCGCCATCATCTGCGCATCGGTACCGGCAATTTGCACCGCAATCGGGCCGGGCTCGCCGTCGTGATTGGCGCGGCGCGACGTCTTCAGGGTCTTCCAGAGATCCTTGCGCGACGTGACCATCTCGCTCACGGCATAGCCCGCCCCCAGGCGCTTGCACAGCTGCCGGAACGGGCGATCCGTGACCCCCGCCATCGGAGCAACAAAGAGATGATTCGCCAAAGCGAACGGGCCGATCTGCATGAAGACAATGGAACCGAAAAGCGTCCGGAGACAAAAAGGGCCTACGCAGCGGCAGGCCCGAGTGGGATTCTAACTGCTCAAAATTTCAGCAATTGAAATGGCGGCGCTGCACCGCAGCATCGGCTTCGTCTCTTCCTGAACCTAGAGACAATGACAAAGCCGCTAAGCTCTCTCATCCAAGCGACCGTGATATGCAGCATTTTCTTGAACTCCTCTCCCTCCCCGAGTTCGGCCTCAGCACCCTGTTTACCGTGGCCTTTATTTCAGCCACGCTCTTGCCGTTGGGGTCGGAGCCGGCGCTCTTCGGACTGATCAAACTCAACCCCGATTTGTTCTGGTCTGCCATCACGGTGGCGACCGCTGGCAACACCTTGGGCGGCGCGCTCACCTGGCTGATGGGCTGGGGCTCGCGCAAGGTTTTCCTCAACAACAAGTTCTCGGAGCGACGCGCTTTATTGTGGCTACAACGACAAGGCCCAAAGGCCTGTCTATGGAGCTGGCTACCGGTGGTGGGCGACCCCTTGTGCGCGGTGGCGGGATGGTTGAAGTTGCCGTTTTGGCCCTGTGTGGCCTATATGGCCATCGGCAAGTGCCTGCGCTATATCGCTATGAGTGTGGCGCTGCTGTGGGTGTTTCCGGGCGCCATTCAGCTGTGAACCTAGCCGTTGGCGATGCAGCGACGCTGACTCAGAAGAATGCCATGGTGCGCACCTCGATGCTCTCGCGCTTTTGGGCGTCAGGCCGGGTGTCTGGGTGTTCAAACGCGGAGTGCCCCATAAAACGGCATCGGCCATCGGTGGCGGAGTCATATGTCTTGAGCAGCAGGGCGTGGTGCGGCTCCATGTGAGGGAAGTACATCCAGCGATGCTGCGGTGAGTGGCGCATGACATAAATCTCACCGGTGCGTTCCCGATACTTCAAGTCCATGCGAAGCATGTCGCCCGGAGCGTGTGTACTCGCGTCACACATGGCGAGCGGCAGTTCCTCCACCCGGCGGTAGAGCGGCTTCCAGACATTGAAGAACACCACGCGCCCCTTCAATAAGTCTTCAGCTTCGTCGGGAAGAATGTCCCGCACCCTCTGCGGACCGCTGTGGACCGTGTAATCGCTGTGCACCAGCATCACCGCGGGTCGCTGCACCTCGGTTTGCTGCTTGAGGTCCGAAGGCAGGCGCTTGCGGATGGTGTGATCGAAAACCTCGACGCGCTTCGCACCCGTTTGGGCCTTCACAAACGCTACGACCTGCTCATAAAAGGTCTGCTTAACCAAAGCATCGTCATCAAACTCTTTGAAAGAGGGGTCGAAATCATGTAGCTCGAACCCCTCCCTGTCCAGGCTGATGGTGTTGCGCTGTGGCCATGCGTCGTGGATCTCGACTTCCTGCACATCCGTCCCGGGCGGATTGAGTTTGACCTCGGGCTCGGGCTCATAGAAGTAATAGTCAGGGGGGATGCCGTTATCCACTGAGTAGTTCAGGGTGGCACGCACGGGTTGCGAAGGCGTCATAGTTGTCAGATCAGAGTGGTTTTTGGGTGGTGAAGCCTTGGTACACCATGGTGTTCTTCCAGCAAGGCAGTTGCTCTACGCCCTGATGCAACCAGCGGCGCAGGTTGTGGTGCTTCTCCAAGGGCAATTGCTGCTAGCCGTGCAAGTGCATCGGAGCGGCAAGTGCGATGTCGGCGATGGTGGCGTTTTTCCCGCTCACCCAGGCGCTTGCGGCCAGGCGTTTGTCCAAGATTCCAGCCAGCTTGTGGAACTGGGTTTGCTGCGCTTCCAGCACGGCGGGGTCTGGCGCGCCGCCGAGCAAGGGCTTTACGCAGTTTTCGACGAGGAACACATAGCAGGCCGGGAACCAGCTGGAGGACTCCCAGAGGAGCCAGCGGTTGATGTCGGCGCGGGTTTTTAGGTCTTTGGGATACGCGGCATCGTTACCCATTTTGTCGGCCGCGTACTGCAGGATCGCGTTGGACTCCCAGAGTTCGAAATCCCCGTCCACCATAGCTGGCACCGAGGCATTGGGGTTGAGGCTGAGATAGGGCTCTTCCTTTTGGGCGCCTTTGAAGTAATCGACATGAATCACTTCGTAGGGCGCTCCGATGAGTTGAAGGCCGGCAAGTACTTTTTTGCAATTGACGGTGATGGGGTCTGCGTGGATCTTCATGTTGTCTCCTTTTGTGTGTGTTCATGAACTAACGCCGGGCCAGTGTAGAAATTGACCCGCCACCTCACAACTGCTTTAATGCAAACGAATTGTCTTCATTTCGCGAACAATGAACCCGCTTGAGCGGCAGCAGCGCCCCATCTCCACCGACATGCTGGCCGCCTTCCTGAAGGTGGCGGAGAGCCGCAGCGTGAGCCAGGCCGCCTTGGCGCTGGACGTGGGCAAGGGCCTCGTCAGCAAGCGGATTGCGCAACTCGAGGAGAAGCTGGACGCCACCCTGTTCAGCAGGAGCACGCGCAAGATTGCCTTAACCCCTGCCGGCGAGGCCTATGTGGAATTTGCGCGTCGGGCCTTGAGCGAAATCTACGGCGGGATGGAGCGCATGCGCTCGCTGCGCTCGGAGCTCACGGGAGAAATAAGGTTGACAGCACCGGTGTCGTGGGGTCAGCGCGTTCTAGGAAAACACCTGCCGGAGTTTTTACGGCTGCATCCGGCGCTGGAAATTGAACTGATCCTTGCCGACCGGCTCATGGACATTGCCAGCGAGCGCATCGATATCGCCCTGCGCTGGTCGCGCCATGCGCAACATGAGTTCAACAGTACGCCCTTGACGGCGGTGGATTGGTTCTTGGCCGCAGCTCCCTTGTACCTAGCGCAACATGGTCTTGCATCCAAGCCGGGCGAGCTGGCGCAGCATTCATGCCTGTATTACCGGCGCGACAATAGCGACGACACCTGGGTCCTACAACACGAAGCGACCGACGACCACCAGCAGATCAAGGTCGCAGGACGCTACCGCGCCGACAACCCCGAGGCCGTGTACGAAGCAGCCGTAGCGGGCCTCGGCGTGGCCCTGCTGCCGGACTATTTGTGTGAGAGCGCCATTGCGCAGGGCAGCCTGATCAGGGTATTGCCCCAGTGGCAGCCGCAAACCAAATTTGGCACCCAAGTGGTGGCCCTATGCACCCCGGAACGCATGAAATTCACACGCAACCAGGCCTTGCTGGAATACCTCCGGCTGGCCCTGGGTAAAACACCTAAAACGGCAAGCCAGGGTTGAGGTCCGGCCCGCGCCCAACAACCCGGGTATTTGCGTTAGGAGCTGAACAGGAAGTTCATCACGTCGCCGTCCTTGACAACGTATTCCTTGCCTTCGGCGCGCATCTTGCCGGCGTCTTTGGCGCCTTGCTCGCCCTTGAAGCCAATGAAGTCTTCAAATGCAATGGTCTGCGCGCGGATGTAGCCCTTTTCGAAGTCGGTGTGAATCACGCCTGCAGCCTGCGGGCCGGTGTCGCCCACATGGATGGTCCAGGCGCGCACTTCTTTAACGCCGGCGGTGAAATAAGTTTGCAGGCCGAGCAAGGTGTAGGCCGAGCGGATCAGGCGGTTCAGGCCGGGCTCGGACTGGCCGAGCTCCTCGAGGAACATCTGCCGGTCCTCGTCGCTCATCTCCGACATTTCAGCTTCCAGCTTGGCGCAAATCGCAACCACCGGCGCGTTTTGCGCTTTGGCGAATTCATTCAGCCGGTCGAGCAGTGGGTTGTTCTCGAACCCGTTCTCCGACACGTTGGCCACAAACATGGCGGGCTTGGCGGTGATCAGGAAGAATTGTTTGAGCAAGGGCTGCTCCTCTTTGCTGAAGTCGAGCGTGCGCACCGGCTTGGCTTCGTTGAGCGCGGCCTGGCACTTCTCCAGAATGGCGACCAGTTTGATGGACTCTTTGTCGCCGGAGCGGGCCAGCTTGGTCACCCGGTGCAGTGCTTTCTCGACCGCGCCCAGGTCGGCCAGGCACAGCTCGGTCTGGATGACTTCAATGTCAGCAATCGGGTCCACCTTGCCGGCCACGTGAATCACGTTGTCGTCTTCAAAGCAGCGCACCACATTGATGGTTGCGTCGGTCTCGCGAATGTGTGCCAGGAATTTGTTGCCCAGCCCCTCGCCGGTGCTGGCGCCGGCCACCAGGCCCGCAATATCCACAAACTCCACAATGGCCGGAACCAGGCGCTCGGGCGTGACGATGTCGGCGAGCTGCTGCAGACGCGGGTCGGGCACTTCGACGACCCCCACATTGGGCTCGATGGTGCAAAACGGGTAGTTTTCTGCAGCAATGCCAGCCTTGGTCAAGGCGTTGAAAAGGGTACTTTTGCCCACATTGGGCAGGCCGACAATGCCGCACTTCAAACTCATAGATAACCTCAAGAAATCAGGGTTGCAAGTGTATGCCATGCCTATTCGGCACAGACTCCTACAATGCCCGCATGGCCCACACCTATGACATTTGTATCCGCGGCGCCGGCATCGTGGGGCGCACGCTGGCCTTGCATCTGGCTGCCAAGCGCTTGCGGGTTGCGCTGGCAGCCAACGCGGCAGACGGGGCCGAATCGGCGGCGGCTGATGTGCGTGCCTTTGCGCTAAACCCCCGGTCCCGCGCGCTGCTCGAAGCGGTGCGTTGCTGGCCCGCCGGAGACGCCGCCACCCCCGTTTTGCGCATGGCCGTGCAGTCCGACGCCAACTCCCAAGTGAACTTTGACGCTGCAGAGCAGGGCGTTGAGGCGCTGAACTGGATGGTGGACGTGCCGGCGCTGGATCAGCAGTTGGCCCAGGCCGTGCAGTTCCAACCCCTGATCACGGTGGCCGATGCGCCGCAGGCCGCCACACTGACGGTGGTCTGCGAAGGCCGCGCCAGCGCCACGCGCGCGGAGTTTGGCGTGGACTTCGAGTTGAGCCGCTATGCCCAGTGGGCCATTGCGGCGCGGGTGGAGAGCGAACTCCCCCACCAGCAAACCGCGCGGCAGTGGTTTCATGCGGGCGACATCACCGCGCTCTTGCCCCTGCAGGGACCGGAGGGCAAGCAACACGCGCTGGTCTGGTCAGTCAGCCCCGAGCGCGCGCGCCGGCTGCTGGATTGCCCCGAGATTGAATTCACCGAAGCCCTTGCCGCTGCCACGCAGTTTGCCGTGGGCCGGCTGCGGCTTTGCAGCCCGCGCGCCAGCTGGCCGCTGCAACACGCGGTTGCGCAGCGCTGGTGCGGCACCACGCACCTGGCCGGCGCGA
This sequence comes from Rhodoferax sp. OV413, assembly GCF_945881795.1. GTDB lineage: Bacteria > Pseudomonadota > Gammaproteobacteria > Burkholderiales > Burkholderiaceae_C > Allorhodoferax. The sequence continues at coordinate 27,549 of NZ_CAMCVG010000005.1, forward strand.
ACCGCACCTGGGCGCTGGCCGGAGACGCCGCCCACAACGTGCACCCGCTGGCAGGCCAAGGCCTGAACCTCGGTCTGGGCGATGTGGCCGAGCTGGTGCGTCTGATAGACACCCGCAGCTACTGGCGCGCGGTGGACGATATGCGCCTGCTGCGCCGCTACGAGCGCGCCCGCAAGGCGGAATTTGCGCTGGTGGGCGGCAGCGGCGACGCACTGCAACAGCTTTTTGCACACCCCCATGCGCTGGTGCAAACCGCCCGCAACTGGGGCCTGCGCGGCTTTGACCGCGTCGCCCCCCTCAAACACTGGGTGGCAAAGCGCGCCATGGGTATGTAAGGCCCTCACCGTTCATTGCCAACATCAGACCAACCAGTCCCCCACCGGAGCCCTTGACCCATGCATTACTTCCGCACGCTCAGTGCCGCCCTTGGCCTAGCCTTGGCCGCCTTCAGCACCGCCGCCCCCGCCCAAGAGTCCGCCATCCGCGATGCCATCTCTAAGCGCATGCCGCAACTCAAGGCGATTGACGAAGTGCGCGCGGCTCCCATCCCGGGCTTGTTTGAAATCCGGGTCAACGGCTCCGAAATTTATTACACCGACGCCAAGGGCAATTACCTGATTCAGGGCAGCATCTTCGAGACCAAGGGCCTGCGCAACCTGACCGAAGAGCGCATCAACAAGCTCACCGCCATCAAGTTCGATAGCCTGCCGATCAAAGACGCCCTCACCATCGTGCGGGGCAACGGCGCGCGCAAGCTGGCGGTGTTTCAGGATCCCAACTGCGGCTACTGCAAGCGTTTCGAGCGCGACCTGCAAAAGGTGGACAACGTGACCATCTATATGTTCCTCTACCCCATCCTCGGGCAAGACTCCGCCGACAAGTCCAAGGCCATCTGGTGCGCCAAAGACAAGGTACAGGCCTGGCAGGACTGGATGCTGCGCGACCAGCCCGCCCCCACTGCTGCGGCCATGTGCGACACCAGCCCGCTGGTCCGTAATGTCGAATTCGGCAAGTCCTTCCGCATCCAGGGCACGCCGACCCTGTTTTTTGAAGACGGCAGCCGCATCCCCGGCGCCATCGATGCGCAGCAAGTAGAGAAGCAGCTTAAAGATGCCAAGGGCTAAAGCGCCCCGCACCGCACGCTTGGGCGCGGTGCACTACCGCATCGAGGCGGGTAACCTGCACGGCCACCTGTTCAAGGTGTGCATGACGGTGGCAGAACCGGTGCCCGACCAGGTGCTGCGCCTGCCGGTCTGGATTCCGGGCAGCTACCTGCTGCGCGAATTTGCCAAGCACCTCCAAAACCTCAGCTGCCGGCAAGGCGGCAAACGCCTTGTCGTGGCGCAGCTGGACAAAGCCAGCTGGCAGGCCCGTTGCCGCCCGGGGGTGCCGCTGGAGGTGGAATACGAGGTGTACGCCTTTGACGCCTCGGTGCGTACCGCCTGGCTGGACGCGCAGCGCGGTTTTTTTAACGGCACCAGCCTGTGTTTACAGGTGCCCGAGGCGGCCGAATTACCGCACACCATGAGCATCCCGCCGCTAGCGGGCACACACGACTGGCAGCTGGCTACCGGGCTGGAGCCGGTTGACACCGACGCGGCGGGTTTCGGCCTCTATCGCGCGGATGACTACGACACGCTGGTGGATTGCCCGGTGGAGATGGGCCCGTTCTGGAGTGGTGGTTTTGAGGTGTTCGGCGTGCCCCACCGGATGGTGGTCGCCGGCGCACCGCCGAGTTTTGACGGCGAACAGTTGCTGACAGACACCCGCGCCATTTGCGAAACCGAGATGCGATTTTGGCACGGCGAAGCCAATAATCGCTCACAAAAAGAGAGCGCCCCGCGCAATAAGGACGAGCTCCAGGGCCCGATTCCATTCAAAAATTACATCTTCATGCTGGCTATGGTTCACGACGGCTATGGCGGGCTGGAGCATAAAAACTCCACCGCCCTGATTGCCAACCGCAAAGACCTGCCCCGCAGCACGCTGGCCCCCACCACCCACAAGCAGCCCGAGGGCTACACCACGCTGCTGGGCCTGATCAGCCACGAATACTTTCATACCTGGAACGTCAAGCGCCTGCGTCCCGCCGAGCTGGCTGCCTACGACTACAGCCGCGAGAACTACACCCGGCTGCTTTGGTTCTTTGAAGGCTTCACCAGCTACTACGACGACCTGCTACTGCGCCGCGCCAAGCGCATCGACAACGCGACCTACCTCAAGCTGCTCACCAAGACCATCAACCAGGTGCAGCAGACGCCGGGGCGCCTGGTGCAAAGCGTGGCCCAAAGCAGTTTTGACGCCTGGGTGAAGTACTACCGGCAGGACGAAAACACCGCCAACGCTACAGTGAGCTACTACACCAAAGGCGCGCTGGTCGGCCTGTGCCTGGATCTCACCCTGCGCGCCGAGGGCCGCACCACGCTGGACGCGGTCATGCGCGGCCTCTGGAAGCGCTGCGAGGGCGGCCCGATGGCTGAGGCGGACCTGTTGGCCGTGCTGCAGGAACTCGGCGGCCGATCTTTTGCCGGCGAACTGGCCCGCTGGGTGCACAGCACCAAGGAGCTGCCAGTTGCCGAGTTGCTGGAGCAGCATGGCGTGCAGGTTAACCGCGAGCCCGACCAGATCGCTCAGCAGCTCGGATTGCGCGTCAAAGAGTCCGGCGGGGTTTTTATTCATCAGGTGCTGCGCGGCGGCGCTGCCGAAAAAGCCGGATTTGCCGCCGGCGACGAATGGATTTCGGTGCAAACCGCGGGCGAGCCGGCCGCCTGGCGCATGCAAACGCTCGACGACCTCACGCTCTACACCGGCAAAGCCAAGAAACTCGGCGCGCTGGTGGCGCGCGACAAGCGCCTGATGACGCTGAACCTCACCCTGCCCGCGGCCACCCAGGCGGTGCGTCTGTCGGCGCGCGATGCCGCGGCGGTTAACCGCTGGCTGGACGACGCAACCTGACGCACCCGCTTGGGGCCAATTCAAAAAAACCACGTAAAGGAGAACCCGTATGAGCTACGAATGTATTACCACCCGCATCGAGGCCGAACAAGTCGGCGTCATCACCCTCAACCGCCCCAAACAGCTCAACGCCCTGAACGGCCAGCTGATGGACGAGCTGGGCGCCGCCCTGCTGGCCTTTGACGCCGACCCGGCCATCGGCTGCATGGTGATTACCGGCAGCGAAAAAGCCTTTGCCGCTGGCGCAGACATCACCGCCATGGCCAGCCTGAGCTTTGCCGACGCTTTCAAGGGCGACTTCATCACCCGCAACTGGGAAACCATCCGCTCGGTGCGCAAGCCGGTTATCGCGGCGGTCAGCGGCTTTGCGCTGGGCGGCGGCTGTGAGCTGGCCATGATGTGCGACTTCATCATCGCCGCCGATAACGCCAAATTCGGCCAACCCGAAATCAAGCTGGGCATCATCCCCGGCGCCGGCGGCACCCAGCGCCTGCCGCGCGCGGTCGGCAAGTCCAAGGCCATGGACATGGCCCTGACCGCCCGCATGATGGACGCCGCCGAGGCCGAGCGCGCCGGCCTGGTGAGCCGAGTGGTGCCGCTGGACAAGCTCCAGGAAGAGGCCTTGGGCGCCGCCCTGCAAATCTGCGCCTTCTCGCAGGTGGCGGTGATGGCGGCCAAGGAGTCGGTAAACCGCGCGTTCGAGGGTAGCTTGAGCGAAGGCGTCGCTTTCGAGCGCCGCATGTTCCACGCGCTGTTCGCCACCGAGGACCAAAAAGAAGGCATGGACGCCTTCTTCAACAAGCGCCCCGCCGTCTTCAAACACCGCTGATTCCCGTCTATAATGCCCGTCTTCGGTCGTATAGCTCAGTTGGTTAGAGCGCAGCATTCATAATGCTGATGTCGGTGGTTCAAGTCCACCTACGACCACCAAACCTAAAAACCCGCAGCGCGCAAGCTCTGCGGGTTTTTTCTTGGGCCGACCAGTACAAGCATTGTTGCCGACAAGACTCACGTCCTAGTCAGGGGGCAAGCACCGCTGGTTGGGTTAGCCGGTCGCTCTTGGTACGTGCCTCGGCCAGTAGCTGATTCCAATCGTCCGGAGGATGCCCACTCTCCAGCATCTTGCGGAATACACGATAGGCATCGTCGCTGCTCTCGTAGGCGCGTTTGGTGCCCTCATCGTTCACCCACGCGTAAACGATCACTTTGCTGGGCGCGTGATAGCGGAAGAACAGCCGGTATTGCTGAAAGAACTTGGCACGAAACCAATGTTTGTGGTGGGCGCCCAGCGTGTTTCCTTGCCGGTATTCGGCTCGCGACGGATCTTGTGGGATCACATCAAACGCTAGCTTGGCAATCGCGGCCAGTCGTTTGGAGACATTCTTCTTTGTGAATTCGACCGGGTCTTTGTGCTTTAACGCCTCCACCTGCAGTGTGAGTGCTTCAAACTCGTCGAGAAACAGGGGGTGTGCGAAGACTGTCCAACCATTGACCACCAAGGGAATGTGATTCCCTCCGCTCATTCATCGTCTGCCGATAGAGCGGCATTGAGATCGATGTCGATATCGCCCACCAGCGAATGGATATGTTGTGCGAGATTGGCGTCGATGGCCTGAATCCGTTCGGGGTGTTTGGCAATGTCACCGGATAGAAAGTGCAAAAACTGACCGAGTAAAGGATCGTCACTCTCGGCAATTTCCGCACGAGAGAGAACGACCTCGCCGCCGGGACGGATCACGTAGTGAATCTTGTCTCGCTTGCCCAACCCCAAGGCTCGGCGAACTGTTTCCGGCACTGTTGTCTGGTAGCGGTCGGTCAGAGTGGATTCGACTTCAAGGGTAGCAGCCATAGCGCGCTCCGATTAAATAAATGTTAGTCGGCATGGTAATGCAGTAGCCTTGTCTTGACAATGCATTGCCATCCAGCGCTAGGTTCCAAGGCGGCCAGAATCGGCGGACGTCGCCGTCGCCAAAAAGACACCGCCCCCATGCCTGAAGAGACCCTGTAGATGCCGGCAAAGTTCGCCCGTCAACCGCCCCGCTCCGGGCTTTTGAATACCTGCCTGGCGTGCCAATCCAGATTGATCGGGTGGGGCAGGTACTCTCTAGCTTGCGGCAGGATCAGGCCAGCGCCGTGGTACGCCAGCATGCGGTGCGATGCCGCTTCGCTCCCGTTAAGGTGCTGGCTGAAAACCATCTGGTAGGTCTCCGGCAAGATCTTGAATGCACCCAGGTCAAACACCTTATGGTGAAGCGAACACATAGCAATTCCGTTCGATACATCGTCCGGGCCCTTGGCCTGAAACCACTTGATATGTGCCGCCTCCAAACCGATGGACTGCTGCCCGAGGCGCAGGTCGTGTCCGCACACCGCACAGCGGTATTGGTAGGCCAGCAGCACTTTGGCCCGAAAGGCAGGATCACGTCTGCGCTGCGGATCCTTTGGTGTGCCCATGGACTCGGTTTGTGCCAGGCCCACCGCATCCAACACATCGCCTCGAATGCTTTCCGGAAAATGCGCATCCACAATGCGTTGCGCCGCGATGCCGACTAGCTCAGGATCAGCCTTCAGCGCTTTGTAAATGGGCATGGTGAAGCCGCCCCGAACATGGTTCTGCCGCAACTCGGTCAAAGTTGGTGTTGCACCCGCGGGGCGTTTAAGGATCTCCGGGGGGCCATCCAACTGCCAAAGTCCATCGGTTTGCAGATGCCAGAACGGGTAATGCCGCGTGGTCGCGGAACCATCCGGCCCGAACTCTTCGAGCAGATTTTTCAAAAGGGGCTCAGCATCGTTCCAATCCATCGTTTGTGAAGTAGCATCGTTCACGCGGGACAACGCCAACAGCACCAAAAGCGGCTCGTGCACGGCCCTCCTATCGCCATTTGTCCAGACGCGAATGGAGTTAAACGCTGAAAGTACTTCTTCTCGAGTCATGGCCAGTATTTCGCCTTGCCCGGAATCACCCACCGCACCCCACCCCTGGGGTCTGGCAAATCCCCTTCAAAACGGGGAATCAGATGCACATGCAAATGCGGCACGGTCTGCCCGGCAGCCGCACCGTCATTGATGCCAATGTTGTAGCCATGCGGGTGAAATTCTTGGTCCAACACCAACTTGGCCCGGTCAAGCAGAGAAAACAGGTCGGTACGTTCCTGTTGCGACAGGTCGAAAAATGAACCCGTGTGCCGCTTCGGTAACAACAGGGTGTGACCCGGTGACACGGGATACCCGTCACGGATAACGATGGCCATCGCGTTTTCATCAATCACCCGCGCTGAAGGCAAGGTGCAAAACGCACAAGACTTGAGGCTATTTTCTGTCATGCCTCTCATCATAGACATCGCACGTACCAAGACCGGGCGGCTGACCCTACCAGCGGTGCTTGACCCCTGACTAAGGCGTGGGGCTTGCCAGCAACAAGGCTTGTGAAAGGTTAGGGGCCGACGGGGGCCAGGCCTCTGGGGAACCCGACCCCTGCCCGCTCAACTCGAATCCAGTCCGAAACAGAAGTCGGCCCGGAAGAATCTGGTGGCGCTAAAGGCCTAACTGTCAATCCTGGCAGCGCGTCCGTGCGCACGGTTTCAGCCGCACCCTGTGCCGCGCAGCTCACGACGTTCGCTATGAAAATAGTAGCTGCTCGCGCACACAAGACATAGGCTAGCGGCTGATTTCGCTTGAAAATTGTGTCCGAGCTCACGGCGCAATATACTTATTGCTATGTATATCTAAAGCGGGGTTTCATCATGCAAGTTGCCAAATGGGGAAATAGTCTGGCGGTGCGGCTGCCTGTTTCGCTGGTGCAGGAGCTGGGCATTGCCGATGGGGATGAGTTGGTGTTGCAACCGGCACCCCGGCAAGCGGAGCAGCCGGCCAGTGTCACCGTGACCCGCCTGCCCAGCAAGTTGGAGCGCTTGCGGGCGGTGCGCCACTTGCGAGGGTCCTGGGGCGCAGACTTTGCCTCTGACCGTGACGAGGCCAACGCACGGTGAAGGCGTTTATTGACACCAACGTGCTCATTTATTGGGTAGACGACAGTGAGCGCGCCGATGTGGTGGAGCAGTTGCTGGCCCAGCACGCCGTTATCAGCGTGCAGGTGCTCAATGAGTTTGCCAATGTGCTGCGCAGGAAGCGCGCTATGGCGCTGCCAGATGTTGAGGCTCTTTGCAGCACCTTGATTGACACCTGCGATGTGATCGATTTAAGCGTTCGCACCCACCAAACGGCCCTGACCTTGATGGATCGCTATAGCTTGTCGGTGTATGACGCCAATATCGTTGCATCTGCCGTACTAAGTGATTGCGCCGTTTTATATACAGAGGACCTGCAAGACGGGCTCAACGTCAAAGTACCCGGGCCGGCAAGCTCCAACGCGCTGGTGATTCGCAACCCGTTTAGGGTTTGAGCAAGACTTCCACAGTTGCCACCAGCCACGAAAAACCAGCCCAAAACCGTCAACTGGGGGACGAGCCCGACGACGGGCAAAAACCCTGACGAGCACTTGGAATAGCACCAAGGCCGACTGCAAATCACCATCCCGAGGGTTTTGGGACTCCAGCCTGCAGGGGTGGGGTTCGCTTGCTAGAGTCCCCGCAATGTCTTTTCACCCTTTCTCTACCCGAGCGGTAGTGTGGTTCAAGCGCGACCTGCGGGTGCACGACCATGCGCCGCTGGTTGCGGCCTTGTCGCACACCGATGCAATCGGCTTGTTCGTGGTCGAGCCCGAGTGGCTGAATAGCCCGGAGTGCGATGCCAGCCATGTGGACTTTGCGCTGGCCTGTGTGGCCGAGCTGCGCGAGGCCCTGGCCGCGCGCGGTCTGCCGCTCGTGGTGCGCGTGGGCACGATGCTCGAGGTGCTGACGCAGCTGCACAACGAGCTTGCCTTTACCCATTTGCTCAGCCACGAAGAAACCGGCACCGGCTGGTCGTACACGCGCGATGTTGCGGTTGGGCGCTGGTGCCGGGGGCAACAGGTGGTGTGGCAGGAGTTCACCCAAACCGGCGTTGTGCGGCGCATGCGCAGCCGCAGCGGCTGGGCCGGACGCTGGCAGGCCCGCATGGAGACACCGCTCCAGCTCCTGCACGCCGAGTTCACGCCAGCCACCAGCATCGCCCAAGGCGACCTGCCCACCTTAGGCTCGCTGGGCCTGCAAGCCCACCACAAAACATTGCAGCCAGCCGGCGAACGCGCTGCCCGCCGCACCCTGAAAAGTTTTCTACAGGAGCGCGCTTACGACTACCGCAAGGCGCTATCCAGTCCCTTGAGCGCCTCAGAGGGCTGCAGCCGCCTGAGCCCGCATCTGGCCTTTGGCACGCTCTCATTGCGCACGGTTCACCAAGCCACCGAAGTTGCCATTGCCAACACCCCGGACCGCACCATGGCCTATGGCCTGCGCGGCTTTGCGGGGCGGCTGCGCTGGCACTGCCACTTCATGCAAAAGCTCGAGGACGAGCCGGACATCGAGTTTCATAACTTTGCCCGGGCGTGCGACGGCCTGCGCGAAGAAGCGTTCAACCCGGACCACTTTGCGGCCTGGTGCGAGGGCCGCACCGGCTACCCGATGGTGGACGCCTGCATGCGCTCGCTGCGCGCCACCGGCTGGCTCAACTTCCGGATGCGCGCCATGCTGGTGAGTTTCGCGAGCTACCAGCTGTGGCTGCATTGGCGTGAGCCGGGCCTGTTTCTGGCGCGTCAGTTTCTGGACTTTGAGCCCGGCATCCACTGGAGCCAGATGCAAATGCAAAGCGGCACCACCGGCATCAACACCCTGCGAATGTATTCCCCCACCAAGCAGGCCCAGGACCAGGATCCGCAAGGGGTTTTCATCCGCCGCTGGGTGTCCGAACTCTCCAAGGTGCCGCTGCCCTACCTGGCCGAGCCGTGGAAGATGGACATCAGCGTGCAGCGCATGGCGGGATGCCTGATCGGGCACGACTACCCGGCTCCGGTGGTGGACGACAAGGCGGCCATGAAGGCCGCCAAAGACCGCCTTTACGGCCTGCGCGAAACGAAGCAAGCCCGCGCCTAGGCCGGCGAGGTTCTGGCGCGCCACGGCTCGCGCAAAAGCGGGCTTCCGCCCACAGGCCAGACCCGCGGCAGCAGCCGCACCACCCAGCGCACCCCACCTCGAACCACTCACCGCAAGAGCGTGACACCGCCCGGTCCCTCGCCTCAAGGCGACTTATTTAGCTAGGCCCGCCACCCCGATGAAAAATGACTTCAAAGGCAACAAGCAATTCCTGCCCAGCAAACTGTGCGCGGTCTGCGGCCGGACCATGACCTGGCGCCGGGCCTGGGCCAAAAACTGGGAATCGGTGCTGTATTGCTCCGACGCCTGCCGGGCCAAAAAGTCCGGGGGCAAGCCGCATGCGTGAGACCCCTGCTGGAATTGCCGCCACGCTACCGGCGCAGGTGCGTCATCTGGTCATCGTGCTGGGCGACCAGCTGGACCTGCAATCCACCGCCTTGCAGGATTTCGACCCGACGCGCGATGTGGTGTGGATGGCAGAGGTGCGTGAGGAGTCGACCCATGTGGGGTCTGCCAAGCAACGCATTGCCGTTTTTTTGAGTGCCATGCGGCACTTTTGGGCAGCGCTGCAAGGCATGGGATATCCCGTCAGCTACACCCGGCTTGAGGACGCGGACAACCCGGGCACTCTGGCCTTGCAGCTGCGCCAGAGCATTGCCCGGCTGCAGCCCGCCGCGCTGGTGATGACCGCGCCCGGCGACTGGCGGGTGCTGCGCGATGTACGGGCGGTGGCAGCGCAGCAGCAGCTCCCGTTGGACATTCGAGACGACGCGCACTTTTACAGCACGGTGCGCGATTTCGCAGCCTACGCTGAGGGGCGAAAGCAATTGCGCCTCGAATACTGGTACCGCGCGCTGCGGCAAAAGCATGGCATCCTGATGGACGGCGATGCGCCCTGCGGCGGGCAGTGGAACTTTGACGCGGACAACCGCGAGTCCTTTGGCAAGGCGGGCCCGCAGAACCTGCCGGCACCCACCCGATTTGCGCCGGATGCTGTCACGCAGGAGGTCATGGCGCTGGTTCAGACACGGTTCGCAGACCATCCGGGGCGGCTGGACACCTTCGGCTGGCCGGTCACCCGGGCGCAGGCCCTGGAAGCGCTGCAGGCGTTCATCACCCAGCGCCTGCCGCTGTTCGGCAAATACGAAGACGCCATCTGGGCGGGAGAAGCTTGGCTCTACCACTCCCACCTGAGCTGCGCGCTCAACCTCAAACTGCTGAACCCGCGGGAGGTGCTGCAGGCCGCCGAAGCCGCCTACCGGCAAGGCCACGCACCCTTAGCGGCGGTGGAAGGGTTTGTGCGGCAGATTCTGGGCTGGCGCGAATATGTGCGCGGGATTTACTGGACCCAGATGCCCGACTACCTGCAGCTGAACGCGCTGGACGCGCAGGCCGAGTTGCCGGCGTGGTACTGGAGCGGCGAGACCGACATGGCCTGCCTGCGCGACGCCATCACCCAAACGCTAGAGCACGGCTACGCCCACCACATCCAGCGCCTGATGGTGACCGGGCTCTATGCCCTGCTGCTGGGCGCGAAGCCCCAGGCGGTGCATGCCTGGTATCTGGCGGTGTATGTGGACGCTGTGGAGTGGGTGGAGCTGCCCAACACGCTGGGCATGAGCCAGTTCGGCGACGGCGGCCTGATGGCCAGCAAGCCTTATGTGGCCAGCGGCAAATACATCCACCGCATGAGCAACCACTGCAAGGGCTGCCGCTTTGACCCCGCCCAATCCACCGGCGAGCGCGCCTGCCCGTTCACAACGCTCTACTGGGACTTTCTGGCACGCCACGAGCCCCTGCTGAAGAAAAACCCCCGCATGGCCATGCAGCTCAAAAACCTGGGGCGGCTGGATGCACCAGCCCGCGACGCCATTGCCGCGCAGGCCGCAGCACACCGCGCCGCCCAAGCCAACACGGCAAAGCCATAACGCCATGACGAAATTCATTCCCACCCGCGACGCCGCCTTAGCACGACTGGCCGCCATCGACCCCGCGGCCTACGCCACAACCCGCAATGACCTGAACGGCGCAGTCACCCGCCTCTCGCCCTACCTCAGCCACGGCCTGCTGAGCCTGCGCGAGGCCTACACCGCAGTGCACGCCCGCCACCCCTTGGAGCCGCAACACAAGCTGGTGTTCGAGCTGGGCTGGCGAGCGTATTACCGGCACGTGTGGGCCCACCGGGGGGACGGCATTTTGCAGTCGCTGCACGCGGGCCCGCTGCCCGAAGATGCCTATTCCCGAGCCATGCCCGCCGACGTGCTGGAAGCCCGCACCGGCATACCCGTCATCGACATGGGCGTGCGCTGCCTGTATGCCACCGGCTACCTGCACAACCACGCGCGTATGTGGCTGGCCAGCTACCTGGTGCACCTGAGAAAGGTGCATTGGCGTGCGGGCGCCGACTGGATGCTGGCCCACCTGCTCGATGGCGATGTGGCCAGTAACAGCCTGAGCTGGCAGTGGGTGGCGGGTACCGGCAGCGTCAAACCCTATGTATTCAACGCCGGCAACGTGGCCAAGTACGCGCCCGAGCCGTGGCACAGCTTTGGCACCGTGCTGGACACCAGCTACGAAGCGCTAAACGCCATGGCCTGTGCGCCGGATGCGTTCGCGCCGGAGCGGGGGGCAGATGCCGGCGCGGCGGCAGGCGCACCCCCACTTCACAACAATCTTCACACCAGCCCCCTCACTTGTGACCCCACCACTGCGCAGGCCTGGCAAGGCCCCGAGGCAGCAGACGCAGAAACCCTGCGCGAGCGGGATGTCTGGCTGCACCATCCGTGGGCCCTTGCCGCAGAACCCGCCATCGCGCCAGCCGGCGCGGTGCATGTAGGGGCCGGTTTCGCCGATTGCCACGCAGCCTTCCCCTGGAGCGCGCAACGCTGGCAGTTTGTAACCCAAGGTTTGCAGGCCACCACTGCTCAGCGCTGGTGGGGCAGCCCAGAGGCCATGGCGCACGCCCTGCGCTTTGCGCGCTCGGTGCAATGGCACCCCGACCCCCATGCTGATGCAGCCTTGGCGCAGCTCGGCCAATGCCTGCGCCAGACCGCGCCAGCCATAGCCCACGGGGCGCAGGAAATACCGGCCCTGTTTGCGGCGGTAGAGCCACTCTGCCCCAGCTTCGCGGGCTGGTGGAAGCGGACCCATCTGCTGGCCTGAGCTTGCGGATGGGGTTTTGGGGCGCAGGTAGCCGCCCGTACAATGCGCGCTCCCTCCACAGCCTCTGGATACACACCATGAACCGCTGCAATTTTTGGGGCCGCACCCTTGGCGCGGCCGCAGGCGCCTTGGCGCTGAGCTGCCTGGCCCAGATCGCCACAGCGCAAACCGGCCCCACCCGCCAGAACGTCACCGCAGACGACGGCACCGTGCTGGCACTGCGCACCTTTCCCGCCAATGCGGTGCGCGGCACCCTCGAAGTTCAAACGCCGCCGGAGGTGTTGCTCGACGACAAGACCGACCGCCTTTCGCCCGGCTCGCGCATCCGCGGGCCCAATGGCATGCTGGTGCTGTCGGCCACGCTGGCAGGACAGAAGCTGCCGGTGGTTTACCTGCGCGAACCCGGCGGCATGGTGCACGAGGTATGGGTGCTCACCGAGCCGGAGGCCCAGCGAATGCCCATCAAGCCTTCCTACTCCCGCTGAGCCAATTTCCTGCCGGCGCATCGCGGATAGCTTGCCGGTACGGCGTTGGCCGAAGCGGCTGTTTTTAGCACCAAATATGCGTTTCACCCTCACCGGATATGCGCAAGCAGCTCCTTAATTCATAGCACCACAGATTTCATCATGTCCAAAAAAGTCTTTATCAAAACCTTCGGCTGCCAGATGAACGAGTACGACTCGGACAAGATGGCCGACGTGCTGGGCGCCGCCCAAGGCTATGAACCCACCGACGATGTCGAGCAGGCCGACCTGATTCTGTTCAACACCTGCTCGGTGCGCGAGAAGGCGCAGGAGAAAGTGTTCAGCGACCTGGGGCGCATCAAACACCTCAAGGCCCGGGGCGTGCAAATCGGCGTGGGCGGCTGCGTGGCCAGCCAGGAGGGCGCAGAAATCATTAAGCGCGCGCCCTATGTGGACGTGGTGTTCGGCCCGCAAACCCTGCACCGACTGCCGGAGCTGCTTAATGCCCGGGTCGCGCTGGACAAGCCGCAGGTCGACATCAGCTTTCCTGAAATCGAGAAGTTCGATCACCTGCCACCCGCCAAGGTAGACGGCGCATCCGCCTTTGTGAGCATCATGGAAGGCTGCAACAAATACTGCAGCTACTGCGTGGTGCCCTACACCCGTGGCACCGAAATCAACCGGCCTTTTGAAGACGTCTTGGTAGAGATTGCCGGCCTGGCCGACCAGGGCGTGAAGGAAGTGAACCTGCTGGGCCAGAACGTGAACGCCTGGCGGCACGCGATGGGAGACTCGGGCGAGATGGCCGACTTTGCCACCCTGCTCGAATACGTGAGCGACATCCCCGGCATCGAGCGGATCCGCTACACCACCAGCCACCCCAACGAATTCACGCCCAGCCTGATTGCCGCGTACGAAAAGTTGCCCAAACTGGTGAGCCACCTGCACCTGCCGGTGCAACACGGCAGCGACAAAATTTTGATGGCGATGAAGCGCGGCTACACCGCCATGGAATACAAGAGCACCATCCGCAAGCTGCGCGCTATCCGCCCCGACATGAGCATCAGCTCGGACTTCATCGTCGGCTTTCCGGGCGAGACCGACGACGACCACGCCAAGATGATGAAACTCATTGCCGACATCGGCTTTGACAACTCATTCAGCTTCATCTTCAGCCCCCGACCCGGCACACCCGCCGCCAACCTGCACGATGACACCCCCCACGAAGTGAAACTGGCCCGCCTGCAAGAGCTGCAAGCCGCCATTAACGCCAACATTGCCACCATCAGCAACCAGCGCCTGGGCACGGTGCAACGCATTCTGGTGGAAGGCCCCTCCAAGCGCGACAACGGCGAGCTCATGGGCCGCACCGAATGCAACCGCGTCGTCAACTTTGCCGGCCAACCGCGCCTGGTGGGGCAGCTGGTGGACGTGACGATCACCGAGACGCGCAGCTACACCTTGAGGGGTGAGGTTTGCATGGCAGGGTAAATCGGTTGAAAAAATGTCTGCTGAAAAGGTGGGCCGAGAGCCGCCCATTCATTCCGAAAAATTGGACAAATACCCCATAAAGGCTTCGGCCAATGGCGACAAGCGCTTACCGGAGAGGTGAACGGTGTACCAGCTGGAAAAGATGGGAAAACCCTGGACACTGAGCACGGTGAGCCCTTGTCCGGTGAGGTCCGTCCCGAGCGCGTGTTGGGACACCACAGACAGCCCCAGCCCGCCGGCGACTGCTTGCTTGAGGGCCTCGTTGCTGCCCATTTCCAAACGGATCCTTGGAACAAACCGTTGCGACTCGAAATGGGAGACCGCGTTTAACCGGGTGCCTGAGCCTTTTTCCCGCAATACAAAGCGTTCTTCCTGCAGGTCGGCCAGTGTGATGTTCGCGCGGTCCGCCAGCGGATGGGACAACGGGGCAATCAGGACGAGCGGATTGGCCAGGAAAGCATGGGTGACCGCATCCACATCGGCAGGCGGCTTGGACATGATGTAGAGGTCGTCCAAATTGTCGCGTAGGCGTTGGATCACGCCGTCGCGGTTCAAGACTTCCAATGCGATTTCAACGTCGGGGTGCATCCGGCAAAAGTCCCCGAGCATGCGCGGAATAAAGTACTTCGCGGTGCTCACCACAGCCAGGCGCAATCGGCCCGCAGTCAGGCCCCGCTTGGCGGCAATGCCCTGCTCAAAACGGTCCCACTCCTGAAACATTGCGCGCGCAGTGGCGGCCAGATCATTCCCGGCATCGGTGAGATGCAGTTTTTTCCCGGTGACTTCGTACAGCGGCAACCCGACGCTTTCGGTCATTTCTTTCAGCTGCATGGATACCGTGGGCTGCGTGACGCACAGGGCACGGGCGGCCCCGGTAATGCTGCCCTGCTCCACCAAGGCCAAAAAGGCGCGCAACTGGCGGAAAGTCAGATTCATAGATATTTATCTATATTTAATTAAGTTAAATTTAGTTTACTTTATACAAGTCAGTCCATAGGATCAGGGGAATCCCTGAAAGGCACCCCATGCATGCGCTTCTTGATCCCGTCATCCTCTTCTTCATGCTGGGCGTTGCTGCGGGCCTGTTGAAATCCAACCTTGAAGTACCACCCCAAATTTCCCGCTTCCTGTCCCTTTACCTGTTGATGGCCTTAGGGCTCAAGGGCGGTTTTGGCTTATCGAATTCGGGGCTGACCGCTGATGTCGGGGTTGCGTTGGCGCTGTCCGTGCTGTTGGCGACGGTCATCCCCTGCATTGGCTATTTGCTGATGCGCCGACTTTTGGCGCCCTTTGATGCCGCCGCTGTTGCCGCCACCTATGGATCGGTCAGTGCGGTGACTTTCATCACCGCAGTCCAGTACATGGAAAACCGGGGGTATGCCACCAGCGGGCACATGACAGCCGCGATGGCGCTCATGGAATCCCCCGCCATCATCATTGCAATTGCGATCGCGGCAGCCCTCCGCAAGACGAAATCTGCGGGCGGCGTGCCATCGGCAACCGGGCGATCCGGCCACAGCGTGCGCAGCCTGCTGCACGAATCACTCACCGATGGCGCTCAGTTCTTACTACTGGGGTCGATGGCGGTCGGCTTTATGACCGGCCAGGAAGGCAAGTTGGCGCTCGAACCGTTTACCGACAATTTGTTCAAAGGAATGTTGGCTTTTTTTCTGCTGGACATGGGCTTAAGCGCTGCGCGCAATTTGCCTCAACTGCAGGGGCAGACACCCTGGATTTACGCCTACGCCATCGCAGCGCCAGTGGTTCACGCCGCGATTGCGCTGGGTTTGGGATATGCCTCCGGCTTGCCGGCCGCAGACCTCGCTTTGCTGATGGTGCTGGCAGCAAGCGCGTCATACATTGCGGTGCCGGCAGTCCTCAAGCACTCGATGCCGGAGGCCAACCCGGCCATCTATCTGGGGATGTCCCTGGGTATCACGCTGCCGATCAACTTGATTATCGGAATACCGGCCTACGTCCAGATTGCCTATGCCTGCGCCAGAGGCTAAGCGGCGCTCCTAGGTACCCCGCGAAAAAGGAATGCGCCCTCAGAAGGGCATTTTGGGCATGCCCTTCATGCCTCCCATGCGCTTCATCATTTTCATCATGCCGCCGCCCTTCATCTTTTTCATCATGTCCTGCATCTGCTCAAACTCTTTGAGCATGCGGTTGACATCCTGCACCTGGACGCCGGCCCCAGTCGCGATGCGGCGCTTTCGGGTGGCTTTGATGATGTCGGGCTTGCGGCGCTCCATAGGGGTCATGCTGTGGATGATGCCTTCCTTGCGGCGAATGTCGCGCTCGGCTTTGTCCATGTCGATCTGACCCGCCTTGGCCGTCATGGCGGCGGGCAGCTTGTCCATCAGGCTGGAGAGGCCGCCCATTTGCTTCATCTGCTGGATCTGCGCCAGAAAATCGTTCAGGTCGAAGTCACCTCCGCTCTTGACCTTGTCAGCCAGCTTCTTGGCGGCCTGCATGTCCACGCCGGCGGTGACTTGCTCCACCAGCGCCACGATGTCGCCCATGCCCAGGATGCGGCCGGCGTGGCGGTCGGCGTCAAATACCTCGAGGCCGTCGAGCTTTTCGCTGGTTCCGGCGAACTTGATGGGCGCGCCCGTGACTTGCCGCACCGAGAGGGCCGCGCCGCCGCGCGAGTCGCCATCGGTCTTGGTGAGGATGATGCCGGTCAGGGGCAGCGCGTCCTTAAATGCCTTGGCGGTGTTGACCGCGTCCTGCCCCTGCATCGCATCCACCACAAACAGCGTCTCGACCGGGTTCAGCGCAGCGTGCAGGTTCTTGATTTCCAGCATCAACGCGTCATCAATCGCCAGGCGACCGGCGGTGTCGACCAGCAGCACATCAAAGAAATGCTTCTTGGCGTAATCCAGCGCGGCACGGCCAATGTCTACCGGCCTCTGATCGGGCGTGGAAGGAAACCACTCGGCCCCGGCCTGGGCGGTGACGGTCTTGAGCTGCTCGATCGCCGCAGGGCGGTACACGTCGCCGGACACGGTGAGCACCTTTTTCCTGCGCTTTTCAATCAGGTGCTTGGCAAGCTTTGCGGTGGTGGTGGTTTTACCGGCACCTTGCAGGCCCGCCATCAAAATCACCGCCGGCGGCTGGGCCGCGAGGTTGATGTCACTGACGCCCTCACCCATGGTGGCGGCGAGCTCTCGGTTGACGATGCTGACCAGCACCTGGCCAGGTTGCAAGGAGCCCTGCACCTCGGCGCCCAGGGCCTTTTCTTTCACCCGGGCAATGAAGTCCCGCACCACCGGCAGGGCCACATCGGCCTCCAGCAGCGCCATGCGCACTTCGCGCAACATGTCAGCCACATTGGATTCGGTGATGCGCCCCTGGCCCCGGAGGTCTTTGACGAGGCGGGAAAGTTTGTCGGTAAGAGCGGAGGCCATAGGAGGTAGTGCGGCAGGTGCAACCTGCGGTGTAAGCCGGAAGGTGCCGGCAGGGAGCAAAACGCTAAACTGTGCACATGATTTTAGCCAGTGCGTCCCCCGTGAGCGTGAGCCTGTCGGTTTTGGCGGCATGCGCCTACGCCTGGCCGGCCCTGCGCGCCTCGCGCCAGTCCGCATCCATTGCCCGCGCGTGGGTGGCACTGGCCTGGTTTCTGCACGGTGCGGTGCTCACCTGGGGCCTGCTTCAAACGCCCGCATTCTTTGGTTTTGCGCCGGCCTTGTCGATGACGGCATGGCTGGTCGCTGCGGTGTACGCCATTGAGATCCAGATTTACCCCCAGCTTCAAACCAGGTGGACGCTGTCCGCCGTGGGGGCAGTGGCGGTGGTGCTGGCATGCGTGTTCCCGGGCGCAGCCCTGCCGCAATCCGCGTCGATGTGGCTTCCGATTCACTTGGCCTTGGGCGTGGCAAGTTACGGGCTCTTCGGCACTGCGGTGGTGCATGCGTGGTTGATGAGCCGCACCGAAGCGCGCATCCGCCGCGCGGCAGAGCCACAAAGCGGCCTGCCCCTGCTCACTCTGGAGCGCCTGACCTACCGCTTTGTCGGGGCTGGCTTTGCCCTGCTCACCGCCACTCTGGTGATGGGCTACGTTTTTGGGGACGTGGTGTATGGCGCGGGCCACGCTTGGCGCTGGGATCACAAAACGATTTTCTCCGTGCTGTCGTGGATGACCTTCGCAGGCCTGCTGGTGGGGCGCAGCCGATTCGGATGGCGCGGCAAGCATGCTGTGGCGGTGTTGTACGCGGGGTCGGTGCTGCTGCTGCTGGCCTACGTCGGCTCGCGCTTTGTTCTGGAAGTTTTGTTGGGACGCGCGACGTGAAATACCTGATCTTGCTCGGCGTGATTGTGGTGGTCGTTTGGTTTTGGCGTAACAAAAAGACCGCGTCCCGCGAGCCGGCCCCTCCCCGACCACCGGCGGAGCCGCCAAACGCTGCAGAGATGAGACCCTGTCAACACTGCGGCCTGCACATGCCCGCCGCCGATATGGTGCAGGGCCCTGCCGGCCTCTACTGCAGCACCGAGCACCGGCAACTCGCAGAGCGCTGATGCGTCACGACGCTGCGGAACACTCGTGGTTCGGCCCGTCCCTGCCGCAATCCCTCAAGGTCGCCGACGGCGCCGGCGACTTCAAACGCCTCTGGCAGGCTTTTATGACCGCGCGGCTGGTGCTGGGCACCGTGCTGGCCCTGATGCAAACCGCGCTGTATCTCAGCGGTTCGACCCACAGCGAGGCGATACTCGCTCTGTGCTTTGCCTATTTTGCAGGCACCGTAGCAACGCGCCTCTTTCTGCGCCCGCGGCCGCTGGGCGGCGCCTTCACCCGCAGCTGGGGAGGCCTGATAGGCATCGATGTACTGGTCTTTTCGGCATTGCAGTGGCTGCAAGGCGGCAACTTAAATTACGCCCCGTTGTTCGCCCTACCGGTGCTGGTGGCCTCAGTGCTCGGGTCACTCCGGCTGGCGCTGGGAACGGCAGCGGGGGTTACCATGATTCTGCTGGCCGGCGCGGCCTGGGCGCAGCTACAAAGCGAGTTGGGTGGTACAGCGTCGCTGGTGCAAATCGGTGTCAGCGGCCTGGGCTATTTCGCCATCGCATTCCTGGCCAATCAACTGGCCACGCGCTTGGCCAATGAGGGGCGCCGCGCCCGGCAAAGTCAAGTGGCCGCCAACATCCAGCGCGAGGTGAATGAGTTAGTCATCGATGCCCTTCCCGAGGGAGTGATGATTGTGGACCACGGCGACATCGTCCGCGCTGCCAACCCCGCAGCGCGCGCCATGCTGGGCACCGACCTGCACCGCCAGGCCCACGCCTTTGACCTGAAGGCCGAGCACGCGTGGCAGCCCCTGCTGGCTCTGGCGCGTCTGAGCTTGCGCAGCGGCGGCAATCAAGAGGCGGAGGTATCCCTATCCAGCGAGAGCAGTGGCCCGCTGAAGATGCTGGCCAGGACCCGGCTGGCCGCGCCGCAAGGCATTGGCGAAGACAGCCTGTGCGTGCTCTTCCTGCAAGACCAGCGGCAGGCCGAAGCGCGGCTTCGCACGGAGAAGATGGCCAGCATGGGGCGTATGTCCACCGCCGTTGCACACGAAATCCGCAACCCGCTGGCGGCCATCAGCCAGGCTAACGCCCTTCTGGCCGAGGAATTGACCGACCCCGCGCAGCTGCGCCTGACCGGCATGGTCTCGCAAAATGCCCTGCGGCTGGAAAAGATTGTGGATGACATATTGAATGTGGCGAGGGCACGGGTGGCCTCCCACGCTGAGAACGGCACCTTGTTCGGCCTGAGCGAATCGGTGCAGCACATCACCCGGGAATGGGCGGGGCAACACCCGAAGACCGCGCTGATTTTGATGGACGTTGACCCCCTAGCCCATGCCGTGCGATTTGATCTCGAACACCTGCGACAAGTTTTAATCAATTTGCTGGACAACGCTCTGCGGTATGCCAGCGCCTCGCCGGAGGCCGTACAAATTGCGGTCCGTTACAGCCAGGAACAGGCCTGGGTGTCAGTGTGGAGCGATGGCGCGCGCATGGATCAGACCGTGGAGCGGCATTTGTTTGAGCCCTTCTTTTCTTCGGAAAGCCGCTCCAGCGGCATGGGGCTGTACATTGCGCGCGAGCTGTGCGAGAGACATGGCGGCACGTTGACCTACCAGCGCACGATGCGCCTTCGCGAGGGCCGGAAAATGGAAGGCAACGAATTCCTTCTAGCGCTGCAGCTGTTGCCATCCGCCGCCCAGATTGATGTTGCGCCCTAAGCCCATGAGAAGCCACTCGCCCATCACGTCACCCTGCATATTGGTTGTGGACGACGAGCCCGACCTGCGCACGCTTTATGAGCTCACTCTCCTGCGTGAAGGCCACCAGGTGGACACCGCGGGCTCGGTGTTTGAGGCGGGTCAGGCATTACAGTCGCGTCGCTACGAATTGGTGATTTCGGACATGCGCTTGCCCGACGGAACGGGCATCGACCTTTTGCACACCCTGCGCGAGCGGCGGGACGGCGAGCGCTGTATCGTCATCACCGCCTATGGCTCCGCAGATAACGCTGTGGAATCCCTCAAAGCCGGAGCTTTTGATTACCTGACCAAGCCGGTGGACCTCAAGCAGTTCCGAGCGGCGGTTGCCTCGGCCCTGGCAGGCGTTATGGACCGGACCGAAACCACAGTAGGCGACACGCCCGCCCTTGTTCGGAGTGTGGCCCCGGAGCGCGGTAGTGGCGCGGTGAGCGCTGTGGACCGGTTAGTCGGCGAGTCGGCCCCGATGTTGGCGGTCAAAGAGCGCATCAGCAAAGTAGCCCGCGGCATGGCCCCGGTCCTGATCAGCGGAGAATCCGGCACCGGCAAGGAACTGGCAGCCCGCGCAATACACGCGAGCAGCCACCGCGGACGCGGCCCTTGGGTGGCGGTGAATTGCAGCGCTATCCCGGAAGCTTTGTTGGAAGCAGAGTTTTTCGGCGTGCGTAAAGGCGCCTACACCGGCGCCACCCAGGACCGCGAAGGCTTTTTTCAGGCTGCGCACGGAGGCACTCTGTTCCTCGACGAGATCGGAGATCTGCCGCTGACCATGCAGTCGAAATTGCTGCGCGCTATTCAGGAACGCAAAGTCCGGCCTCTGGGCAGCAACCGCGAGGAGCTGGTAGATGTGCGGCTGGTCAGCGCCACCCACAAGGACCTGCGTGCCGAAGTAGCTGCCAACGCATTCCGGCAAGACTTGTTTTACCGGCTGAATGTCATCGATATTCACCTGCCGGCGCTGCGTGAGCGCAAAGAAGATTTACCCCTGTTGAGCCGTGCCATCCTCGAGCGGATCGGCCTGGAGACGGGAGCGCCCGTGCCGGCCCTCACTGAGGAATTGCTCGCGCAACTTGCATCGCACCCGCTCCACGGCAATGTCAGGGAGCTGGAGAACCTGCTGCACCGCGCCATGGCCCTCTCCGACGGGAAAGAGTTGCGATGGGACGGCGCTTCAGCCCCAGTGGCCCCGGATAACGAGCCCAACCATCCAGAGACCGCCAAGCCCCCGGTTGACATTCCATCTGATTTGCAAGGCCACCTCGACGCACAAGAGCGCGAAATCCTGGTCTGCGCCTTGCGTGACAGCAAGTTCAATCGCACCGCCGCCGCGCAGCGTCTGGGCATCAGCCTGCGCCAGATTCGCTACCGCATGCAGCGCTTGAACATCGAAGCTCCCGGAGATGACGATGTCGACGATGCCTGATCCTTCTCTGATGCAGCCGGTCATCGGGCCTGTCGAACTGGCACCGACGTGGCAAGGCGGCTGGTGGCTTGGGGCAAAGCATGCACACTCGCCCAATTTCGGCCCTCGCCCCGCACGGGCCATCATTGACCTGGTGGTGCTGCATTCCATTTCTCTGCCGCCGGGCCGCTACGGTGGGGGCGAAGTCCAGCGCCTGTTTACCAACACCCTGGACTGGGACGAGCACCCTTACTTTCAGAGCATCCGGGGCCTTGAGGTGTCCAGCCACTTCTTTATCACCCGCCAGGGTCAGGTATGGCAATTCGTGGGATGCGACGAGCGGGCTTGGCATGCGGGGCGGTCCTCGTACCGGGGGCGCGACAACTGCAACGATGACTCCATCGGTATTGAGCTGGAGGGCCTGGAGGGCGATCAGTTCACGCCCCCGCAGTACCAGAGCCTTCGCACGCTGTGCGCCGCCATTGCGCAGCACTACCCCATCGGCCATGTAGCCGGACACGAGCACATCGCCCCGGGCCGAAAAAATGACCCGGGAACCGGCTTTCTGTGGACAGATGTCCGCGCCTGGCCTGAATTGGCGGCGTGGCAGTTTCCGGCCTGACAGCGCGGGTACAACCCGTCACCCCATCGCTTCACAGACTCGGGAAAATTTTCTGTCGCTTGAATAGTCGCTGGCTCAGACCTCGACCTAATAAGGACGGGCGCTAGCGGGCCAAAACCCTTGCGGAGCCCCATCCAGACTCGCTGCAACCGTGCAAAACACGACAGGTTGCGGCCCGCGCGAGGCACCCGGATTCCACGGCCGATAAATAAAAATAGTTCTCACACATAAATCTTGAATAAGGCAGGAAAACACTACCGGTAGTGCCTTGCCACCCGTTCAGACACCAGATATAGTGTGGCCTGCTTGTTGCAATCCGATGCTCGGCATCAGCGCAACAATCTTTGCAGGCTCCGGAATACGACAAAAAATTCCGATTTAGACGAGGAAATCATGCAAGCTATCTCCACCGCAGTGCCCGCTGGTACGCAACCGCTGCTCACTCCCATCGCCGAGGATGAAGCACACTCCTCCACGATGTACGCGCAGTACCAAATCATTCGCCGTAATGGCGCGGTCGTGCCCTTTGAGCCCAACAAAATTGCGGTCGCCATGATGAAGGCGTTCCTCGCGGTCCACGGCACACAAGGTGCGGCATCTGCCAGCGTCCGCGAAACCGTGGACAGCCTCACGCAGCAAGTGATTCGCGCGCTTGTGCGCTCACGCCCCGGCGGCGGCACCTTCCATATAGAAGACGTACAGGATCAGGTGGAGTTAGGCCTGATGCGGGGCGGACATCACGAGATTGCCCGTGCTTACGTGTTGTACCGCGAACGCCGTACCCAGGAACGTGCGAAACAGGTAGCCAGTGCAGCCCCCGCTACGCCCACCCTGCATGTGATCGACCAGGGCCAACGCGTGCCCTTGGACTTGGCGCAACTGCAGGCCCGCATCGAGAACGCTTGCGCGGGACTCGGAGCCGACGTAAAGGCCGGCCCCATCCAGGCGGAGACCATGCGCAACCTCTACGACGGTGTGCCGCTGGACGAGGTTTACAAAGCGTCCATTCTTGCTGCCCGCACCCTGATTGAAAAAGACCCGGACTACACCTACGCCACCGCACGCTTGCTGTTCCACACCATCTCCCGCGAGGTGCTGGGCCGCGATGTGGCACAAGCTGACATGCAGGAAGCCTATGCAGACTACTTCCCCAGCTTCATCAAGCGCGGTGTGGAAGCTGAGCTGCTCGACGAAAAGCTCCAGCAGTTCGACCTGAACCGCCTGGGCCGGGCCCTCAAGGCTGACCGCGACCTGCAGTTCGACTACCTCGGCCTGCAAACACTCTACGACCGCTATTTCCTGCACACCGCCAAAGTTCGCATTGAACTACCCCAGGCATTCTTCATGCGCGTCGCGATGGGACTGTCGCTGAATGAAATCGATCGCGAAGCACGCGCCATCGAGTTTTATGAGGTGTTGTCCACCTTTGACTTCATGTCGAGTACACCGACACTTTTCAACAGCGGCACCCTGCGCTCTCAGCTTTCGAGCTGCTACCTGACCACCGTGCCCGATGACCTGGACGGCATTTACGAATCCATCAAAGAGAATGCTCTGCTCTCCAAATTCGCTGGCGGCTTGGGCAATGACTGGACCCGCGTCCGCGCACTGGGGTCCCACATTAAAGGCACCAACGGCGAATCTCAAGGTGTGGTGCCTTTCCTCAAAGTCGTGAACGACACGGCTGTAGCGGTGAACCAAGGCGGCAAGCGCAAGGGCGCTGTCTGCACCTACCTCGAAACCTGGCACCTTGATATTGAGGAGTTTCTGGAACTGCGTAAGAACACCGGCGACGATCGCCGCCGCACACACGACATGAACACCGCGAACTGGATTCCAGACTTGTTCATGCGTCGCGTGATGGAAAAAGGCACTTGGACATTGTTCTCTCCTTCCAACGTGCCCGACCTGCACGACCTGTTCGGGTCAGACTTCGAAAAAGCCTATGTGGCATACGAAGAGAAAGCGGCACGCGGTGAAATCA
Source organism: Rhodoferax sp. OV413 (assembly GCF_945881795.1). Taxonomy (GTDB): domain Bacteria; phylum Pseudomonadota; class Gammaproteobacteria; order Burkholderiales; family Burkholderiaceae_C; genus Allorhodoferax. The sequence goes on from NZ_CAMCVG010000005.1 coordinate 51,924, forward strand.
AGCCATCGCGCACCATCCAGGCGAGCGACCTGTGGCGCAAGATGCTGACGATGCTGTTTGAAACCGGTCACCCCTGGATCACATTCAAAGATGCGTGCAATGTCCGCTCGCCGCAGCAACATGCCGGCGTGGTGCACTCCTCCAACCTCTGCACCGAAATCACGCTCAACACCTCCGACACTGAAACCGCGGTCTGCAACCTCGGGTCGGTGAATCTGCTCCAGCACTTGAAGGACGGCGACCTCGACCACGACAAACTCAAGCGCACTGTTTCTACCGCGATGCGCATGCTGGACAACGTGATCGACATCAACTACTACGCGGTCAAGAAGGCGCGCGACTCGAACATGCGACACCGCCCCGTGGGCCTGGGTTTGATGGCATTCCAAGACAGCCTGTATGAACTGCGTATTCCCTATGCGAGCGATGCTGCGGTGGCTTTTGCGGACCGCTCCATGGAGGCAATCAGCTACTACGCCTACTGGGCTTCCACAGATCTGGCGCGGGAGCGCGGCAAGTACAACAGCTACAAGGGCAGCCTTTGGGATAAGGGAGTTTTGCCTCTTGACACACTGGACATGCTGGCCAACGCCCGGGGCGGTTATGTAGAAGTGGACCGCTCGTCCACCCTGGACTGGAACGCACTGCGCAACAAAATTGCTGCTGATGGCATGCGCAACTCCAACTGCGTAGCGATTGCCCCGACCGCTACGATTTCGAACATCATCGGCGTCGACGCCTCCATTGAACCTTGCTTCGGCAACCTGTCGGTGAAGTCCAACCTCTCAGGCGAGTTCACCGTGATTAACAGTTACCTGGTGCGAGACCTCAAGCGTCTGGGGCTGTGGGACGACGTGATGGTGATGGACCTGAAGCATTTTGACGGCTCACTCAGCCCCATCGACCGTGTGCCGCAAGAAATCAAACAACTCTACGCCACCGCGTTTGAAGTCGAGACGCAGTGGCTGGTGGAAGCTGCCGCGCGTCGCCAGAAGTGGATTGACCAAGCGCAGTCACTGAACATCTATATGGCAGGCGCCTCCGGTAAAAAGCTGGACGAGACCTACAAGCTCGCATGGTTGCGCGGCCTGAAAACCACCTACTACCTGCGCACCATGTCGGCGACTCATGCCGAAAAGTCGACGGTCACCGCGGGGCGCCTTAATGCGGTTTCATCGGGCAACGACGCGCAAGGCTCTACCAAAATGTCCAGCGCTCTAGAGGCAGCGGCTGCGGCTGCCAAAGCCCAAATGGAGATGGCCGGCAACGCAGCTACAGATATCAAATTCTGCGGCGTTGATGACCCCACGTGCGAGGCTTGTCAGTAATGGCGATCGCATCGCAGATGACACTGCGATGCGACTGAACAACACTAGTTTTCTGTGAACTGCTTGATTGCTTTTCAATTTAATCCACTGCTCTCATAATCCGCTGATTGGAATTTTTTATGTTGTCCTGGGAAGAAGAAATCAAGCCCGTATCGCCGTCGAATTTCGCACGCAATCCGCCTGACCGCTTGGGCCTTGCACAGGCGCTTCTCGCTCCGGCTTTTGCGTCAAACCCGGTGACTGCCGAGGCAGTACAGGCCAGCACTACGAGCTCAGGTGGCCGGCGAGTCAATGCCTCTGACAAGCGCATCATCAACGGCCAGACCGACGTCAATCAGCTCGTACCCTTTAAGTACAAGTGGGCTTGGGAAAAGTATCTGGCCACTTGCGCCAACCATTGGATGCCACAG